>JAZASQ010000221.1:0-2560 GCA_036343235.1 Lachnospiraceae bacterium
GATCGTGCCCCGTCCCATCAAGTCCTGCACCTTCCAGGGCCCGTCCGACGCCCGTTATACCGGCTCCGCCGTCACCCCGATCTTCTCCATCAATACGGGCTACACCCAGCTTCGAAACGGGGCGGACTACACCTACACGGTCCGGAATAATGTAAAACCCGGCAATGCCATTGTGACAATCAAGGGCGATGGCAAATACTATATAGGTACGACAACGAAGGTCTTCCACATCTATGTGGCGCCTGTCTCGGGTCTTACGTCATCAGGCAGGTCCGGCACGACAGCCGTCATCCGCTGGAACCGGTCCGGCACGGCGGACGGCTACCGCGTCACATACACGAGTACGAGGGGCGTCCGCAAGATGCTCATCACTTCCGGCTCGGCAAACAATTATAAGCTGACGGACCTCGGCTCCGGCTCGACCCAGGTCCTTGTCGAGGCCTATGTCGCAGGCTCTTCAGGCCAGCCCATTGCCTACAGTACTCCGGAAAGCATATATGTCCGCTGATACGTAAAGGCTCTATATTATTCATATGAATAATGAAAATCCCTCGGAGAATCCTCTCCGGGGGATTTCTCTGTCCGCGGGTTTCGTGCTATAATTTCCGGGTCATGAAAGAAAAGAACACCTTCACAATCGGCGACTACACATTCTCTTCCTTCCACGAGTACAGGGACGGGAAGGAGGACCTGAAGAAGATTTCCGTCATCCAGGAAAAGCTGGACATTCAGGACCCCGAGGTGGCTGTCCGCATATATAAGGACATCCGGGACGGTCGCCTGTCTTTTAAGACCGATATCGGAAACGACTTCGCCCGCCATATCAGCGACATTGTGGCCGAGCGCTCCAAGGGCCTGATTGCCGACCGGGAGCTCGTGGAGGAGGCGGACAGGAAGACCGGCTACACCCGCTGGATCGGCATCGCCCTGACTGCCGCGGCAGCGGCCCTTTTCGTCTACTTCGGGGGCCAGCAGCTGCAGTCCATGAAGAGGGCAAGACAGGCCGAGGAGCTCCGGGCCCAGCTGGGCCCGGCTTCCGAGGCCGTCACGGAGACCGCAGGAGCCCTGGACGCGGGAGATACGTACTCCGCCGCAGACAGTACAACGCCTTCTGCCGCCGTGACCGGCGGTGGGACCCAGTTCACCCAGCCGGCAGCGGACCCCTTCGCGGTGCAGACCATTATTGACCCGGCCACCCTCACGATTCTCTCCGAGTTCCAGACCCTTTATGAGCGCAACACCGACCTCGCGGGCTGGCTCACGATTCCGGACACGGACATAGACTACCCGGTCCTGAAAGCCGCGGACAACGACTTCTACCTGAAGCGCAACTTCGACAAGGAGAAGGACTCGAACGGCAGCCTCTTCGTGGACGCCCGCTGCGACATTGTGAACCCCACGACGAACACGATCATCTACGGCCACAATATGCACTCGGGCCAGATGTTCGGCAAGCTGAAGAACTACTACGAGAGCGAGGACTTCTACCGCAACCACAAGACGATTACCTTCAACACGATTTATGAGCACCGGACCTACGAGGTCGTGGCGGTCTGCCTCTCCGAGGTCAAGTACCAGGATTCGTCCGACTACCGCTACTACAACTTCATCCGGGCCGCGAATATGGACGAGTGGAACGCCTTCGTGGAAAATGTCCGCGCCCAGACCCTCTACCCGGCCGACCTGGACCTGACTCCCGGCGACCAGGTCCTGACCCTGTCCACCTGCGACAGCTACAAGGACAACGGCCGTCTCTACGTCGTCGCGAAACGCGTATCTTGATACTAATGTAAATCCCGTCCCTACCCCTAAGCCTGTCCCAAGCGCGGCCGCGCAGAGAGCTTAGCCGGAGATACCTTTTTTCCATATTGCACGCAGACCGGAGAAACTTTTTTGCCCCGATTTGATCTAAATGCCCCCACAACTTGTGTTGCGGGGGTAAAAATTTGCAAAATACAGTGGAAATAGTGGAAAAGCTGTTTTATAATATACAAGATATTGTAGAAGAAGTCTGTGCGCCGATAAGGCGGACTGGCTGACACATTATTATATGGAAAAGAAAAATGCTTTGCTCCCAGAGAAAGGAGTGAAGGGTCCGGATGACAGACAATATATTTGTTCATCTCATTAAAAATATCGGGGGTAGATTTACCGCAATGAAAAAGGGTACGAAAATCGGCTGGATCATGATTGCCCTCTCCATAGTGCTTTCTGTCTGGGTCATCGTCTCGCAGAGCACACGCGCCGAGAAGAAGAATCCGGATGCGGAGGAAGCGGGCTTTGAACTGGACCAAACGAACACGATTTTGCTGAGCTATAACAATACTCCGCCGGGAGGAATTCTCGCAGGTGCAGGGTCCTCGAAGGCGGATTATGAGGCGGGACGTTTCCCGTCGACTGTCACCACAATTGGTACCGGCTTCCTCTCAAACAACGGCTCGGTCACGGAAGTCGATCTGCCGTCCAATGTGACGACCCTTCAGGAAGGGGCCTTCAACGGTTCCTATGTCACAAAGGTTTCGATGACAGACGCGACACAGATGACTGCAATTCCCTCGAA
>JAZASQ010000222.1:0-2543 GCA_036343235.1 Lachnospiraceae bacterium
GAATGATTAGAGTTCCGCAATCGTGACTCCGGCATCGCCCTCTCCGAATTCAGCCGTGTGGTAGGACCGGACTCTGCCGTCACGGCGGAGGTAGTCCTGAACGGCGTTTCGCAGGATGCCGGCCCCCTTGCCGTGGACGATGCGGCAGGAGGAGAGGCCGGCAAGGACTGCGTCATCGAGATACTTGTCCAGGGTCATCAGGGCTTCGTCCGTGGTCATGCCGATGAGCTTGACTTCGGGCGAAATCGTGGCGGCCTTTGAGAAAGATGAAAGCTCGGTGCCGCTGTCGTCGCCTTCAAAGGACAGCGAATATCCGCCCCAGGAGCCGGAGGACCCGCCGAAGGAATTGCCTCCCGCAGCAGACCAGCCGGCTCCGTTGCGATTTGAACCTGCAGGGCGGCCATACGCATTGCGTGCCGCCACACCTTTGATGTGCCGTTTTCCGGCTACGTCCGCACCTTCAAAAGAAACACCGGAATCTTCTGCGGCTTCGAGGTCAGAAATATTGACCTTCGTCGTGAGGATGCCGGCCTTGACTTCCAGATTTCCCTTGCGGTCGGGGAGACTGTGGACCGTGCCGATGACGCCGCCCATGGAGAGAACCTTCACGAAGTCCCCGATTTCAATGCTTTCGGGGGTCGGCTTCTTCCCGGCAGCGGGAGCGGGCTTGACAGCGGCTTTCGACCGCTTGCCCTTCGTCTTTTCGCCGAGTTCCCGGCGCTTATTCTCCATGGCCTTGCGGTCGGCGACGCCGGCTTTTTCGGCCTTGTTCAGATCCCGGATGGCCGAGTCGTACTGACTCTTGGCGTCCGCGAGAATGTTCGCGGCTTTTTCATTTGCCTTCTTTAAGATATCTTCCCGCTGCTTTTCAAACTTCTTTTCCTTTTCCTGCAGCTTCTCCAGGCGGCTCTCAAGAATTTCATTCTGGTGGCGTACCGTATCCGCCTCGCTCTGGGCCCGGCGCCGCTCCCGCTCGAGGTTTCCGAGCAAGTCTTCAAGGGAGAGCTGCTCGGTTCCCATATTATTCTTTGCCTCGGATATGATGGAGGCAGGAATACCGAGGCGTTTCGCGATGGCCAGGGCGTTGGACTTGCCGGGCAGGCCGATGATGAGGCGGTATGTCGGCGACAGGGTCTCTTCGTCGAATTCCATGGAGGCGTTCTGAACCCCTTCCGTCGTCAGGGCGTAGGACTTGAGTTCGGCGTAGTGGGTCGAAAGCATGGCCGAGACGCGGCGGCCTTTGATGTAGTCGAGGATGGCTGTCGCCAGGGCGGCGCCTTCGGCCGGATCCGTGCCGGCACAGAGCTCGTCGAAGAGGACAAGGTCATTTTCCCCGGCGTGGCGGAGGATGTAGATGATATTCTTCATGTGGCCGGAGAAGGTGGACAGGGACTCCTCAATGGACTGGGGGTCGCCGATATCGGCAAAGACTTCTCCGAAAACAGGCAGACACGCAATGCGTGCAGGCGCAAAGAGGCCGGTCTGGGCCATGATGGAGAGGAGGCCCAGGGTCTTTAAGGACACGGTCTTGCCGCCGGTGTTGGGTCCCGTGATGATGAGGATCCGGTAGTCGCCGCCGATTTCGATGTCGATGGGGACGGCCTTCTCCGGGTCCAGGAGGGGATGGCGGGCGGCCTCGATCTTCAGCGCCCGGCCGAAAGCCCGCCTGTCATGGGTGTTTTCAGCACCTGTATCGGAAACCTGCGTTGCAGGTGCCCTGTCAGAACCTGTGGATTTCAGACCTGAGGAATATTCCTGCTGAGAGAGAATTTCCGGCTGCACGGCCCGCATCTCTTCCGCAAGGCCTGCCCGGGCGAAGATGAAGTCGAGGGCGGTGACGGCCCGGCTGTCCCCTTCAATAATTTCCTTTGAAACAGCGCAGGAGGCGGAGAGGGAGGCGAGAATCCGGCGGATTTCGTCGGCTTCTTTTTCTTCCTCTTCCCTTATCGCATTATTGGCTTCGACGGCCTGCATGGGTTCTATGTAGAGGGTCTGGCCCGTTGCCGAGGCCCCGTGGACGATGCCGGGTACCCGGGACTTAAACTCTGCCCTTACCGGAAGGACGAAGCGGTCGTCTCTTGTTGTGATCAGGGCGTCGGAGAGCAGCTCTGCATAGGTGGAAAGCATGCGCTGCAGGGAATCCTTGACCTTATTATTTAAGGATGCAATCTTCTTGCGGCACTCCTTCAGCTCAGGAGAAGCGTCGTCCGCAATCTCGTCAGGACCGATGATGCAGCGGGTGATTTCCCGCTCCAGAGAAGGCAGGGGGTCGAGAGCTTCAAAGTAGTCGGAAAGGCCGTCGCCGATTACCTCGGCTTTTTCCCGGTAAGATTTCAATTCGCGGGTGGAGGCGAGCAGGGCGCTTACGGACAGAAGGTCGCGGGTACCGAGCGTTGCGCCCGCCGCGAGCCGCTTCATGAGCGGAATGTCGTCGTTTTCCGTCAAGCCTGCGAGCGGCGGGCGGCCGGCTTTTTCGATGGCCGTCACGGCTTCGGAGGTCTCCTTGAGGAGGCGCTTTACATTATTCTCATTCGAAGAAGGGC
>JAZASQ010000223.1:0-2522 GCA_036343235.1 Lachnospiraceae bacterium
ACTGACTCCGGGAATGCGTCCGGGCAGGATAAGGCCTATATCCAGGCCGAAGGGTGGTTGCAGGAGGGGGTCTGGGCAGGATATGGCCTATATCCGGGCCGAAGGGTACTTGCCAGAGGGGGTCCGGGCTGGATCGGGCCTGTATCCGGGCCGATGGTTATCTTCTAGTATACTGCCACCGGGCAAGCGCGGCCGCCGGGAGTTCCCAAAACTCCCGGCGAGCCGTGCTAACCGCCGCGCCGGGTTATGCGCGGCGGTGGTGCACCATCAAAACCGGAAAAAGAGAAATCAATACTTGGTCACTCCCCGCAGGGAACAGCCGCGCCGCGTATTGCGCGGCTGTGATTCGCCCTCTGGCATCCCAGATCACATCCCTTTACAGCTATCTTCCCAAAAGCGTGATGAGGAACCATCTGATTATCAATAAAAAACGAAGATCCGTAGTCTATCCGGGAGGGCTCACTGGGATTTTTCCGTGGTATCAGATTGTAAGTCCCAATGCATTAAGCATAGATTCTGGTGAGCCTGAAGAGGAAGAACTTCAGATCCAATACACCCCTCAGTTGAGCCCTGAACGCTTTGATTTTGGTGTTCAGGGCTTCTGCTGAAGCATTGGTTGACCGGAAGAGAAAGAAGTTGAGCACATCATCCTCTCTGGATTGTATGGTTTCTGCCAACGTATGCAAGTCTTCATTTTTGAAGGTCTTTACTTTGTCATACCACCCTTTTAAGCTCATTCTTGCCGATTCCGGTGTTGCATTTTTGTTATTGAAGATAACTCTCAGAGAGTGTGAGAGGCTATATGCTTTCTGGATGTCCGGATACAGGTTAAAGAGTATCTTGGCCCTTTCTTTCTGACCGTCAGACCACTTGTCTGCTGATTTCATGAGCAGGTATGAACATCTTGTGAGAAGCTCGGGAACGGTGTCACCATTAGGCAAACATTTCGGCTTATAGGCTTTTGTCGCCGGAAGGCTTTTTATCCTTCCCTCCTTGTAGTAAGGCGAGTTCTTTACCCGGGTCCGTTTGACCTTTTGAGCCGCTCTGAAGTTCTTCCTGGCTTTTGCTTCCTCCGCCATTGCTTCTCTCAGGAGTCGTCTCCGTAGAGCCTGGACGGCTTCTGTGGCCATCCGTTGCATGTGGAACCGGTCCAGCGTCTTGTATGCCCAGGGAAAGCTTGATTGAACGATGGCTTCCATACTGGACGAAAAGTCAAGCGTAACCTCTCCCACCTGCTTGCGGATCGGTTCCGGAACGAGGTTTATGGCGGAGGACACATCCTCCACCCGTGTTCCCCGCACGATGGCTGCGATGCTTCCTTTCCGGCCGTGACCTTCTTTGTTTGAAAGGATCGTGAACAGTTCTCCGTCCTTCGTGGAGGTCTCATCGATGCTCATGCGGGGGCCGAAGTTCTCCGGGAATACCAGATACTTATCTGCATGGGGCCGGTCCTCCCAGTCATAGTATCCGCTCAGGTGCTCTTTATAGTGCCTCCCGAGTTGGTCGCCGTCAATCCGGTAGTAAGGCGCCAGCGAACGGGCCGCTATCGGGGACGTATCCAAGACGTTCTTTTAAAAAAGCCGCGAACTCCTCGGAGTAGCGGGTCCCTGTCACAACTAGGGTGTACACGTTTAGAATGACATTTTTGCCGTCCTCGTCCAGCCACCGGCGACGGCGGATGTGCAGGATCGTTTTCTTATCCCGCACCGGAAAATCGCTCACCAGGGTCGGCTCGGTAAATCCGTTCGGCCGAAGATGCTGCTGCTCTGCCGTTCGGTTGTCCAACTCATCCAGATAGATGTGCAGAACCCCTCCCGTGTATACTTTATGCTTCACGGTGGTGTCCTCGTCTATCTTCACAATGTCAAAGTAACTTAGCATCCCCTCCGGAAGAAGGAAGCTTAATAGATAAAGCAATTTGCTCTCATCAACATGGGTCTGTTTCATGAGAGCAAATTTATAACTTTATATCTCCTTGTTATCCTTCGGGACGATAATTTCCACGGGATTATCCCAGTGAGCCGGAATAATTGACGGTATAATTGCATAAAGAACTGAAAGTCAATATGATGGATTAAACGCGTGATGTCGTGTCGTGCGTGATAAATACTGCGCGGTGCTTCATTACACATGGCGTTTTCCGTAAATAATTGTTTTCTAGTTGGATAAGTAAATATACCGTCTATTATTCTTAACGGTATATTCGTGCAAGGTCCTGAGAATCATAAAATTGGCCTAAACGGTTGGCGCTGTGTAGTGTAAAAACCGCGCGACCTGCACGTCGGAGGCGCTTGTCCTCTGCCGTAGCAGTTGTGCCAGTCTGGCCTTCCTCACTTCCGGTAGCCGGAGCAGGGCCATCCCCGGTCCTAGCAGCCCATACTGATCTGCAACCTGACACATTTCCCGGTAGGGGATGTCTGAGAAGGGCTCGAAAGTCTCTCCCACCTCGAACTCCTTGCCCGTTGTCAGTTCTGTCGCAGAGACCATTCTTCCCAGGCTGCCGAACAGTTCTTCACACGACT
>JAZASQ010000224.1:0-2508 GCA_036343235.1 Lachnospiraceae bacterium
CAAAGACGTTTTGGATAAAGATCGGGACGGGATATTGGTTTTTCCGGATTTCCAGAGAGATTACGTCTGGACGACGGCGCAGCAGCAGAGTCTGATTGCTACCTTTCTTGTGGAAATTCCAATCAATGGAATGTTGCTCTTGGAGGGAAAAGAAGGAGATTTTGCTGGAAAGCAGATGTGCTGGAAAGAAAATCACTTGCGACCGGCACAAAAAGAAGATTTGTCCTACTTGCTGGATGGCCAGCAGCGTCTCTCTACTTTGAAAAATGCATTTTCTGATATTGTGGAAGGTGCGGATGACTGGGCAACCCAGCTGGATTATAAATTGAAACTCCGCTGGTTTTTGCGGTTGATGCCGGAACCTGAGGATGAGGATATTTTCGGGTTACGTGTGCTGAAATTTCCCCAAGGGGATGCTTCGCCCGCAAAATTGGAACCCGTAACGATGGAACGTTGGCTGAAATCCTATCCCCTCTACAAAAAAGATGCAAAAGAATGGTATGGAGTGGATGCGAAGAAAAGCGAGTTTCAAAAACGGGCGGTTGAAAAACGCATGCTTCCGCTTTATAAACTGTATGATGGAAGCGGACAAGCGTCGACAATCCTCAGTTGGATTGCACAAAATCGGATGATTGTTAGCGCCGGGCGAAAATCGCCACTGAGTGTCGGACGAAATTGACCAATTCCAGTCGGACAAAAATCGCCAATCGTGTCCTTCTTGCGCTATACTGAAGCCATCAACGGCTCAGGGAAAGGAGTGCAATGAAAGACACAAACCATACGCAATCCGAAGAGCGTCGCGTCGCAGAGGCTCTGGAGGCCATGCGGAAAGACGCTGGTGACGCCTTCAAACTTGAGGCTGTCAACCTCGCCGAGATGGAACGCCGCACGGGCCTTTCGCGCAGCCGCTTGCGCAGGCTCAAGAAGAACGGCTTCGAGTTCAAGCCGCACGCGAACAAGGGCCGCAAGGCGAAGAAGACCGTACTTTCAGGATTCACGGGCGCTTTGGACGACCTTCTGCGCAAGGGCGTTTCCAATTCGTCGGTCATCCTCGAACGCCTCAAAGAGCTCGGATATCCCGGCGGCCTGACTGTCGTCAAAGAGTATATTGCAAGGCACAAAAACCTCCTGCCGCCCAAGAGGCAGGTCGTTGCACCGCAGGGGAATCGCGGCCGCAGGTACGAGACGCCGCCAGGAGATTCTTTCCAGATGGACTGGGGATTCACGAATGTGGTGGCAAGCACCGGCGGTACCTTCCAATGTGCGTGCTTTGTCATGACCTGCCACCATTGCGGTGCCTGCTACGTCGAGTTCTTCCCGAATGCCAAGCAGGAGAACCTCTTCATCGGGATGATTCACGGCTTCGAACGCCTCGGCGTTCCAGCACACGTGCTCACGGACAACATGAAGAGCGTCGTCCTGCACCGCGACCTCGAAGGCCAGCCCGTCTGGCACTCAGACTATGACGCCTTCATGCACACCGTCGGCTTCCAGACGAAGATCTGCAAGCCGAGGCATCCGTTCACCAAGGGAAAGGTGGAACGCCTGGTGCGCTTTGTGAAGGAGAACTTCCTTGCCGGGCGCACGTTCTACAACGTGACAGACTTGAACCGCGCCGCGCTGGAATGGTGCGACAAGCAGAATGGTATTTTCCATCGCGGCTCTGCCTGCGTTCCAAACGAGGTGCATGGAAGTGAATGCGCCCAGCACCTGCATCTGCTGGATGACAGCCGGGAGCTCCAAGGCTATCTCTGCCCGCTCCGCAAGATTTCCTTCGACGGGTTCGTGAACTACGAAGGCAGGCGCTTCGGCGTCCCCTACCAGTACACGGGATCGTTCGTGCGCGTCATGCGGAAGGATGCCTGGCTCTACATTTACTCGGAAGACCTCCAGCAGCTGCTTGTCTCGCACGAAGCGACGTGGAGCAAGCGCGACCGTTTCTGCAAAGACCAGTACGCCGTCCCCGAGCAGCCGGAGGAGTTCCCGACCGCGCCCGTGAAGACGCAGGCGACCATGCTCCCAGAGGACGAGCTCGACCGCTCCTTCGAGAAATTCAATTTCAGCAAGGGGGCGGACAGCGATGACTGACTCCCTGTTCAGCGCCATCGACCGGTGCAACGAGCTGCTGCGGCTGGACTTCTCGGCAGAAGAATTCGCGAAGCTGGCAGAGGAACGTTCCCTTTCCGCGGAATCCATCGAGGCCGTGTCTTCGGTGTTCGAATATCTCCGGGACAAGAAGGAGCAGTCCACTATCCAGATGCTCCTGCGCACCAGCCGCCTGCCGCAGAAGCAGGTCAAGACGTTTGACAACTTCGATTTCGACGTCCTGAAAGGCAAGGACATCGACAAGCTCAAGAATCTCCAGACGCTGGCTCCCATCTACGCGCACAAGAACATCGCGTTCATCGGGCCGCCGGGGACGGGCAAGACGCATCTTGCGCAGGCGTTCGGCTACGAGTGCTGCCGCCACCGCATGAAGACGTACTTCATCAAGGCGGCCGAGCTGCG
>JAZASQ010000225.1:0-2504 GCA_036343235.1 Lachnospiraceae bacterium
GATGGATGTGGAGCTGGAGGAATACACGCAGTACCAGGAGACCAAGCTGCACGAAAAGCCGGGTTTTGCCTACGAGACCTACCTGTGCACGATCCCGCTGGACTTCGACCGTGTGAACCTGCACTGGCACGACCAGATGGAAGTGATTTACATCAAGAAGGGCCGGGGCACGGTGTCGGTGAATCTGGAGAGCTACCCGGTGGAGGCGGGCTGCATCGTGCCGGTGCTGCCGGGGGAGCTGCACGCCATCGACGGCGCCCCCGACGGGCCCATGGAGTATGAGAACATCATCTTCTCCCTGTCCATACTGGACAGCACCGAGACGGACGACTGGTGCCGCCACCACGTGATCCAGGCCCTCAGGCAGGGCACGCTGCTGTTCGACCGGCCCATCCGCCCGGGCACCGCCTTCCACGACGCGGCCGCCGCGGCCCTCGATGCCGCCGACCGGGCCTGCGAGGCGCGGCCGCAGGGCTTCGCGCTGGTGGTGAAGAGCCAGCTCTTCATGTTCCTGCACGCGCTGTACTGCAACCGGCACACCGGCCCCGTGCGGCCGTTGGTGGAGGAGGCCGAATGGCTCAAGGGCGTGATCGCTTATGTGAAGGCCCACTATGCCGAACGCATCACGGTGGCGGACGCGGCGGCGGTGTCGGGCTACAGCCCCAGCCACTTCATGCGCATCTTCCGCCAGGAGGCGGGTCAGACCTTCGTGGACTTCCTCACCGACTACCGGCTCTCGGCGGCGGTGTATTATTTGAAGGAGACCCGGGACGAGATCGGCGTGGTGGCGGAGAATTGCGGCTTTGCCAACCTGTCCTATTTCATACGCCGCTTCAATCGGAAGTACGGCGCGTCCCCCGGACGATACCGCAAGCTGAGTCGGCTGGGGGAGAATGAAGCCATCGCGGCGGGGGAGGAATGAAAATGGCGGAACTGAAGCTGCCCTTCATCGGGCATGGCGGCGACTACAATCCGGATCAGTGGCGGGACCGGCCGGACATTCTGGCGGAGGACATCCGGCTGATGAAGCTGGCCAGGTGCAATCTGATGAGCGTGGGCATATTTGCCTGGGCCACGCTGGAGCACTTCCAACGCACACGCGGTGTTCTGCATCTAATGGCTGCGGTCATCCATGAGCTTTGGATGGCCAACGATGCCAGTGCTATGATTATGCCCGGTTCTTTCCCGCTGGATATTCCAACCGTAAAGGACGAACTGGTACGGTATCTGCCGGAAACATGGAATGCAATTATTGACTCCGAAGTAGACGGCAAAAACGCTATTCCGTATACGCTCAATAAATCTACTATCCGCTATGGTCAAAAGATGGCCGCCCGGCGTGTTTCCAGAACGATCATGCTTGGTAGTGCACCTACCGTCCGCGCTCAGAACATTCGCGGTATTGAAGCTTCCCGTATCCGCCTGGGTGTGGTCCAGCCTGGCGAAAACATCGCAGACTTCAATGATGCTTTGAATACCCTGCGGGGCTCACTGTCTTACCTGTATGCTGATCCTAACGGAAATAGGTATTGGTATGATACCCGCCCGACCCTTAGAAAAACCGCCTCGGACCGTTCTTCCCAGATGGCGAGTTCCGATGTGGAATATGAAATCGAAAAGCGGCTCCGTGATCTCCGTAAGGAAGCCCCATTTGCCGGTCTGCATGTTTGCCCTGCGAGTTCCAGCGATGTTTCTGACGAGCAAGCTGTACGTCTTGTAATTCTAAGGCCGTCGGATACGTTCAAACAAGGCAAGGATGACTGCGCAGCACTCAGAAAGGCGGAGGAAATACTGAATACCCGGGGCAGCGCTCCTCGCACCTACAGAAACATGCTTGCCTTTGTTGCGCCGGATCAGGGTCTGCTTCCCAGTCTTCAGAAGGCAGTCAGGGATCTGCTGGCATGGGAGTCAATCAAGACCGACAGCGAAAGACTCAACCTGGATGCAGCACAGAATGCTGAAACAGCCAGCAACATTTCCAGATGCAACGACACCGTGAGAAGCAGACTTAATGAGGTCTATTGCTGGCTCCTGGTTCCAAGCATTGACAGCGGTGCGGACATGAAGACAGTCATCTGGGACACGGATAAGCTGGTGGGTATGGAGCCCATTGTGCCGAAAACTGCAGCCAAGATGATCCAGAATGAACAGATCATCACGAAGTGGGCACCGTCTCTGCTGAAGATGGAGTTGGATAATCTGCTTTGGAAAGATGACAATCATATCCAGGTAAAGAAGCTCTGGGAGTATCTGACGACTTACTGCTACCTGCCGCGCCTGGCAAACTTCTCCGTCCTGGAAGCGACGATTCGTGCCGGAGTCGCAAGCGATGAGTCTTTCGCTATTGCTTCTGGTATTAGTGGTGAGAGGTACTATCCTTCTTGAATCCGATCAGATAAGGAGCGCTGCTGTATGTTGTTTCAATCATTGGATAAACTCAAGCGGCAGTCGATACTGGCTGCAATTCTCATGATGGCTCTCGGTGTGGTCATGCTGATCTGCCC
>JAZASQ010000226.1:0-2472 GCA_036343235.1 Lachnospiraceae bacterium
AAGACCGCGGCGCCAATGATGACGGCATAGCCCACGAAGCTGAGGGCGTCCGGGATTTCATTAAAGAAGATCACGCCCAGGATGGCTGCGAAGATGACCTGGGTGTAGTCGAAGACGGAAATCTCTTTGGCCGCGGCCTTCTGGTAGGCCGCAGTGATGTTGAACTGGCCGGAGGCCGCGGCCAGGCCCGTGCCAATGAGGCAGAGGAACTGGGCTATGGACATGGGGGCAAATTGGACAATCATGAAAGGCAGGCACAGAAGGCTTGTGGACAGGGAGAAGTAAAAGACAATGACCGGCCCCGGCTCACCGAAAAAGCCCATCTTGTGGACATAAGCGTAAGCCGTGCCCGCGCCGAAGCCTCCGTAGAGGCCGACCAGAGCCGGGATTGCCGCGAGCCCGAACGAAGGACGGATGATGAAAAGGGCCCCGGTGAAGGCCACAGCCACGCAGGCCCAGTCCACCTTCGACGCCCTTTCTTTCATTATGAAGTAAGAAATAATGATGGCAAAGAAGGGGGAGAGCTTGTTCAGCATATTGGCATCTGCAATGCCCAGATGATCCACCGCCCAGAAATTCGCAATCATACCGGTGCCGCCGAAGAAGCACCTCATGAACATGGGCAGGCCGGCCCCCTTCACAATGACCGGCTTCTGTCTCTGTTTGATCAGGGCAGCCAGGGCAATCCACAGGGCGAAGAAGTTCCTGAAGAAGGTCTTCTGCATCGTGGGAAGGTCGCCGGAAAGCCTTATGAAAAATGTCATCATGGCAAAGGAAAATGCCGCTCCCAGAATGTGGAGGATGGCGATTTTCTTCTGCCGCTGTCTATTGATTTCCTTAATATCCATACTTCTTCCGCCTTGAAATCAGGAAGTAGAGGGTCACGCACAGGGCGCCCAGGTCGGCGACGAGGTTGGCAAACCAGATGCCGTCAAGGCCGAGGATGAGAGGCAATAGCAGGACGGACAGGAGCTGGAAGACCAGGGTCCGCAGGAAGGAAATGGCTGCGGAGATGGCGCCGTTGTTCAGGGCCGTGAAGAAGGACGAGGAGTAGATGTTCACGCCCGCCACAAGGAAGGAAAATGAAAACAGGCGGAAGGCGTGGACCGTCAAATTGTAAAGGTCCGCGTCGTAGCCCACATACATCTTCGAAAGGGGCCCGGCAAGAAGCTCGGCGGCGAAAAGCATGACAATGCCGAAGAGGCTCATCATGGTCAGGGACATTTTCAGAACATTGTGCATTTCCTTCTGATTCCCGGCCCCGTAGTGGTAGCCCACAATCGGCGCCGTTCCGACGGAATAGCCGATGAAGATGGCAATGAAAATGAAGCAGACATACATGAGGACCCCGTAGGCCGCGACGCCGTCCGAGCCGGCAAATTTCAGGAGCTGGAAATTGTAGGCGATGCTGACAATGGAGGAGGAAATATTGCTCATGAGCTCGGAAGAGCCGTTGCCGGCGGTCTTGGCAATCATCTTCCATTCAATCTTTGCGGACCGCAGGGTCAGGAGGGAAGAATTCTTTGCGGCGAAATAGAAAATGGGCAGGACGCCGCCGACCACCTGGCTCATGACCGTAGCAATGGCCGCTCCGGCCACGCCCCACTTGAAGACGCCGACAAAGAGGAAGTCCAGGACCATATTTGTCACGCCGGAAGCCACCGTGAAGAAGAGGCCCAGGTGGGGCTTTTCCGCCACGACAAAGAAGGATTGAAAGGCATTCTGCAGCATGAAAGCCAGGTTGCCGGCCGCGCAGATCCTGCCATAGAGAACGCAGTAAGGCAGCATGGCCTCATCCGCTCCGAGGGCAAGAGAAACCGGCTCCATCAGGATAAAGCCCGCGGCAGAGAGGATGGCGCCGAAAAGAATATTTGCCTCCACGATTTCCGAGAAATAGCGGTTGGCCCGGTCCGGGTCCCCCTCGCCCAGGGTCTTCGAGACGATGGCCGCCCCGCCGGTGCCGAACATGAAGCCCACCGTGCCGAGAATCATGAGAAAGGGCATGATGAGGTTGACCGCGGCGAAGGGTTCCTTGCCCGCATAGTTTGAAATGAAGAAGCCGTCCACGACCGTGTAGATGGACGTGAAGACGAACATGACCATGGAAGGCAGGGCGAAACGCAGAATCCGTCCGTATGTGAAGTGGTCGGACAGACGAATGGGGTCCTTTTCCCGGGGGGTTACATTATTCATGAGTAATATGGAGCGCTTTCTATTGCTGCGGGGCGAATGCACACTGCGGAAAAAAGGGGCGCCGCGGCCTGTTCATTATTGAAATAGGAGAGACGGAAGTATTATACTCGAAGTAGTGCGGTTTGGGCAACTTTCCCGGGACTGCTCCGCAGCCCGTGCGGGATCCGTGAACTGTAACGACAGAAGGACATGAAAAACGCCATGGAAAAACGGAAGGTTTACGACAAAAAACGGCGGCGGAAAAATGAGTTCATTATTTTTCTCATATATTCCCTGCTG
>JAZASQ010000227.1:0-2460 GCA_036343235.1 Lachnospiraceae bacterium
GTCCCCATCCGGACAACCTGCCCGTCATATGGAACACCGTCAAAGGTCGCGTGAACGAGGACCTTCTTCCTGCCAAATGTCTTTTCCACATCCAGCGGGACCTCGACATATCCCGCATCCATGTCGCCATTTTGTATGATGACGGCATCGAATTCAAAAACCGGATAATCCTCCGGATCTGTCATCAGCACCTTATACATGGGCTGGCCTTTGGCCAGATTGTCCACAAGCTTGTCCAGCCAGCGGATTTTCTGCATTAACGGATCCTCTATTGTCTCCACATCAATCCCGCAGATCTTTCCCGTGATCTCCGAAGCCTTTTCATTGATCCGGGGAGCCGATTCAAAAAACGTCCTGTAATCAGCACCTGTATCCAGCTGCTCCTGCAGGCCCGCGTCATCATACCCCAAAAGCCAGCCGATCACCTGCCGGACTTCAGCCTCTGTGCGGCCTTTGCGGACAGCCTTGTTCACCAGGCAAGGGTAAACGTCGCAGAAACGCATAGAATAGACTTTTTCAGCTTCCATATTTCATATCCTTTGTGTAAGTCATGCCCTCATCTTCAGCCTCGTCACCGGCGCCAGCGTCAGTGCTTCTTCGCCTGCTCCGCTGTCAGCGTAACGCCTTTTCCCATCTTCGTGTGGTCTTCCGACCAGTCCCGGATGTCGTACTTTGGCGCCCCGCCATTCCAGGAAACAAGGTTCCGTTCCTTCGTCCAGCCCTTTTCGGATGGGGTGGACAGGTCGCCGAGGTGTTGGGTGATTTCAAATCGCCGAACCTGCCGTTAAGTAGATTCCTCAATCACCCTGGCCACCGCTTCCAAAGCCTGTACCATCATCGGAAGCGACATACTCGGCTTCTCTTCATTCATCTCCAGCACCTGCTCCGGAAGATATGGCACATGTATGAAACCGCCCTGTATATCCGGATACTGCGTATCGATCAGATGAAGAAGACGATACATAATATCATTGCAGACAAACGTCCCGGCCGTGTAGGAAACCTTCGCCGGAATCTGATTTTTCTTCATTTCTTCCACGATTGCCTTGACCGGGAGCTTTGAAAAATAAGCCGTCGGACCTCCTTCAATAACCGAAACTCCGGTCGGTTGTTTCCCGGCATTGTCAGGAATCCGGGCCTCGATGAGATTGATGGCCACCTGCTCCACAGAAACGTGAGACCGTCCGCCTGCCTGTCCGACACAGACGACAGCATCCGGCTGGTACTCCCGGATTGCATCTTCGAGCACCTCACCATCCTCGACAAATATGGTCGGAATCTGAATCTTGATGATGTCAGTTCCGCGGATTTTCTCCGGGAGCCGGCTTACTGCTTCATCTGCCGGATTGATCTTTTCTCCGCCAAAGGGATCAAAGGCAGCAAACAGTATCTTCATGTCATTCTCCGATATCTATGACGCCCGCGACTGTGTCCATCGTATCGTCAATCATTTCAAGAGCGTCGTACAGGGCTTCCGTTTTCTCTGTCTCCTGCTCCTCGTCGAATTCATTGTCGACAATCTCCGCCAGGTCATTCTTCAGTTCCTGCAGCCGGTCGTAGATATCGGAGAGCTGCTCGTCCCGGTCACCGCTTAATTTCCCCATAAGCCCCGTCTTTCGAAAATCAGATTGCTAAAGGTAAGGTCATCATAGCACGAAACGTGCCGTCTGCGGAGAAAAATATAGAGGAGGCCGAAGCCCCCCATAACGATTGATATATATCAGTGATCCGCCTTGAAGTTGTATATCGGCTTGATCACCTTCACGATCTCCGCCGTCGGGCCGATGTTCGCGACGATCTCGTCCATACCCTTGTAGGCCATCGGGCTCTCGTCAATGGTCGCCGGCTTGACGGACGTCGAATAGATGCCGGCCTCCCGGTCTACAGCGATACGCCGGAATCCCTCCTCTTCCGCGTCACGAACGACAACATTTTTCTCCTGACGGAAGATCCGACCACGCGGGAGGATTTATATTATCCGAAAGGGATCAAGGCCTACGTCGAAGCCCTGGTCGAGGAATTCACCCGCCTGCCCTTCATCGACCGCGAGCGGATCTACTGCAGCGACGTCTACCGGACGCTCGAAACCGCCATGCAGACGGAGACCGCCGTCTACATCTTCCACTCCTTCGGAAAGAAGTATCTGATGCGGGTTTTCGAGATTGTGACGGATCCCCTGTCGACGCACTCCTACGTCATCGCCCGCCTCATAGACACGAAGAACGGGAAAATGAACAACCGCATCTACACTTTCCGCCTGTCGCGCATCGAAAAAGTAATGTTGAAGCCCGGCATTTCCGGCGCCTTCACGGATCTGGAAAGAAAAAAGACGGCTGCCGCCGTCTCTCAGAGCGGGGCCCAGTTCCTGGGCGACCGCGTCGCGCATGTCGTTGTGGAATTCACGGACGAAGGCCTGAAGCAGTTTGCCTCCCAGATGCACCTGCGCCCGCACGTTTCAAA
>JAZASQ010000228.1:0-2416 GCA_036343235.1 Lachnospiraceae bacterium
ATGGAAGGAACGGAAGGGCAGAAGAAGCAGAAGACCGGACATCTGGTCGGAAAGATTGTCGCGATCTTCCTGATTGCCGTAGCCGCCGTCTGCAGTGTCCTGAATTTCATGGGCATTCACCGCAACCGGCAGACCTACTACACTATGGTCGAGGAAGAGCTCATGGTCTCGTCCATTCATCTGAACGACGAGTTCACAAATGAGTACGACGGCGACTGGGCTTACGACGGAACGACCCTTTCGAAGGGCGGCACCGACGTCGGCCAGGCCCTGCAGGACCAGCTGGACAAGATCAAAGAAAAGACCGGGCTTGACTACACTCTGGTCTATGGGGATACCCGGATTATCACCACGCTCATGGACGCCTCCGGCAACCGGGTCGTCGGCACCCAGGTGGACAGCGCCATTGCCACCGACGTCCTTGCCGGGAACAATCATTACGCGCCGGATATCACCATTCAGGGGAGCCGCTATTATGGCTACTACACGCCCCTGGCCCAGAGCGACGGCACCGTCGTCGGGATGATTTTCGTCGGCCGGGACGCAACGGATATCTACCGGACCATGGCCACGGCCCTTCTGGCTCAGATCGGTCTCGTCGTCGGCGTCTTCCTGGTCGTCCTCTTCATCGGCCTCTTCCTGAACCGCAAGATTTCCAAGGAGTTCACGGAAGTCGTCGATTCCCTGAACGAGGTTGCCCAGGGCCGCCTCGGGACCAGGCTTTCCGACAAGATTCTGAACCGAAACGACGAGCTCGGCCTCATCGGGAAGGCGACACTGGCCCTCGACGAAAAACTGACAGATGTTATCTCCTCCATGCAGAAGCTGTCCGGAAATGTGGCATCCTCCGGACTTGAGCTTTCCCAGAACGTAAACAACGCGGCCGCCGCATCCCAGCAGGTCACGGAAGCCATCGACGATATCGCAAAAGGCGCCGTTTCCCAGGCCGAGAACGTACAGCAGTCGGCTTCGAACACCGAAAAGATCGGCGACAATATCAACGGCATTACGGACAATATCAAGTCCCTTTCCGACCTGGCCGCCCAGATGAAGTCCGCCTGCGACGATGCCCAGGGCGCCATGCAGAACCTCATGGCCCAGAATGCTTCCGTCTCCTCTTCTGTCGATGAAATCGGCGAAGTTATAAGAAACACGGCCGATTCCGTCCAGGAGATTTCCAAGGCCACGGACATCATTTCCGATATAGCTGCCCAGACCAATCTCCTTTCCCTGAACGCCTCCATTGAGGCCGCCCGGGCCGGAGACGCAGGCCGGGGCTTCGCAGTCGTCGCCGACGAGATCCGTGACCTGGCCGAGCAGTCCAAAGAAGCCGCTGTCTCCATCAATGACGTCGTCGAGCGCCTGGTATCAAGCTCCAAGGAATCCGTCGCTACAGTGGATTCGCTGGTAGAGGCCTTCGGGGCCCAGTCCGAGCAGATGCAGTCCGTTCAGGATGAAATGCGGACCCTCTCCGACAATGCGATGACCGTCTCCTCCTCCGCTGACGACACCGGCGTCAAGGCCCAGGAGATGGATACCTCGAAGAACGAACTCACAGGAATAATAGAAGACCTCTCCGCCATCTCCCAGCAGAACGCCGCCGGGACCGAGGAAACAAACGCTTCCATGGAGGAAGTCAACGCCACCTTCCAGACCATCAACGAGTCCGCCACCCAGCTCCAGGAACTGGCCCACCAGCTCGACGAGCAGATCGCGTTCTTTACGATGGAGGGACAGACTGGCGAAGAATAAGTACACAGCTCCCTCGCCTGTGGCTCGCTCGCATACAAAAGTCCGGCTCACTTCGTTCGCATACCGGCATCCTGGCTCGCTTAGCTCGCATACCGGTAGTGCGGCTCGCTCCGCTCGCCTATAGGCTGAGGGTCAGGAACCACCTCTACAATCACCAGCGCCGCCAGCAGCGGCGCTGTTTTTGTGGGGTCAGGTACTCTCTGAAGCTGTATTGGTGCGGGCTGCAGTGACATGGCGGTAGGGGGTCAGGCACCGTTGTTGATAACTCCTGCCAGCCGCACCGGTGCTGGGTTCCATGGGGTCAGGCCCCTTCAAGCCCTCGCCGATACCGGCTTAGAGGCCAGTTGAAGAAGCGGTTCCTGACCCCCGCCCTGCAAGGAAAGCAGCACGCGTTGCGTATATACAGTCAAAAATAGGAACAATCCGGGGCTTTTTAACCCGGACTGTTCCTGTTGTTTTTGTTTGGCAAAAATTTTTGAGGCCTGAAATGGATGCATTTCCGTCAATTCGGGCCAGAATGTTCCACTTTCTCCAAACTTGCCAAACAAATATTTCCGCCGCATGGGGACAATTTTCTTCAGGAAGGGCGTATTGTTCCCGAATTTCAGGAACAATACGCAATGCGTGCCAGCTATATCATACGCAAGGCGGTTTCATATTTGGC
>JAZASQ010000229.1:0-2395 GCA_036343235.1 Lachnospiraceae bacterium
ATCCGGCCCGTTGGCGGCTACTACAATATATCCTCTACCCAGCGGGTGGACAGCGCATCGAAAGCCGCTGCCACTACTGGAGCTGAGAGCGCCGGCTCATCGACCTCCGGCCAGTCCCCTGCGGACACTGCCGCCCAGATCGAGAAGGCGAAGTCGAAGCAGACCTTCAAGGCCGCGAACTTCGACGCTATGTACAAGCCCGAGTCCCAGGGCCGCATCGACAACACCCTGCGGACCGCCGACGTCGAGAAGGCGGTTTCCGACATGCAGAAGGACGAGGTCCTGCACCAGTACCAGTACTTCGTAGGCGAGGCGGGCGCGAGCGGAGCGGGCACCGGACAGACGGATGCCCAGCAGCAGGCGGCCACCATCCGTGGAGCCGAGGACTTCACATTCTAAGATTCTTTTTCGGGTCAGGAGTGCCTGGCCCGATTTTTTTTGTTTTTGCATGAATCAAAGCAGTCATGTATATCCCGGCGTTTTGCGGATACACTTTGGCGGCTGTCCGGTGGAAAGAAAATTCAAATGGCAAAGCTTTTCCCTGATGACTATGTCGAAAGCACTTATGTGATCGACTTCAGGGCTCTGTACAGCGAAGGCTATAGGGCCCTGCTTTTTGATGTCGACAACACCCTGGTCCCCCACAACGCCCCGGCGGACGAGCGCGCAATAGCCTTCTTTTCCTATGTGAAAGGACTGGGCTATAAGTGCATGTTTTTATCGAATAATAAAGAACCCCGGGTCAAAACCTTCTGTGAAGCTGTGGGCGGAGACGGCTATATCTACAAGGCCGGAAAGCCAAAGGCGACAGGGTACTTAGAAGCCTGCCGCCGTCTGGACGTGGCTCCTGAACACACCCTTTTTGTTGGCGACCAGATTCTCACCGACATCTGGGGGGCCAACAATGCGGGCATCCGCTCGGTCCTTGTGAAGCCCGTGAAAAAATGGTACGAAGAGCCGCAGATTGTCTTGAAACGATTCCTCGAGGCGGCTATACTACTCGGGTATCGTATTTATACAGCAGGCGGGCGGCATGTGAAGAAGGTGCCCCTCAAAAAAGAAGGAGAGAATTTACAATGATTGCAATCGGTGCGGACCACGCGGGATTTGCATTGAAGGAAAAGGTGAAGCAGCATCTCATTGATGCGGGCTATGAGGTCAAGGACTACGGGACCTATTCCGAGGAGCGCTGCAATTACCCGGTTTTCGGGAAGAAGGTGGCGGATGCCGTTGCCTCCGGCGAGTGCGAGCAGGGGGTTCTGGTCTGCGGAACCGGGGTCGGCATTTCCCTTGCGGCAAACAAGGTAAAGGGCATCCGGGCCGGGGTCTGCTCCGATGCCACGACGGCGCGGCTCATAAAGCAGCATAATAATGCAAACATCGTAGCCTTCGGGGCCCGTATTGTGGGCGAAGAGCTGGCCTATGACATCGTGGACGCCTTTTTACATGCCGAGTTCCTCGGCGGCCGGCACGCAGAGCGTGTAGCCCTGATCGAGCAGATTGAGGAAGAGAACTTCAAATAAATATTGAAAAGAGCATTTCTTTCGTGTAAAATATCATAGGCTGTTTTTGCAGGCACTTGCGAATGGCCGCGGAAACAGTTGTTTTTCCATGTATATTAAGGAGGATTTTTTCCATGATTTCAGCAGGTGATTTCAGAAACGGGATTACGATTGAATACGAGTCCAGCATCTATCAGATTATCGAGTTCCAGCACGTAAAACCCGGCAAGGGCGCGGCTTTCGTCCGTACCAAGCTCAAGGACATCAAGAACGGCGGCGTCATCGAGCGTACCTTCCGTCCGACCGAGAAGGTGCCTCAGGCCCGCATCGACCGCAAGGATATGCAGTATCTTTACAATGACGGCGATATGTACTACTTCATGGACACCGAGTCCTATGAGCAGATTCAGCTGCCCGCAGCCGACATCGCCGACGAGATGAAGTTCGTCAAGGACAACGAGATGGTGAAGATTGTTTCAAGTGACGGCGACATCTTCGCAGTTGAGCCCCCTCTTTTCGTTGAACTTGAGATCACCGCTACCGAGCCCGGCGTCAAGGGCAACACGGCGACAGGCGCTACGAAGCCCGCTACCGTTGAGACCGGAGCCGAGATCATGGTTCCCCTTTTCGTAAACCTTGGCGACAAGGTGAAGATTGATACCCGGACCGGCGAGTACCTCTCCCGCGTCTGATTTACTGGTCGGCGGCTATCCGAATCACCGGATTTCTGTTTTCGGGATGCCGCAATACTTTGAATCGAGGCAGCAAGGCTGATGGAAATTCTGAACAAACCACTGAAAGAGCTTCTGTCCGACAGAACGGTCTTCTCGGTATTTGACGACGAATTCCGGGAGGCCGGCTGGCTGGATGTGACGGTGCTCCTGAAATCGGAG
>JAZASQ010000230.1:0-2372 GCA_036343235.1 Lachnospiraceae bacterium
CCTGCCACATCGGCATCCGTGACGGTCTGGCCGTTCATGAGCTTTTCAAGAATGGTCTGGGCCTTCGTGATGGGGATGGCGTAGCCCATGCCCTCAGCCTCCGTATCGACGTATTTTGCAGAAACGATACCGATGACTTCCCCCTTCATATTCAGAAGAGCTCCGCCGGAGTTGCCGGGGTTGACAGCTGCGTTTGTCTGGAAAAGGCCTGAATAGGTAACGGTCTCGCCGGTCGTCTCGGACTGGACCTCAACATCCCGGTCCAGAGCGGAGATAACACCGGTGGTGACGGAAATACCGTAGCCCATGGCGTTTCCGATGACGACAGCGCCTTCACCCATCTTTACGGAACCGGAGTCCCCGATGGTGGCTACCTTAATGGCATTCAGGGTTGAAGAATCGAGGTCCTTGACAGCGACCTTGACAACTGCAAGATCGGATGCCGCATTCGTGCCCTGAACCTGGGCGGAAACGGCCTTGTCATCACAGAAGGTGATGGTCAGTTCCCTTGCCCCTTCAACGACGTGATTGTTCGTCGCGATATAGATGTACTGGTCGTCCTGGCTGATAATAATGCCGCTTCCTGCGGAAGTGGACTCCCGAGGAACCATCTGGCCGAACCAGGTCTGGTAGATATCGAGGGAGACGTTCGTAACCTGCACGATGGCGGGCATTACATTATCCACAATATCGGAAACGTCCGATACGGTTGTGGCCGTGGATGTCGAAGTCGTCCCGACAGAGCCGTCGCTCTTCGAAAGGGTCTTTGCTGTCGACGTCGTATCCTTTCCTGTCACCTTCGATGTCACGTAGTTCGTGCCGGTAAACATGAGGCTGGCGCAGAGGCCGAAGATGAGGCCGGCTGCCACGAGTTTTCCGGCCTTCTTCAGTGTCGGGTGCTCTTTTCTGGGCTTCTTCGGAGCGGCCTGTTTATAAGGGTTGCCCTGGTTATATGAATTGTAGCCGTTCTGTCCATAGGCATTGTAGCCGGACGCCCCATAGTTGTAATTGCTGTAGCTGTTGCTGCCGTAGGTGTTGTTGGAAGAGCCAGTGCTCTGTCCGTAGCTGCCGGCGCCGTATCCGTTTGTGTTTGCATTACTGCTGCCGGTTGAATTGCTGTATCCGTTCGTATTGCCGTTCCCGGAATTTCCGGAATTGTTGTCGCTGCCGTTTCCGTAGTAACCGTAATCACTCATGATATTTCCTGCCTTTCTATTAAAAGGTGCATCTCTGCACTTCTTTCTCTCAAGTACAGGAAAGAATATAAAGGTTTTCTGTGTACAAAGTGTGACGAACCTTTGATAAAATTGCCAACAAATTTCACAGGTTTTGTGAAGGCAGCAAAAAAGCCGCCCTGCAAGGCAAACACCTCGCCCGCAGGACGGCTTTACATTATTCATAAGAAAGAAACTACTTCGACAGATCCACTTTGCGGATGGCATCGCGGACAGACAGGATGCGGGAGGGGCTGACAGACAGTTCGTCAACTCCCATACGAAGGAATGTCTCCGTGAGAGATGTGTCCGCGCCGAGCTCGCCGCAGATGCCGACCCAGGCGCCGCCCTTGTGGCCGTTTTTGATGGTCGTTTCTATGGAACGGAGTACTGCCGGATGGTGGGTATCGGCAAAGTCCTCAACCGCAGCGTTCTGCCGGTCACAGGCCAGGGTGTACTGGGTCAGGTCGTTCGTGCCGATGGAGAAAAAGTCGACTTCCTGAGCCAGCTCTTCACTCATGATGACAGCGGCGGGCGTCTCCACCATGATGCCCTGCTCGACTTCCCCGTAGGGAATGTTCTCGGCATCGAGTTCCTTCTTCACCTCTGCCACAATTTCCTTGATGCGTTTCACCTCATCGACGGAGATGATCATGGGGTACATAATGGCGATGTTTCCGTAGTAGGAAGCCCGGAATATGGCCCGGAGCTGGGTCTTAAAAATTTCCGGCCGCTTCAGGCAGATACGGATGGCCCGGAAACCCATGGCCGGGTTCTCCTCGTGCTCCAGGTGGAAGTAGTCGGCCTGCTTGTCGGCTCCGATATCGAGGGTCCTTATGATGACCTTCTTGCCTGCCATCATCTGGGCTACCTTCCGGTAGGCCTCAAACTGCTCGTTTTCCGTCGGGTAGTCGTCTTTCTTCAGATACAGGAACTCCGACCGGAAGAGGCCGATGCCGCCGGCGTCGTTTTCCAGCACTTCCGCCACATCGCCGACCCCGCCGATATTGGCGTAGAGATTGATCTTCTTCCCATCAAGGGTGACATTCTCCTTACCCTTCAGTTCCTGCAGGAGGCGCTTCTTTTCATCGAGCTCGGCCTTCTGCTTCGTATATTTCGCAAGGGTTTCCTCATCCGGATCGATGAAAAGTTTTCCAA
>JAZASQ010000231.1:0-2356 GCA_036343235.1 Lachnospiraceae bacterium
CCCGCTCATCTCCGGCATCATATCGTCGAGGAAAATAATATCATAGGTTTTTCCTTCCATCAGGGCAAGTGCATCCGCCCCGCTCGTCGCCTGGTCAATGGAAAGGCCGGACTGCTTCAGAAGGAGGGTAAAGACCTTTAAATTCATCCGGTTGTCG
This sequence comes from Lachnospiraceae bacterium, assembly GCA_036343235.1. Classification (GTDB taxonomy): domain Bacteria; phylum Bacillota; class Clostridia; order Lachnospirales; family Lachnospiraceae; genus RUG306. Next base: position 158 of record JAZASQ010000231.1, read on the forward strand.
TCCACGACGAGGATTTTCGCTCCCGGGGCATAGAGACCTGCCTGCGTCTCTTTAGCGCTCTCCGCAGTTTCGGATATTCGTTTCGAAAGATCCCCGATTTTCTCCGTTCCGAGAATGGTTATGGGAAGGGTTACCGTAAATACCGAGCCCCGTCCGTACTCGGACGAAACAGAAATCTCCCCGCCCATGAGTTCTGTAATCTGCTTTGTAATGGCAAGACCCAGACCGGTACCTTCGATGGAGCGGTTTTTCCGCTCATCCACCCGCTGGAAGGAGTCAAAGATCTTGTCCAGGTTCTCGGGTTTGATGCCCATTCCGGTGTCTTTCACGGAAATTTCAACGGGAACGGCCTGACCGGGTGAAAAGGCTTTCTCATCCTTCCTGCGGACGGTGAAGGTCACTGTACCTTCCTGGGTATATTTTACCGCATTTGTCAGAATATTGACCATGACCTGTTTAATACGGGTCTCATCTCCATGGGCCTTCTCCGGAAGCCCGGAATCTGCTTCAACATTGAAGGTCAGCCCCTTTGCCTCTGCCTTCCCCCGAATCATGACCGCCACATCGTTGATCAGGGAGGACATGGAATAGTCTACAGGGACTATTTCCACCTTGCCTGACTCAATCTTGGAAAAATCCAGAATATCATTGATGAGGGAAAGGAGATTTCTTGCTGCGCTCTCCACGTTTCCCGCATACTCCCGTACAGGGCTTTCCGTGGATTCCCTGAGAATCATCGTATTCATACCCAGGATTGTATTGATGGGCGTACGGATTTCATGGGACATGGAGGCAAGGAATCTCGACTTGGCATCAGATTTTCTGTCCGCCTCATCCCTCTCTGCTTCGGCCCGGGCCAGCTCTGCTTTTTCAGATGCCAGCTGCTTTTCCATCAGATGATAATTTTCCTGCAGAAGAGCGTCATTTTCCCGAATGGCCTCCATGATATGGATATAGGCCAGTATCACCGCATAAACAGCCATTCCGATCCGGGTGAATTTTGCGAAGTCGCCGACCTTAAAAATAACCGACTGAATGACATCGCCAAGAACACCGGCTGCAAAAAAGCTCAGGGCAAAGAGCTCCTGCAGATACCGTTTTTCCCGGGTTCTCCGATAAGCTGTCAAAAAGCGGAAAGCCACAAACAGAAGGACAATGGCTATGATGAGATGGGTTATTGCATCCATCTCCAGAAAGTCTTTGATGCCAAAGAGCTGCAGGGCCGTTTGGACAAGAATATTTCCTACAGACAGGATGATAAGCGGGGTAAATCCCTTCCTGTCGTCTTCTTCCTGAAAACGATTCTCATAATAGAGAAGAAAGAAACAGGGAAAGGCCATATTCAGAACCAGAATGATGACGGAATAGAGGACGGAATTCCCGTAAAAGAGGGAAAGAGTCTTCGTCTCAATAGCTGCCTGCACGCACTCCATGAAGCAGAATATGGCCAGAAAGGGCATTCCGTGGCTTCCTCCCGTTGCCCTGGACCGGACCGGAGAAATCAGCAGGAAGAGAATGCCCATGGAAAATACGAGAATAATGCACCCGAAAGCCGGAATTGCTCCCCTGAGGTCCTGCAGTATCACATCATCCCGGGCCCCGTAGGAAACAGTACCCCAAATTGCGGCATAGTCATTGTAGGGGGAGTTCGACATGATGGTCAGAGTCTTCCCTGCGGCATTTCCCGGAATGTCCACATAGTTCTTGATGCTTCCGGGAGTCTTACCGAACCAGTGGTCCCCGTCCCAGCCGAAACTGTAGAGTTTTTCCCCGTCTAGGGTCACAAAGACAGTCTTGTCCGCTGAGAGAAAGGCCAGGGTTTTCCCGGCAAGCTCTTCCTCCACGGTCCGGCTCAGGCAGATAGCCTCATATGGCCTGCTCTTGGCAAAATAGGGCAGAGTAACCGTAATCTCCCTGTCCTGATTTTCCGCCCTATAGCTCCAGCCTTTGTTCAATTCGCGAACCGGGCCGGTACCGACTGTCGTATTCTCATTTTTGAATGTGAATGCAACAAGGAGAATCACTCCAATGGAAAGAAGGAGGGACATCCAGCCCAGGATGCGGATGATATTCTTTTTCTGTTTCGGTTTTCCCATAAAAGATGATCCCGTCAAAAGTGCCTGCCGCAAGACTTCCCGCTCGCCGGGGCAGCATGCTGCCTTTTCCTGTTCGCTGACGCGGATTCCCCGGATGTGAGGC
>JAZASQ010000232.1:0-2348 GCA_036343235.1 Lachnospiraceae bacterium
AAATGCCGGGGACCCGGGCCCTTACCCTGACGACGAACGGTCTCCTGCTTGCGAGACAGAGAGAGAGCCTTGTCAGAGCGGGACTCACGGGCGTTAATGTAAGTCTGGACACCCTGAATCCGGATCATTTCAGGGAAATCACCGGGGTAGACGGCCTGGAGGCCGTGAAGGCCGGTATTCGGAAGGCCGTGGAATTTCGGAATCTTCGCATCCATCTGAACTGCGTACCCCAGGAGGGGACGACAGAGGAGGACATTCTGCAGCTGGCGGAGCTGTCAATTGCAAATCCGCTTTCTGTCCGCTTCATAGAGATGATGCCGATCGGGTGCGGGAGGAAATACAGGCCGGTTTCGAACGACACGGTTTTGGCTGTCCTGCGTAGAAAATGGAAGGAAATTTCCCCTGTCAGCCGGAAGAGCGGAGGAGAAGGAAACGACACTTCACTTCACGGGCCGGGTGGGCGGGCCTCGCAGGGGCTCGGCCCGGCTGTCTACTATGCAATTCCCGGTGCAGCCGGCAGCATCGGCTTCATCAGCCCCATTTCGGACCGCTACTGCGCTACCTGCAACCGCATCCGTCTCATGAGCGACGGGCGGGTCAAGGGTTGCCTTTCCTATGCGTCCGATCTTTCCGTGCTTCCCGCTTTTGAAATCGCAGATGAGACAGAGAGACAGCAGGCACTCGTTGAAATCCTGAAACGGGGAATATTGGGAAAACCCATGGCGCACACGTTCGAGGAAAGCTCCGGGGCCACTGAGGGACACACCATGCAGGAAATCGGAGGCTGATGGAGGTCTTCGGCAAACGAACACCGAAACTGCAGGAATCAATAGAACTGGCATACCGCAATAGATACGACATATGGAAGATATAGAAAATATACAGGAGCAGATTTCTCAGACCGGACATATCGTTGCCCTCTGCCGAAGCGATGCGAAAGGGACGCAGAAATACAGGGTTGAAGAGGCAGACTTTGTCAACGACTACGGAATGGCCGGAGACGCCCATGCCGGTCACTGGCACCGGCAGGTGAGCCTTCTTGCACAGGAACGGGTGGATACCTACCGGGCGAAGGGCATGGACCTCGCGGACGGGGCCTTCGGGGAGAATATCGATACGGAAGGCATCGACCTCACGGCCCTATCCGTCGGAAGCCGGCTGGCCATCGGAGAAGCCCTATTGGAAGTCACCCAGATCGGGAAGTCCTGCCACGGCCACTGTCCGATTTTTGAAGCGACAGGCGACTGCATCATGCCCAGGGAGGGTATTTTTGCTGTCGTGAAACATGGTGGCCATGTGAAGGCGGGGGATGAAATAAAGGTCTTTGCCCCGGATCCGGAACGGCCCTATACGGCGGCCGTCATTACGCTTTCCGACAGGGCTTTTGCGGGGGAGCGGGAGGACAAAAGCGGACCGCTGATCAAAGAGATACTTTCAGAACAGAAGCGGACTCGGAATGCGGCAGATACAGAAGGCTCAGGAGGCATTGAATCCGGTACGTCTTTTGAGAAAGCGGAAAGTGGAGAAGGTGCTTCTGACGCAACTTCACCAGTAGAGGGAAAATCGGAGCCGATGTTTGATGTCGTGGAAACCCTTCTTCTGCCAGACGGACGTGAAAGGCTTGAGAAGGAACTCATCCGCCTCTCAGACCAGCGGCAGGTGGACATCATTTTTACGACAGGAGGTACAGGCTTCTCTGACAGGGATCAGACACCGGAAGCTACGGAAGCCGTCTGCGACCGTATGACGCCGGGCATTCCGGAGGCCATAAGGGCTGCTTCCATGGCCATTACCCCGAAAGCCATGTTGTCCCGGCAGACAGCAGGGATCAGAAATCACACATTAATAATAAATCTGCCGGGCTCGCCCAAAGCCTGCCGGGAGGATCTCGACATCGTGCTTCCGGCCCTCGCCCACGGACTGGATGTCTTGCGGGGGAATTCCGGCGAGTAGGCAGGTGAATCAGAAAAATCAGGCTGGAGCATAGGAACAAAAGCGCCGCTGCTTTTCAATGCGGGAAGCCAATCCGGAAAGACAGAAAACAAGCTGCTTTACATTATTCATTAAAGAAAAGGAAGGACAGGGAGAATGAAATTTCAGGACATGCCGTACGAACGGCTCGACATGGAAAAGGTGAGAAAAGAGTTTGCAGAGCTTACGGCGAATCTTGAAAAGGCGCAGTCGGGGGAGGAAGCCTTTGCGGTTCACGAGCGCTACTACAAGCTGACAGACCATTGCTACACGGAGTATGTCCTTTCCATGATCCGCCATGACATAGATATGACGGATGAATATTACGCGGGGGAGCAGGCCTTCTACGATGAGCATCTGCCGGAGATAAAAAATCT
>JAZASQ010000233.1:0-2341 GCA_036343235.1 Lachnospiraceae bacterium
CTGTCGACTATCAGTACTACAACCTCGGTGCCGTCATCGGTATCCTGACCTTCATAGTCCTGTCGATTGTCGCCCTCGTTACTTACAGAAATACAGCTTCGTACAAGGATGAGGAGGGATTCCAGTAATGGCTCAGGTAAATGGTGTATACGCGGGATCCATCAAAAACGATCCCAATTACAAAAAGAATCATATGGCTCCGGGCCGGCTCGTGAAGAATATCATCGTTCACGCGATTCTGGCTGTCCTCGCGGTGATCTGGCTCTTCCCTATTTTCTGGGTTGTGCTGACATCGCTCCGGAAGGAGAAGGGCGCTTACACGTCCTACTTCTGGCCCAAGGCCCTTACCTTCGACAACTACAAGAAGCTCTTCACGCAGACGACCCAGCTGAACTTCCCCCGGATGTTTTTAAACACCCTGCTCATCGCGATCTTTGCCTGCCTGATCTCGACCTTCTTCATTCTCTGCACGGGCTACTGCATGAGCCGCCTTCGTTTCCGCCTGCGGAAACCCTTCATGAACCTGGCCATGATTCTGGGCCTTTTCCCGGGCTTCATGTCCATGGTGGCCATCTACTTCATCCTGAAGGCCGTCGGCCTGACGGAGGGGAACCTTCTCCTGGTTGCCCTGACCCTATGCTATTCGGCGGGTTCCGGCACGGGCTTCTACATAGTCAAAGGTTTCTTTGACACGGTGCCGAAGTCGCTCAGTGAAGCGGCCATCCTTGACGGCTGCAACCAGTGGCAGGTCTTCACGAAAGTCGTCCTGCCCCTTTCGAAGCCGATCGTCGTCTACACGGTGCTGACTTCCTTCCTGGCCCCCTGGCTGGACTTCGTATTCGTCCGCGTCATCGTCGGCCCGAAGCAGAAGTACTGGACCGTGGCCCTCGGCCTCTACTACATGCTTGAGAAGGAATATATCCAGCAGTGGTATACTTCCTGGGCAGCCGCAGCGGTCATCGTATCCATCCCCATTGCCGCTCTCTTCCTTGCCATGCAGAAGAACTATGTCGACGGCATGACCGGCGCCGTAAAAGGCTGATTACAGACAAAACTCTTTCTCATATACCTCCTTTATCATCAGGTGTTGTGTCCGCCCGGAGCGTGTCTTCAGGCGGGCACAGTGCTATCCGGAGAAATTATTCATGAATAATGTAAAACAAAAGCTTTCGTGCGGCCTTGCCCTGGCGGCGGCAGCGGCCCTTTCCCTCAGCCTCGTTTCCTGCGGCAGCGTCAAAACTTCCTATACCGTGAATGCGGATACCGATGCGGCAAAGCAGACAGCGAAGCTGAATTCAGCCCTGATCAGGGAAATGACTGAAGAGCAGGGCGGGACCCGGACGACGCCGGACTTCGTGACGACGTATGAGATTTTTCCCTACTCCTTCGCGGACAGCGACGGGGACGGAATCGGGGACCTGCAGGGCATTATAAGTAAGCTTGACTACATCAGCGACGGGTCTCCATCGACGACGGACGACCTCAACTGCAATGCCATCTGGGTCACCCCGGTCTGCCCGTCGACCACTTATCATAAGTACGACATCACGGACTATGAGAATATCGATCCGGAATTCGGGACCCTTGATGACTACAAGGAACTCGTAGCCGAGTGCCATAAGCGGGGCATTTCCGTAATCTTTGATATGGTAATGAACCATAGCTCTTCGGAGCACCCCTGGTTCACGGAGGCCAAGTCCTATCTCATCAAGCACCCGGACATTGACTTCGAAAACCCGGAGCAGGTGGCGGCGGCCGTCGCCGAGTGCCCATATGTCGGCTATTATAATTACAGCAACAAGGCCGGCGACGGGTACGCGCCCCTGATGGGAACACATTATTATTATGAATGCCGCTTCTGGGAGGGAATGCCGGACCTGAACCTCGACTCGGACGCTGTGAAAGGCGAGTTTTCCGACATCATCAAATTCTGGACGGACATAGGCGTTGACGGCTTCCGCATGGACGCGGCCACAAGCTACTACACGGGAAACACGAATCAGAATATAGAGACCCTGAAGTGGTTCAAGGCCGAAGCCCAGAAGTATAACCCCAAGGCCTACGTAGTGGCCGAGGTCTGGACAGGCCAGTCCACCTACGCCAAGTACTATCAGTCCGGCATAGACTCCTGCTTCGATTTCGCTTTCTCCCAGCAGGACGGGGCCATCGCCAATATCACGCGGGGAACCGAAAACGCCGGCCTTTTCACGCGGGCCATGGCGGCGGAGGAGAAGCTCTATAAGGAGCAGAACGCAGCTTCCGGCACAGACTATTCTTCGGAGACCGGCCGGCCGAATGTCCTGAATGCCCCCTTCTATACAAATCACGACACGAACCGGTC
>JAZASQ010000234.1:0-2314 GCA_036343235.1 Lachnospiraceae bacterium
GAAATGAAAGTGCAAGGTTTTTCTGTAGAAATGCGATTATTCCTTGCACTTATTATACCAAAAGCAGCCCTCAAAATATACCGCAAAGCCTTGATTTTATTGGTTCTGCAACAACTTTAGGCACCTATTGAGCAGACATTATTTAATGAATAATATCTATTCGATGGTACCGCCGTTGGCTTCAATGAGGCCGTTCAAGTAGGCGCTGCCGAGAGCCCGATCGTAGAGGCCGTATCCGGCTCTTGCCCCGGAATCCACCTCGTCCCAGATCATGCGGCCGTGGTCCGGGCGGAAGTAGCCGTCAAAGCCCGTATCCGTAAGGGCCTTCACAATTGCGTTCATATCGAGACTGCCTCCCTGGGAGAGGTGACCGGCTTCCTCAAAAGAGCCGTCTTCGAGAATGCGGACATTCCGAAGGTGCATGAAGCCGATCCGGTGCATGGCCGAATACTTCCGCGTCAGCTTCGGGATGTCATTGTCCTTCGAGCAGCCCAAAGAGCCTGTGCAAAGGCAGAGGGTATTGGACGGGCTGTCCACAATGGAAAGGTAGCGGTCGAGATTCTTCTCGCAGGTAATGACCCGGGGCAGGCCGAAAATCGGATAGGGAGGGTCGTCCGGGTGCAGGGCCATGACAACGCCGCACTCTTCCGCCACAGGGATCACCCGCTTGAGGAAATATTCGATATTTGCCCAAAGGCCCTCTTCACCGAGTTCCCCATAGGCTTTGATGAGACTCCGCACTTCTTCCTGGGAGTAGGAAGAATCCCAGCCGGGCAGGTGGATGTCATCATGGAGAGGGTCCAGATTCTTCAGCTGGTCCCAGTACATGACGAGGGACGTGGAACCGTCGGCCGCCTTCTTATCGAGCTGGGTCCGGGTCCAGTCAAAGACCGGCATGAAATTATACGTCACGCACTTGATGCCGTATTTGGCGCAGCGGCGAATACTCTCACAATAATTTTCGATATGGCGGTCCCGCTCCGGCCGGCCGAGTTTGATCTCCTCCGTAACGGGAATGGACTCGACCACGTCAAAGATCAGGCCGTTTGCGGCACATTCGTCCACCATGCGTTTGATGGACTCCTCCGGCCAGACCTCGCCGGGCTTTACGTCATATACTGCGGACACGATATGCTTCACGCCGGGAATCTGTCGGATTTCCTGCAGGGTGACGGGGTCAGAATCCCCGTACCATCTAAACGAACTTTTCATAGCAAATTTCCTCGTAGAAAAAATCAGACACCTGAATAAGCTGCATAGCCGGCATCAATGGGCAGAACGGCGCCGGTTATAGCGGAAGCAGCTTTCTCATCTGTAAGGAAAAAGACGCCGCCGAGAAGCTCGGAAGGATCCACGAAGCGGTCCATGGGGGTACCGGCCAGAATCTTTGCGGTCCGGGCCGTAGGCGTCCCGTCCTCATTGAAGAGGAGACTGCGGTTCTGGTTCGATACCAGGAATCCGGGAGCGATGGCATTGGCCCGGATACCGCTGCCTGCGAAGTGGGTGGCCAACCACTGGGTGAAGTTCGAAATGCCGGCCTTGGCTGCTGAATAGGCGGGAATCTTCGTAAGGGGCGTGAAGGCATTCATGGAGGAAATGTTCAGAATGCAGCCGGCCTTCTTCTCCACCATGTCCTTTGCAAAGACCTGCGTGGGAAGCAGGGTGCCCTGGAAGTTCAGCTTGAAGACGAAGTCGACGCCGTCCTGGTCGAGATCAAAGAAGGTCGTCTGACCGGGCTTGGCCTCGTGCTGATACTCGTTGTCCGTCGTGGCCCGCTTATTGTTGCCGCCGGCCCCGTTGATGAGGATGTCGCAGGATCCGAGGTCGCGAAGAACTGCCCGGTGCACTTCTTCAAGGGACTCCCGCTCGAGGACATTGGCCTTGTATCCCTTCAGAATCTGTCCTTCGGGAATCTCTCCCTCAAGCTTCTTTAAAGCCTCCTCATTCAAATCGAGGGCTGCCACCTTGGCCCCGGCCTGGGCATAGGCCTTCGCCATCATCGAGCAGAGGACGCCGCCGGCTCCTGTGACTACAACTACTTTTCCCGTAAAATCCACATTCAAAGGTAAATCCATTTTTCTGCCTCCTGAGCAAATCTGTTTTTTGTTTACAGGAAGAATAATAATGCAGAGCCCGAAAAAGAAGAATTGCAGGCTTTGTGGCCTATATTGCAAAAGTTGCTATCAGCCAAAAAAGAATCCCGGGCGGCCCAAACACATACCACCCGGGATTCTCATGAAAAGCTGTTTTCAATTAAGTTACTGCTGTTCGTTCCGCTTCTTCTTCCTCTTTCCGAGCAGGATCAGAAGGAAGA
>JAZASQ010000235.1:0-2312 GCA_036343235.1 Lachnospiraceae bacterium
CTCCCTACATTCCTACTGTTTTCTTTGAAAGCGTTCTTTTCTATTCCGTATCGAAATAGATGAATAATGGAAAATCCCGGGCTTTCCGGAACGGACAAGCCCTGCTGCGAGTGCAGCGGACAGCGATGTGCTGTCGATTGATATGTTAAGAAAATATTACAAAATGAGGCTATTGTCAAGGGGCGGGGAGAAAAAGATCTAAAAAAATACGGCAGGCACACCTGCCCGCCGTATCAATATCCGCAAAAATCACGCCTCCACCGCCTCTCGGGTTCTGCCTTTTTCTTTGATCTACGAGTCAACGTTTATATCGAATTGCTACAAAAGGCGGCGGAAAGTATCCTGTCCGTCCAGACAGGTGCCGATGAGATACTCCTTTAATCAATCGCCCGGAAATGGTGTACCGTTTCCAGAATGTCATCTACCGGAAGGCCGTCACCTGCATCAATAGTGTTTGTTTCAAAAATCTGGCGGGTCTGTTCCTCAGAAAGTCGGCTTCCTTCCATATGATTTGAATTGTACGTCATACGGACCTGCAGTTCATGGTAGAGACCGCCGGAGATCTCCGCATCCTTTTCATCGCGCAGCTGTTGGAGAATCGGGTTGTCCGAAACAATCCGGTACAGTCGTGAAGGATCGCAGGACAGATAATCCGCAATTTTCTGCAGGATTTTTTGAGAGAGCTTTTCACCCTTTCCAATCTTTGCCATTGTCCTGGAGGAGATTCCAAGTTCGCGCCCCAGGGCAGTTCGGGAAATTCCCTTCCCGGCCAATTGTTTTTCCAGTCCGTCGTAATCATACATGGGCAGCACTCCCTTTATTTGCTTTACTTTATTCTATCTGATGGTCAGGAAAAGTAAAGCAAAATAGTGCCGAGAAAAAAGGAAAAGTAAAGCCCCTCCGTTCGGGAGGGGCAAAAGGAACCAATCATGTTTCGCCAGATAGTCCTGAAAGCCGGAATCTCTGTACATTCGGTCAATGCCGAACGGAGACAAGCAGTCTTTCGAACTCCTCCTCCGGCACGGGCTTGTAGAAGTAATATCCCTGGATCATCTCGCAGCCGGCGGTCTTCAGGAAGTCGACCTGGTCTTCCGTTTCCACGCCCTCCGCTATGATGTCGCTGCCAAGGTCATGGGCCAGGGCTATGGTCGAGCGGATGATGGCTTCCGCTGCCCTGCTCTTTCCGATCTTCCGGATGAAGCCCATGTCGAGCTTCACAGTGTCGAATTCGAAGGACTCGAGCGTGGACAGTGAGGACATGCCGGAGCCGTAATCATCGAGAAGGATCTTCACGCCCAGCGAGCGCATCTCGCGAAGAAAGGCCATGGCGGGGGCTCCAATGTCCGCATAGGCGGATTCCGTGACCTCCAGCTTCAGCATGGAGGGCGGGAAAGGGATGGATGAGAATAATGTCTTTGCCTCCTCAATGAGCAGCGTGTCGAAGAAATCTATGCGCGAGAGGTTGACGGAAACGGGAACCAGGGGCTTTCCGGCCCGGAACCGCTCTGCCTGAAATGCCGCAACGGACTTCAGCATGAAGGTATCCAGAATGGGTGTCTTTCCTGTCTCTTCAAACAGGGGAATGAACTCGCCCGGGGAGATCATCCCCAGATCATGATGCTGCCAGCGGATCAGGGATTCCGCCGTGACGATCTTCCCTGTATCCGTATCCACAATCGGCTGGTAATAGGTCTTGAATTCCTTCTGCTTCACGGCATCGGAAAGCTCGGAGACGAACTGGCCCCGCCGGATGTAGGCCTTCTGCATGGAATCGTCAAGGACTTTCCAGTTTTTGACGGCATTCTCCCGGATGCTCTTTTCCGCAATCCGGGCCCGGTCTATGAGGTCGCTGACCTTCTGCTCTTTCGAATGAACCCCTGCTATTCCGCAGCGGATTGAAAAAGTATACTTCCGGTACTTCTGTTCATAGGTCTGACTGGAAAGCTTCTCGAATTTTTCCTCCCGGACATTTTCATTCTCCGTGAGGAAGACGAAGTGGTCGTTCTCCAGACGGCAGAGAAATTGCGGGTGAAAAATCTCCCCGAGCAGGGACTGGACCATGAAGATCACCATATCGCCGGACTGCTGACCGAAGAGGTCATTGATTGTCTTAAATCCCCGGATATTCGTGTAGACAAGGGAATAGGCGGAGGCGTCCTCTGCCTCCTGCAGAAACTTCTCCGCTGCCTTGAGGAAACCGGTCCGGGAGAAAGTATCGGTCATCCAATCCCGGTCAATGGCCTCTGTCGTATTGTAGATATAGCCGAAGAGTCTTTTCCCGACCGGGAGAATTCTGAGGTCTGCCGAATGCC
>JAZASQ010000236.1:0-2301 GCA_036343235.1 Lachnospiraceae bacterium
AATCCATACCTTTCTTCGTAAGCAACACGGACATCATAGCACTTACCCGCCCCATTTCAAGGAAACTCGGCCAAGTTTCAACTCAGTCCGACCGGGGGTGAACTTTCTTTCAAGGCAGGTCCGGCCACAGTATAGATACAGCCTCCCCTCTGTTTTGTATAGGAAACGGCCAGGGCTTCCTCTTCCCAATTTTCCTTCGTCAGAAGTTCCGCCAGCGGAATGTCCGCCCTCTTGGCAAATGCCTCGGCCCGGGTGAAATACGAGAGAAAGGCGGCGAAATCATTGTTTTTTGCCCACTCCTCCCCATGGGCAGAACCAAAACGGCTCCTCGCGATGGCCTTCCAGTTTTTTCTCTTTTTCTCGTCGAAGCACTCGATGTCGATGCCCACGGGCTCCTTTGCCACAGCCGCCGCCACGAAAGGATAGGAATGGCTGATGGAAAAAGAGGGTCCGCTTTCTATATATGGCTTTCCCCTTTTTGTATATGAATAATGTAAATCCCCCGTGAACCCGGTCTCTCTCAGAAGGGCCTCAAGGAGGTATGACGAAAAGAGACGCTCCTTCCGGACCGTCTCTGCAGAAGCCGCCAGCACATGGGCCTGCCGCTCCTCTGAGAGGGCCGAAAAAAACGCCTCTTCATCTTCTGTTCCTCTGATTTCGTATATGCAGAAAATATCACTCATTTCGACGGTCCAGAGCCTCACAGAGATTCGGTATGAACTGCTTCTTTCTCGACACGACGCCGGGCAGGTCGGCCCGGGCCGGATTTTCCTTCAGGCACTCTGTCCCGAAGGCAGTTGTCAAAACAGCGTCCGCTTCCTTCCCGTCGAAGATGACCAGAGACCCCTGCTTAATGATATTCGTAAGCAGCATGAAGACCATGGACAGGTTCTGGTCGGCCAGAACATTTCTGAGGTACCCCTGCAGGCGGTCGCCGACAGAGGAAAGCTCCTGGGCAGATACGGCAGAGACCTGGGCCACCCCGAAGGAAATGTCCCCTTCGTGAAAGACCTTGAAATCCTGGTAGAAGATCTCCTCGTCACTCTTTCCGGCAAAGTCCGAACCCGCTTCGAATATAGCGTTCGCCAGGTCTTCAATATCCACGTCCGCAAGGACGGCAAGGGCGTGTCCGGCCTCCACGTCGGCTTCCGTACAGGTCGGAGACCGAAACATCAGGGTATCGGAAATGATGGCGGAAAGCATTAATCCTGCAATCTGCCCCGGAATCTCTACATTATTCTCCTGATACATACGGAAAATGATGGTAGACGAGCACCCGAGCGGCTGATTGCGGAAGTAGATAGGCTGGATAGTCTCAAGGGAACCGATACGGTGGTGATCTATGATTTCGAGAATGTCCGCCTCGTCTATGCCCTCCACAGCCTGGGACTTCTCGTTGTGGTCCACGAGAATCAGCTTTTTCCGCTCCATATTGAGGAGGTTCCGGCGGGAGAACATACCCATGTAGTGTCCGTCCCCGTCGAGGACCGGGAAGTCCCGGTGGCGTATTTTCGCCATCCGCTCCCTCACGTCGTCCACCGTGTCGTCGAGTTCGAATGTCTCGAGACCCTTCTTCGTCATATAGTACTTGATGGGCATGGACTGATTGATGAGGCGGGCCACGGTGAAAGAGTCATACTCCGTGGCGATCAGGACACAGTCGATAGTCGCCGCTTTTTCCACGATATCGGAAGGCAGGGTGTCTACACCGGTCACGATCATGCAGGATGGCTTTTTTTCAAGAGCGATTTCCTGCCGCTCCCGGACATTCCCGAGGATGACGAGGTCGTCGGCCTCTATCTCGTTCCTTATGGCCTCCCGGTTGCCGGAAGCCACGACGACCTTTCCCGTCACGAAATAGCCGTGTACATTGCCCGTAAGAAGGTTGCCCTTCAGGGTCTCCACGATATTCTTGTACTGGGTCCTGGCCCGGCCCAGGGCCCGGTTGTCGTAGACGTCCATGTAAGAGTAGGCGATATCCCCGTTTACGATAATTCCCTCCAGGCGGTTTCCTGAGTCCACGATGGGAAGGGTGACGACGTCCTGCTCCTTCATGAGCTCCCAGGCCTTCTTCAGGGAATAATGGGAGGAAATGCCGGGCGTATGTCGGAACTTGAGGTCCCTGATCTGGGTCTTCACATCCGTAACGGTTCCTGGCTCCGGACAGGAAAATCGCCGTAAAACATAGCGGGTCTCCCCGTTGAGGGGACCCGCTTTCTTTGCGATGTACTGATACCGGTCGTCTATCTGATTCTTGAGGAAGGCATAGGCAACGGCCGCACAGACGGAATCCGTATCGGG
>JAZASQ010000237.1:0-2291 GCA_036343235.1 Lachnospiraceae bacterium
AGACCTGTGTTTTTGCTAAACAGTTGCTTGAGCCTGTTCACTGCGGGCTGCCTTTCAGCAGCCACCCCTTCTCCCGAAGTTACGGGGTCATTTTGCCGAGTTCCTTAACAATGCTTCTTCCGTCGGCCTTAGGATCCTCTCCTCATCCACCTGTGTCGGTTTACAGTACGGGTGCCATGCAAACAATAGCGGCTTTTCTCGGTACAAGGCTCACGCGCTTCCCTACTTATAGTTCGGTCCGCGTCACGCTTTCGGATAAGCCCGGCGGATTTGCCGACCGGACACCTCCTTCGCTTGCGCGCGGCTTTCCGTTCCGCGCCCGCGCTCTCCTCATACGTCCCCACAGTTCTGTTACATGACAGTGCAGGAATCTCAACCTGCTGTCCATCGACTACGGCTCTCGCCCTCGCCTTAGGTCCCGACTTACCCAGGGAAGATCAGCTTTACCCTGGAAACCTTGGATATTCGGCCGAAGGGATTCACACCCTTCTCTCGCTACTCATTCCGGCATTCTCTCTTCCATACACTCCACAGCTCCTTCCGGTACTGCTTCGTCGCGTATGCAATGCTCCTCTACCAATTGATATAATCAATTCCTGAGCTTCGGTGTCGTGTTTCAGCCCCGGACATTTTCGGCGCAGGACCTCTCGACCAGTGAGCTATTACGCACTCTTTGAATGAATGGCTGCTTCTGAGCCAACATCCTGGTTGTCTGTGAGACCCCACATCCTTTACCACTTAACACGCACTTTGGGACCTTAGCTGCAGGTCTGGGCTCTTTCCCTTTTGACTGCCCAACTTATCTCGTGCAGTCTGACTCCCGTACATCGCTTACACGGCATTCGGAGTTTGATATCGCTTGGTAAGCTTTGACGCTCCCTTGCAAAGTCAGTGCTCTACCTCCGCAAAGCTGATACGAGGTCAGCCCTAAAGCTGTTTCGAGGAGAACCAGCTATCTCCGGGTTCGATTGGAATTTCTCCCCTACCCACACCTCATCGCCACCTTTTTCAACAGATGTGCGTGCGGCCCTCCACTGCCTCTTACGGCAGCTTCAGCCTGGACATGGGTAGGTCACCCGGTTTCGGGTCTGCCCCATCCGACTTGACGCCCTCTTAAGACTCGCTTTCGCTTCGGCTCCTCCTCTTATTAAGGATTAACCTCGCCGGATGATGCAACTCGCCGGACCGTTCTACAAAAAGTACGCGGTCATACGGACGTGTCCGTATTCCCACCGATCTCTGACGCAGGGTTTCAGGTTCTCTTTCACTCCCCTCCCGGGGTCCTTTTCACCTTTCCTTCACAGTACTGTGCACTATCGGTCACTTAAGGTATTTAGCCTTGGGGAGTGGTCTCCCCGGTTTCCCACAGGGTTTCCCGTGTCCCGTGGTACTCTGGTGCTGTCTGGCCCGTTCCGAGTTTCGCCTACGGGTCTTTCACCCTCTCCGGACGGCTTTCCCAAAACCGTTCGGCTACTCTTTCCGGTACGTATCGACAGTCCGCAACCCCGGGATGCAAGCATCCCGGTTTGGGCTGACTCCCGTTCGCTCGCCGCTACTTGGGAGATCGAGGTTTCTTTCTTTTCCTCCGGCTACTTAGATGTTTCAGTTCACCGGGTTCCCTTCCGCACACTATGGATTCATGTACGGATACATGAGGCTCTCTCATGTGGGTTTCCCCATTCGGAGATCTCCGGATCGTAGGATATGTGCTCCTCCCCGAAGCTTATCGCAGCTTGTCACGTCCTTCATCGGCCTTAAGTGCCAAGGCATCCGCCTTGCGCCATTCCTGCTAGACCTTGTAGATCAGTCTTGCCATTCATCTCTAGCGTAAGATGAATGGTCCATGAATCATTATGACCCTTCGGCAAAAGGATCATAACTGCCATCGCTGTCCCCGCAGGATCCCGCCTGCAGTTTCCTTCTCTCATCTCTTAATAATTCATCAGGAGATCTGATACTCAGCAATGGACTTTGACGTTATTTCTAACGCCTCGATTGTCTTTCCTATCTTTTGTTACGTAGATTGGATATCGCATCTTTGACCTGATAAGTACTTACCGCCGCCCTGCATTACTGCCTGCTGCGTTTTTCCTTATCTGTCTCAGATACTATGTGTATTCAGTTTTCAAGGTACGTCATGGGCTTAAGTAGACTCGAACTACCGACCTCACGCTTATCAGGCGTGCGCTCTAACCGGCTGAGCTATAAGCCCATACTGGAGACGAAGAGATTCGAACTCTCGACCCCCTGCTTGCAAGGCAGGTGCTCTCCCAACTGAGCTACGTCCCCAT
>JAZASQ010000238.1:0-2270 GCA_036343235.1 Lachnospiraceae bacterium
AGATGTGATCGGTACAAGCGAGCTGTTGATAAAGATCGGGCCGCCCGGGACCACCATGGACTGGAACTTTGTGAGGGAAGGAAGATTCATCACGACGAGCACGTCCGCGTCATTAATCAGCGGGCAGCTGATCGGACGGTCGGACACGACTACTGTACAGTTGGCTGTACCGCCGCGCATCTCCGGGCCGTAAGACGGGAGCCATGTAACTTCCATACCTTCATCCATTGCTGCTTTGGCTATCATCTGTCCGATCGCAAGGGCTCCCTGGCCGCCTGCCCCGGCAAAAAATAATTTCTTCTTCATAATCAAAATCCCTCCGGCGTCTTGAAATTCCTGATCGGATAGTACTCTGCCATGTTCTTCTCAACAAATGTGAGCGCGTCCTTCGGAGCGAGACCCCAGTTGGTCGGGCAGGAGGACAGGAACTCGACAAATGTAAATCCGAGCCGTGCATCCTGGATATCCAGAGCTTTTTTGACTGCTGCTTTGGCTTTTCTGACATTTGCAGGATTATTCAGCATGACGCGCTCAACAAATACAGCGCAGTCGATCTGTGAAAGAATCTCGCACATGCGGAGCGGAAGTCCCGCCTGCTCTACTGTACGACCGTAAACGGAAGTCGTTGTCTTCTGGCCGATCAGTGTCGTCGGAGCCATCTGGCCGCCGGTCATGCCGTAAATAGCGTTGTTGATAAAGAATGTGGTGAACTTCTCACCGCGGTGAGCGGCGTGGATGATCTCAGCGGTTCCGATGGAAGCGAGGTCGCCGTCGCCCTGATATGTGAAGACCACCTGGTCCGGATGGACACGGCGGATGCCTGCGGCGATCGCCGGAGCGCGTCCGTGAGTGGATTCGCACATGTCAACGTTCATAAAGTGATGCGCATTGATGGAGCAGCCGATCGGTACGACGCCGATCGTGTTGCCGAGAGAACCTCTCTCCTCGAGAGCTTCCATGATAATGCGGTGTGCTATACCGTGTGTACAGCCCGGGCAGTAGGATGTATCAGTCGGGATCATTCCCCTTGTCGGTTCAAATACTGTCTTCATTTCATCGCCTCCTTTAATGCGCTCTCCGAACGGTCCGCGATCTCGATAGAGGACGGGACCATACCGCCGGTACGGTGAATGAGGCCGACCGGCCAGCGTCCTTTGGCAGCAGCCTTGACATCAGTCATCATCTGGCCCATGGAAAGCTCTGTGGAAATAACGACCTTGCAGTTTGGTCCAATCTTGTCAAATGCAGCTTCCGGATACGGCCACAGGGAGATCGGTCTGATGAGACCGGCCTTGATGCCGCGCTCCTCGAGCAGCTCACATGCCTCGGCGCACAGTCTGGACATTGTGCCGAACGCAACAAATACGATCTCCGCGTCCTCAAGGCCCTGATCGCTCCAGCGGACCAGTTCCTTCTCAGCCTTGTCATATTTCTTGAACAGATGCTCGACGTGATCTTCAAGGACCTGCGGCTGAAGACGGAGTGAATAAACGACGTTTCTTCCCTCGTGGTAATCTGTGCCTGTGATCGCCCATGGCTTGCCCTTGTTGATATCTTCAACAGGAACGATCCCCTTGGCTTCCGGAAGTTCTACCGGCTCCATCATCTGGCCCAGCATGCCGTCCGCAAGGATGACGACCGGGTTGCGGTACTCTTCAGCGATGTCGAAGCACTCATAGATGAGATTTGCGCATTCCTGAATGCTGGACGGTGCAAATACAGGCACCTTCACATCGCCGTTATAACCGCCGCGCGTTACCTGCAGGTAGTCTGCCTGGCCCGGCTGAATGCCGCCGACGCCGGGGCCGCCACGGGATACGTTGAGGATTACGAGCGGAACTTCACAGGACGCGATAAAGCCGATGCCTTCCTGCATCAGGGCAAGTCCCGGAGAGCTTGTGGAAATAAAAACACGACCGCCGCTGGCTGCAGCACCGTAAGCCATGCTGATAGCTGCAAGCTCGGATTCTGCCTGAATGAATGCGCCGCCGGCTTTCGGAAGCTCATGGGACATATATTCAGGAATCTCATTCTGCGGTGTGATCGGATAACCAAAATAACATTTGACGCCTGCGCGGATAGCCGCCTCGGCAAAGGCCTCGTTGCCTTTCATCAGGATTCTTGACATAATCATTCTCCTCCCTTTACATCTGCCCGGCCTGGGACTCGGAAGCATCGTACTCTTCCCCGTCCTCTAATTGATAGATACTGATGCAATAGTCGGGACACATGGTCGCGCAGCTTGCGCAGCCGATGCACTTTTCCTGATC
>JAZASQ010000239.1:0-2258 GCA_036343235.1 Lachnospiraceae bacterium
AGGTCGCTGGGCAGGATGTCCATGTCGTACCCAGAACGGATGGCCTTTTTCTGTTCCTCGATCTTGGAGCGGTCCAGCTCCGTGATCGTATGCTTGATCTGCTTGATCGCCTCCGTCTGGTCTACAGCCTGGATGTGGATTGTCACGATCTGCGTGGATTCCATGTCCAGGAAATCCTTCAGCATTTCATCGGAAAGATCCGAAGCCGTGATGGCCAGATAGCTCATGGCACCGTAAATGCCTCCCATCTGGAAAGTACGGCTTCCGGGAAAGGCAAAGGCCGTCGGCGCAATAAAATCCTTCACCGAAAGTCCGGTCTTCGGAAGCCAGCCCCAGTCAAAATAAAAGCGGTCATGCTCATCCAGATGGAACATGTCATGCATCAGCTGCAGGCGTTCCTTCCCGTTCAGGGCTTTGGCCCGGACGCCCAGCCTGCGGAAGTTGTTCAGCAGGTCGTTCTGCACATGCTGGAGCCTCGGCTTGGCCTGCCGCATGCTGTCTGCCTCAATGCCGAACGTCAGGTACTTTGTCTTCGTCAGACCGTTATTTCCCTGTTCCAGCTGGGTCTTCAGCATCTGACTGTATTCGCTCCGGACGGAATTAAAGCCGTCTTTCTGGTACGGGATCCGGATGCTCTGTTCAAAAGTCTCCGCATCGGTCGCCATATTCAGGAAGGACAGCTCGAAATGGATGGAGCTGTCAAAGAAATTCAGAAAGCTGCACCATTCCTCGAAAATGGCTGTCTTGTCCTCATCCTGCGCCAGCTGGTAGTTGATATCCTGGTAATGGATCGTCTTGGTGTAATAGTGGTCGGACACCCGGCAGATCCCGTCCGGGAACATCCGCTGGAAGGGGATGGACTGCTGCGCCGTGCGCGGAATGCCGTCATCCTTCTTCGCTTTCTGGATAATCTGCCTTACCTGTTTTGCCTCACTTTTTGTGAGCCCGGCCGGCAGCCGGATTTCCGCCGGTTTTTCCTTTTTGCCTTTTCCGGGTGACTTTTTTCTGTTTCCTCCGAACAATCTGGTTTACCTCCTTTTCTGCCTGTGCCTGCCTCTCCAGGATCGAATAGTAGTTATCCGTCTGGTATGGCCGGATCTTCGGGCGAATGAATTTGCTTTCGATAAAGTGTCTTGCCACAACCTCAAAGGGCTGCCCGTCCCGCTCATACATGGCCAGGAAGAACAGCGGCAGCATGAGGATCATCATGGCCATGACGGACAGGCTGACGTTCCCGGTCGCCTTCTTCATCAGGAAGAAGACCGGGACACCGATCAGCGCCGCGCCGCCAAAGCACAGAAGCTGCCGTTTGGTGAGGTTGAAGAACACTTTGGACTTGACTCTTGATAAGTCCCTTGGGACAGGGATATACGCAGCCAAAGCCTTCCTCCTTCCTGCCGGATATGCCGGCATCTGCTTGTTTTTTCTATTTCCACTTCTGAATTTTCGCTTTACTCAGGCTCAATGCGCCGACAGCACGCTCTTGGCAAGGCTTCCCGTCTTAAACAGTGAGAAGCACAGCAGCACCGTGTAGCCCAATACGCCCCAGATGGATGCGATAATGTCATCGCTGAACGAGACTGTCTGAATCAGCACTGCATAGATGCCCACGCAGATCATGATCAGGAATCCCTGGAACCCGAGGGCGAAGAGCGACCGGAGATAGTTCTGGCCGATCTGGCTCTGTTCCCGGTTCCCGAATGTTGCGAATGGGATCGGGGCAAGGCTGGTCATCAGGTAAATCTCCACCATACGGCCATAGACGATGACGAAGATCACGACCGACAGGATCATGGAACCGAGCTGTACCACAAAGGACTGCAGGAACAGCCCGAGAAGCGGTCCCAGTTCCATTTCATCCAGCGTTTCCCGGATGGATTCCAGTGTGGAAGCGTCCACCGCCGTACTGCCGGATATGATCCCGGCACTGGCATTCACCACATGCTGCGCCACATCGAAAACGGCCATTGTAATGTTGAATGTGTTCGTGATCAGAAGGACTGCCACGAAGGTCTTGAAGACCCATTTGAAGAAAATCCAGGTTTCAAAGTTGGACAGGTTATTGTGATCGATAATCATCTGGATCAGCTCATAGCAGGCGATAAATGTCAGGATCATGCCTGCAATCGGGATGATGACGGACTCTGACACGTTCCGTACCATGGAGAAGACCCCCGGCGAAAAGGCCGAGGGCGTTCTCCCTACCTGAGCCGCCACGTCGCCAACCTGCTGGTTGACCGCGTCGAACATCCCCGACA
>JAZASQ010000240.1:0-2244 GCA_036343235.1 Lachnospiraceae bacterium
AATGAAGTCATCCCGACCCTCGACCTTCCGAAGGACGACCTGAACCAGTTCGCTGCCGATGTAACCGAGCGTTTCTCGAACCCCTTCGTAGACCACCAGCTCCTGTCCATTTCCCTGAACTCCACCTCGAAATGGAAGGCCCGCTGCATGCCGTCCCTGCTTGAATATTCAAAGCGGAAGAACGGAGCCATCGCTCCCTGCCTGGCCTTCTCCTTTGCAGCTTATATCTGCTTCTATCATAACGGTACGGAGAAGGGGGACGCATGTCTGCATGCTGCCCGTGAAAACGGCGATGCTTACGACATCAAGGACGACGAGTGGGTACTGGACTTCTACTATGAGCACAGAAATGACTCCCTTGAGGCCCTGGCCGATGCTGTCATCGACAACGAAAAGATGTGGGACGACAGCCTTAAGAATCTTCCCGGCTTCCGCGAAACCGTGAAGGAAGACCTTGCCCTGATTGAAAAGAAGGGCATGAAGGCCGCCATGGCTGACTTTGCTGTAAAAGCCTGAATCCGCAATACAAACGGGCATTTATCGGACTCTTTGACCCGCTGCCTGTATATTGTATATACCTGCCGGCACAGTTTCTCTCATAAAAAACTGTACCGGCAGCTTCAGATAAAGGGAAAAACCATGAAAATAATGAAAATCAACCCGGCGGACAATGTGGCTGTGGCCCTTGCAGATATTAGTAAGGGAGAAGCAGTCCCCATTGACGGCCGCACGATAATCGCTGCCGACCCCATTGCCCGGGGCCACAAGATGGCCCTCTGTGACATTAAAAAGGGGGAAGACATCATCAAATACGGCTTCCCGATAGCCGGTGCAAAGAAGAATATCGCAATCGGGGAACACGTCCATACCCAGAATGCCCAGACCAAGCTCTCTGAGCGGGCAGACTATACCTATGACCACAAGACTTATCCTGCCCCGGATGTGAAAGCACTTACATTCAAAGGCTTCCGCCGGGAAGACGGCCGGGCCGCAGTCCGAAACGACATCTGGATCATCCCCACCGTCGGCTGTGTCAACTCCGTGGCGGAAAAGCTGGTCCGGGACAATTCCGGCCTTATAAAGGGCTCTATTACCGGTCTTAAGACCTTTCCCCACCCCTTCGGCTGCAGCCAGCTGGGAGGGGATCTTAAAGCCACAACGGCCATACTTGCTGACCTCGTAAGCCATCCCAATGCAGGTGCCGTACTGGTCCTGGCTCTCGGCTGCGAGAACCTGACCATGGCCATGTTTCAGGAAGCCCTCGGAAGCTGGAACGATGACCGGGTGAAGTTCCTGACCTGCCAGGATGTGGAAGATGAATACGAAGAAGGCGGGAAGCTCTTAAAAGAACTCGCTTCCTATGCCTCTTCCTTCAAGCGGGAAGATATCCCCGCCTCCGAGCTTGTTATCGGAATGAAGTGCGGCGGTTCGGACGGTCTTTCCGGCATCACAGCTAACCCTGCTGTCGGGGCATTCTCAGACCGTCTCATCGCCATGGGCGGCTCCACAATTTTGACAGAGGTTCCCGAGATGTTCGGAGCGGAAAAAGCCCTCTTCGACCGCTGCGAAAATGAAAAGATTTTTGACAAGGCCGTTTCCATGGTAAACGCTTTCAAGGACTACTTCACGAGTCACGGTCAGGTCGTCTATGAGAATCCCTCTCCCGGCAACAAGGCCGGCGGGATCACGACCCTCGAGGACAAGTCTTTAGGATGTGTACAGAAGGGCGGTACGGCCCAGATTGTCGATGTGAAGGAATATGGGGAACGGGTGGAAAAGAAAGGACTTACATTACTGTCCGGCCCGGGAAATGACCTTGTCTCTGCCACGAATCTGACAGCTGCAGGCGCTCACATCATTCTTTTCACCACCGGCCGGGGCACTCCCTTCTCAGCTCCCGTTCCCACGGTCAAGCTTTCGACGAATACTGCCCTCTATGAAAAGAAGGGCGGCTGGATAGATTTCAACGCCGGAGGCATTGCCGAAGGAAAAGAAACCATCCCCGAATGCGGAGACCGCCTGCTTCAGTATGTGATCGATGTTGCATCAGGAGAAGAGACTAAGGCGGAAAAGAACGGCTTTGCTGAAATTTCCATTTTGAAGGACGGTGTGGTACTCTAATGTAAGCGCTTACTGTATACGAGGCATTATGCCCCGCAAACAGTGACAACCGGAACGAAAAGCAGCCCTCACGCAGGCTGGCAGGGAAGCGGCTGAATTACATTAGTCATGAATCAGAGGAAA
>JAZASQ010000241.1:0-2223 GCA_036343235.1 Lachnospiraceae bacterium
GACGATGAACGCGTGCTCTCCGTGTGTAAAGCGCATCGCCGTTTCGTATCCGATCTTGTTCGCCTCTTCTGCGGAAACCTCGCCGGGCTTGAAGGACTGCCGGATCTGGTACGCGATAATGTCGCCCGGAATCTGCCGCCCGGTAATGCGAAGATACTCTTTCTTCGAGAGCAGTAATTCCTGATCAACAGTTTCCGGATCGCAGGCGTAGGCGGAGACATACTGACCATTCTGGGTTTTCTCCCCATTCTTTGCATAGTCGGTCCGATCCTTCAGACACTGCCCGATGGATTTTCCCTTATTCACATGCATCGCAATCAGCCGTGTCGCCGCCATCTGTTATCGCCTCCTCTCCGGCATCAATTAAGATGCGAGAGTCTCTCCAGAATCTGCCGCATCATTTTCCATAACTCATGCATTTCGTGCTGCAGGTCCTCCACGTCATTTCGATAAATGCTGCCGCCTTCATTTGCCCGTCTGGCAAGCTGGTTCAGATTGTTGCCGTAAATGCGGAGAAGCCGAACCATTTCTTTCACATCGGCAAGATCCACGCAGATGTAATATCCGTCGATTGCCATTTTCCGGAAGTACGCGCATTTATTGCGCACACCGATCTTGCGCATCCGCTTTTCGATCTGTTCTGCCTGTTCCTTCGTTGCAAAGAAATGGTACTGAATCATCTGGCGGTTCTTCTCCTCTGCCATATCAGCAGAGCTCCCGGTTCGGACAGAGCGCATCTTTCCGGAAGCGGACCTGATCAGGCGCGCTGCTTCGAATGCGTTCCTCATGTTCCCGGATTTTTTCCATGACGGATTCTCTCTCTGCTTCAGCTTTCTGATCTTCTGGTTTCGCTCTTGTGTCTTCCCTGGAAGGATCCCTTTCCCGCCTGTCTCCATTATTTAAAATGCCATCAATCGAGTTGTAGTCATCCTCCGACAGCTCCTCGGCGGCCTTCAGGTAATTTTCCTGCACGTACGCCCGCATCGGGCCCTCCATCGCCTCCGGCGGCGACTGATCCGGCGGAGCTGTTTTCTCATCCTGCCCGTTCACTTCATCCCAGCTTCGTATCTTCTCTCCCTGCGCTTTCATCATTTTCTTTTTGCTCCTTTCCTGTCCGGGAACTCCATCCGGAATGTCGGCTTTCCGTCTGTTCCCGTTGTCATGCATATCGACGCATCATAGGTTCTTCCGGATTTTCTGGAGCGGCACTTCGTAAGATTCGCCCTGCCGCTTTCGAGCAGGCTCTTTACGATTTCCTTTGTCAGTTTCTTTCCAATCGCGTCAAAATACCGGTTCTCCTTCCAGAGGGCGAAGTGGCAGTCCCTGTTGCTGCAGAAGTACCCTTTCTGCCGCTCCACGATGTCGCTTCCGCAGGCAGGACAATTCCCGATCTTCGAAGGAGCTGGCTCCCGTCTCATCACTTCCGCATCCTGCACAGCTTCATAGGTGCTAACAAGAGTTGAAATCATTGCCCCGATTTCCTTCATAAAGTCTTCCGGCGCAAGTTCCTGCTTTTCCACTTTCAGGAGTTTCTGCTCCCAGTCCGCCGTAAGAAGCGGAGAGCGGATCTCCTCCGGCATGACCGTCACCAAAGATATCCCCTTATGCGTCGGAACAAGATACTTTGTCTTCCGTTCACCCTTCCGCTCGACAAAACCGATCCGAACCAGCTTTTCAATGATGCCTGCCCTCGTCGCCGGCGTCCCGAGACCTTTCCGCTCTGCTTCATCCGAGATTTCACTGGCACCTGCGCGCTCCATGGCAGCAAGAAGCGTGCTCTCCGTGAACCGCGGTTTCGGCTTTGTCGTACCCTCGCGAAGCTGCGCGTCCATAATCTTCATGGATTTCCCTTCGGCAAAATAACCCGGATCCGCAGACAGCGCTGCCAGGATTTTGCTGCCTTCATTTCCCGATGCCTCTGGATCTGCGTCCGAATCCTTTGCCTGTTTTTCCTCTTCCTCCGACGATTCCATGCTCTCCTCCGCTCTCTTTCCCAGAATCCAGCTCTCCACTTCTTTCCAGCCGGGATCGGTGACTCTCTTCGCCGACGCCTTAAAAGTCTGCCCTGCAGCAGTAAGTTCCAGATGGTACTCTGTAAACTGGTAGGGATTTCCCAGAGCGGAAAGCAGTCTTGCCGCAAGAAGGGAGAGAATCTTCTGTTCTCCTGCGGGGAGATCGCCGAAAACCGCATCATAGACATTCTCTGTCGGGAGGATAGCGTGA
>JAZASQ010000242.1:0-2213 GCA_036343235.1 Lachnospiraceae bacterium
GAAGAAAAGACTCTGTAACTTATTGACTCTGAAGTAGAAAGGAAAGAAGAAAGATGATCAAGGAAGCCATTGAAAAGCTGGTCATGCGGGAGGACCTTACTTACGACGAGGCCTATGCTGTCATGAACGAAATTATGTCAGGGGAGACAAGCCAGACCCAGAACGCTGCCTTCCTTGCGGCCCTGTCGACCAAGTCCACAAAGGCCGAAACCATAGACGAAATCACTGGCTGCGCCAACGCCATGCGGGAGCATGCGACCCCCGTTCCCCATCCGGGCATGGAAGTGCTTGAGATTGTAGGTACCGGTGGAGACAAGGCAAAGACCTTCAATATTTCTTCGACTTCGGCAATGGTAATTGCAGCTGCCGGCATCAAGGTGGCGAAACACGGCAACCGGGCAGCGTCAAGTGCTTCCGGGGCAGCCGATGTCCTTGAGGCCCTCGGTGTCAATCTGGACCAGAGTCCGGACAAGTGCGTGGAGCTCCTGAAGGAAGCCGGCATCTGCTTCATGTTCGCCCAGAAGTACCATACGTCTATGAAGTATGTCGGGGCCATCCGGAAGGAACTCGGTATCCGAACTGTCTTCAATATCCTTGGTCCCCTGACAAACCCGGCCAAGCCTTCCATGTATGTGCTGGGCGTTTATGACGAATACCTTGTAGAGCCCATCGCGAAAGTTCTTTCCAATATGGGCGTCAAGCGGGCCTTCGTCGTCTACGGCCAGGACCGGCTCGATGAAATTTCACCCAGTGCTCCTACCACCATCTGCGAACTGAAGGACGGCTACTACAGGACTTTTGAAATCTGCCCTGAGGACTTTGCCCTGAAGAGAGGGGAGAAGAGTGAGATTGTGGGTGGTACGCCTGAAGAAAACGCCACCATCACCCGCGACATCCTTTCCGGCAAGACCCAGGGGACCCGCCGCAATGCTGTCCTCCTCAACGCCGGCGCCGGCATTTACATTGGCGGCAAGGCTGAGTCCTTTAAGGAGGGCGTCTCCATCGCATCCAGTATCCTTAACAACGGTGGCGGAATGAAGGTGCTGGAGAAGTTTGTGGAGGTCAGCAACCGGTAAGACTTTGCATTTTCCTTCAAATTTGATATCTGTCCCCTTTACAAAGTCAGGCTTGAAGTGTATGATAGCTTGCGAACTCGGTGAAGAGAACAGTACTTCAGAGGAATGTCACAGATAGGAAGGCCACGGGAGCCGCTCGTTGCAGCACCGCGGGTGAGAGCCGACCGGCGGAAGCCTGAAGGAAGACCATCTCGGAGAGGGCCCTCAATCGGGCACGGTGATTCCGATATCATCAGAATGAAGTGGTCGGATAGGTCTTTGGAAGCCATTGAAAGCACAAGGCTTTGGAGATTGAAATCCGGCAAGCATGGGTGGAACCGCGCGATTAGAGATACTATGAGCGTCCCTTGCATCACAATTCTTGTTGTGGTGTAGGGGACGTTTTTTTGTCCCCCGAAGCCACGGATTGCCCGCCCAAAGACGAGCGGGCGAAAGATTTTGGAGGTTTATATTAGTCATGGAAAAAGAAGAATTGCTTGAGGTGTATAGGCACTCGTTGGCTCACATTCTGGCCAAGGCTATGATCGAGCTCTACGGAAAGGACGTGCAGTACGCCATCGGACCCCAGATTGCGGACGGATTCTACTATGATTTCGCCCTGCCTGAGGGCGTGCGCGTGACTGAGGATGACTTCGTGAAAATCGAGGAAAAAATGCACGAAATCATCAAACGCCGTGAAGACTGGACCCGGAAGGAAGTTTCGAAGTCCGAGGCACTTGAGATTTTCAAGGGGCAGAAGTACAAGACCGAGCTGATTGAGAATCTCGCCGATGACGAGACCATCACCGTATACTACACAGGCGAGGACTATGTCGATCTTTGCCGAGGACCCCATGTAGACAATTCCCAGGAACTTATGAGCGCCGCATTTGAGATCCGTTCGGCTTCAGGCGCTTACTGGAGGGGCGACGAGAAGAACGATTCTCTGACAAGAATCTATGCCTATGCTTTCCCGGACAAGAAGCAGCTGAAGGACCACAAGGCCCTGATCAAGGAAGCGAAGGAACGCGACCACAAGAAGATCGGGCCCCAGCTTGACCTCTTCATGCTGGACGAGACTGCGCCCGGCATGCCTTACTGGCTGCCCCGGGGCTGGAAGGTCTTCAACGCCCTTCTCGACTACTGGCGCGGCGTTCA
>JAZASQ010000243.1:0-2212 GCA_036343235.1 Lachnospiraceae bacterium
ATGGAAAGCTCCCTGGCCGTCACAACCCGCTTAGCCCCAAGGTCATACCAGAAATTGAATGTTCCGTAATTCGTATTGTTGGCCTGGGTGGAGATGTGGATGTCGAGATTCGGCGCCACGCGACGAGCAACGGAAAATAGCCCCGGATCTGAAATCAGGACCGCATCAGGAGCTAGTTCCGCAAGCTCCCGGAAATAGGCCTCTGCCCCGGCAAGGTCTGCATTGTGGGCCAGAATATTGGCTGTCACATAGGCTTTCACCCCATGCTCATGGGCAAAAGCAATGCCCTCTGCCATTTCGTCATGGGTGAAGTTTTCTGCCTTGGCCCGAAGGCCATAAAAATTTCCGCCCAGATATACGGCATCCGCCCCGTAACGAACGGCGGTTTTGAGAACCGGCAAAGAAGACGCCGGCAGAAGTAACTCAACTTTTTCCATATCAATGTATCCGTTTGCTGACCAGGACCCCGTCTCCGGAATCGATGAGATTGGAGACAAAATCCGGGTCGTGAAAGACTGTATCCAGATATTCCCGCATCCGCCCGTGAATGGTCCTGTCCCGCCGCTTCACGGCGAAGCGGGACTCGAGGAGCGTCCCCTCCTGCAGGCAGTTGTCCGTAACCAGAAGGCCTCCGGGCGAAAGCAGCCGCTTCACTTCTTCAAAGTATACCGGATATTGGCCCTTGGCCGCGTCCATGAAGACAAAATCAAAGGGGCCGGTGAGGCCCCTCAGGGTCTCCGCCGCATCCCCTCTGATCAGTGTAACCCGCTGAGAAAGTCCCAGTGCTTTAAAATTTGTCTCTGCCCGGGCAGCCGCAGTCTCATCCAGTTCCAAAGTGGTGATGTTTACATTAGTATCGCAAAGGGCCATGACGGAGGCGGAAAAGCCGACAGCGGTGCCGATTTCAAGAATCCTCTCCGGTTGCTGCATGGCGATAAGGAGGCGGAGAAGATTCTGGGAATCCTTCCGGAGAATGGGAATCCCCTCTTTCCGGGCGCTCCGCTCGATTGCAGCAAGGGCCGGCGGCAGAGGCGGCATCAGGGTCGAGATGTAGACGTCCAAACGTTCCTTGTCCATCTCACACTTCCATAATGATGGGCAGGATCATGGGCCGCCGCTCGGTCTCCTTCCAGACAAAGTCGGAAAGGGCGCCTTTCAGGCTGCTCTTGATCTGGGTCCAATCCGTTACATTCTTTCTCTGAAGCTCGGAAATCTCATCGTTTAAGACTTCCCGTGCCGCATCCATCAGGTCCTCGGCCCCGCGTACATAGACGAAACCGCGGGAGACGATATCAGGGCCGGAAAGCACAAGACCAGTGCCCGACTGCATAGTCATGACGATAATGATGATGCCGTCGTCCGCAAGTCTCTGCCGATCTTTGAGGACCACAGAGCCCACGTCGCCGACGCCCAGGCCGTCGACCATGACAGACCCTGCATGAACTTTCCCTGTGACTGCCGCAGACTGCTCGTCCATGGAAAGGACGTCGCCGGAGGACAGGAGGAAGATATGTTTGCTGTCATAGCCAAGAGACTTGGCAATTTCGGCCCCGGCCCGGAGGTGCTTATATTCCCCGTGCATGGGAATCGCGTACTTGGGCTTTACCAGAGAGTAGATGAGCTTAATCTCCTCCTGGCAGGCATGGCCGGACACATGGACATCCTGAAAGATGACCTTGGCCCCCTTGTGATAAAGCTCGTTGATGACCCGGGATACAGCCTTCTCGTTGCCCGGAATCGGATGGGAGGAGAAGATGATCGTATCGTTGGGTTTAATACGGATTTTCTTGTGCATGCCCGAAGCCATGCGGGATAAAGCCGCCATGGACTCGCCCTGGGAACCAGTAGTGATAAGGCAGGTCCGCTCGTCCGGGAAATTCTTCAGCTCGTCCACGGTAATCAGGGTATTGGGCGGAATACTGATGTAGCCGAGTTCGGTGGCGGTATTGATAATATTCACCATGGATCGGCCTTCAATCACGCACTTACGCCCGTACTTGTGGGCGGAATTGATGATCTGCTGTACCCGGTCCACATTGGATGCGAAGGTCGCAATGATGATCCGGGTGTCTGTATTGTCCGCAAAGATATTGTCAAAAGTTCTCCCGACTGTCCTCTCGGACTGAGTGAAGCCGGGCCGCTCAGCATTCGTCGAATCACAGCAGAGGGCAAGAACCCCCTTTTTCCCGATTTCGGCAAAGCGCTGCAGGTC
>JAZASQ010000244.1:0-2210 GCA_036343235.1 Lachnospiraceae bacterium
CGGCAGGAAACTGAAAACGGAGGAAACTGCCAAGAAGGCTTCCGGAAAGAAGCTTCAGGGCGAAAAGGCCTCCCAGGCGGCAGCCGGTGAGAAGCTCCGCTTTGATAAGGCTGTCTTCACAGATGAAACCGTGAAAGAGGCAACGAGCCACGGCAGGAAAACGCCGAAAGGCAGCCATGCATCCACGCTGATCTCCGATACGGTCCATCATAAAATCGACCAGGAAGCTGATGACAATGCCGGTACCGATGCCCTGAACAGGAGCAGCCAGTTTGCCGAGCATACGGCGGAGAACGGATCCAATCTGTTTTCCCGCTGGCGTCAGAAGAGTGAGATCAAGAAGGAATACGCTGCTGCGAAGGCCGGAAAGAACGCAGGAACTGCAGCCTCCGGTGCTGCTTCCGGCGCTGCGACAGCAAAGAATGCCGGGAAAGCCGCCAAAGAAACAAAGAAGGTGTCGGAACGGGTCGGTGAATTCGTGTCCAAACACTGGCACGGTTTGCTGATCGGCGGCGGGATCCTGCTGGTGGTCATGATAATCTCCGGTACTATCGGATCCTGTTCAGTGATGTTCCAGGGCGGATCGGATGTGGTGATTGAAACCTCTTATACGGCTGAGGATGAGGATATCCTCGGAGTTGAAGCAGACTACTGTGCGCTGGAGTATGCCCTGCAGGCCCGGATCAACAACATCGAGTCGGAATTCCCGGGCTATGACGAGATCAACATCACCCAGGACCAGATCGGTCACAATCCCTACGAACTTGCGTCGTATCTTACAGTCGTGTTTGAGAATTACACCCGTTCCCAGGTGCAGAGTACTCTGCAGCAGATCTTCGCCGCACAGTATGAACTGACCTTCGATTCGGTCGTGGAGACCCGGTACCGGACAGAAACAAAGACCAGGACTGTCACCTACACGGATCCGGAAACCGGTGAATTCTATGACGAAGAGGAAGAATACGAGGAGGAAGTCCCGTATGACTACTATATCCTCAACGTCACACTGGACAACAAGGGTCTTGCGAACATCCTGCTTTCGGCAGGCCTTACGGATGACCAGATGATGCGCTACGGGCTTCTGATGCAGACGCTCGGCAACAAGCCGGAGATCTTCGGTGACAATCCTTATGCCATCGCCATCCAGGATGTCCTGCACTACGACATCCCCGGTGAAGCCCTGACCGACGAACGGTTCCGGAGAATGATCACGGAAGCCGAGAAGTACCTTGGCTATCCTTACGTCTGGGGCGGGTCTTCACCGTCCACGAGTTTTGACTGCTCCGGTTTTGTCAGCTGGGTTATCAACCACTGCGGAAACGGATGGAATGTTGGAAGACTGACGGCGGATGGACTGAAAAACATCTGCGCCATCATCCCGAGAAGCGAAGCTAAGCCCGGAGACCTGATCTTCTTCCAGGGCACTTATAACACCACGGGAGCTTCCCATGTGGCCATCTATGTCGGCAACGGCATGATGATCCACTGCGGCAACCCGATCCAGTACGCGAGTATCGATACCGCCTACTGGCAGGCTCATTTTTACTGCTTTGGCCGTCTGCCTTAAGTCCAGGCAGGCGGTCATTTCATCCAAAAGGAGGATGTAAATGGACGATTCAAGACTTGTGAAGCTCCGGGAGGAGCTTGAGAAAGCCCGGAAGAAACGGGACGACTGGGAGGCAAAGGTCAAGGACCTGGAACGCAGGTACAACGAAGCCGAGAAGGTCTATGTTTACGGCATTTTCCAGACCGCAAATATGACCCCTGAACAGCTGGCGGATCTGATCCGATCCAAGGGGATCCTTCCGCAGATCCCAGGCGGCTATGCAACTGAAAACGATGACAGCGAAACCTATGATAAGGAGGATCCTGAAGAATGATGAAAAAGAAACTGACTGCGCTGGTCGCGGTCCTGCTGGTATGCCTGCTGCTGTTCCCGACGGCGGCGTTTGCCTATGCCTCAGACGGGGAAAGCACTCCCACTGAAACCCAGACGCCTCAGAGCGCTGATGCCGCCCCGCCTGCCGATACCACCGAAACGATGGGAAACACAGAGAAGGAAGATGAGTCTGAATCCGGCGAAGACAATGCACTTCCCCTTGATACCGATGTCCTGGCCACTCTGCTTGCAGGTATGGATGAGGAACTGCTCGAAGTGCTGAAGGAGCATCCGAAGCTGATCGCCATGCTTCTGCCGACGCTGCATGTCA
>JAZASQ010000245.1:0-2197 GCA_036343235.1 Lachnospiraceae bacterium
CCTTTCAAGATGTCGCTTATAGATGGTAATTATACAGTATCGAACAGTATCGTGCAAATATAAAATATGGATTTGACAAAAAAATAAAGCCGTACAGCGGCTTTTGAGATGTGTTAGGATGTGCTAAGTGTTAAAAACCCGGAAGCTCCGAACTACTCATCTGACGAGAAATGAGAATAATGTAAAACGAATACTCTGTACGGATTCCCCGGCGGCCAAAGGCCGCCGGGTTTCGTTTCTCAGTATTCTGCAGGCTGAAAGCCTTTCTGTTTTCCGGTCCGGGCCGCGTCCGCAGGGGGTGTACACAAAAAAGTTTGTGTACTTCTCCCATTTGGTATAAAATGTTAAACCACACGGGAACGAAAGAATACGAAAGTTATTCGTGACTGAAAAAGAAAGGATTGCCCTGTGGAATTTCGCCCCTGCATAGACATACATGACGGCAAGGTGAAGCAGATTGTAGGCTCCACTCTTTCCGATGCGACGGGGACGGTGGATGAAAACTTCGTCTCCGGGCAGGGACCTGAGTACTATGCAGACCTCTTCCGGAAAAACTCTCTGACCGGCGGGCATGTCATCATTCTCAACAAGGCAGGAACGGATGGATACGAAGCCTCAAAGCGGGCGGCGCTCGCGGCGGCTCGCGCCTGGCCCCAGGGCTTTTCCATCGGCGGCGGCATGAACCCGGAGAATGCCCCCGAATTCATGGCCGGCGGGGCCGGCGCGGTCATTGTCACTTCGTATCTCTTTGAAGGCGGCGTATTCTCGCAGGGGCGGCTCGCGCATATGCTCGCCGCCGTCGGCTCGGACCATCTCGTTCTCGACCTCTCGGCCTGGAAGGAAGGCGACGGCAAATATCACGTCGTCATTGACCGCTGGCAGACCGTGACCGATTTCATTCTGACGCCGGAAGTCATAGAAGACTTATCTTCCTCCTGCGCGGAATTTCTCATACACGGGACCGCGGTCGAAGGCAAGAAGGCCGGCATAGACGAAGGCCTGGTGAAACTTCTTGGGGAGTGCAGGGGGAAGCCGGTTACCTACGCCGGCGGAATCCGTTCGCTTTCCGATATTGAAGAAATCCGCCGCCTCGGAAATGACCGCGTGAACTTCACGGTCGGAAGTGCGCTTGATATTTACGGCGGGACGCTTTCTTTTGCCGATGTCGTAAAGGTTTCAAAGGGGTAGTTTTTGGGTTTTCGTCCCCCGTCGGCAGTCACAGAGTGGGTAGAAAACAGAAGAAGTTGAACGTTGTCACCCGTCGGCAGCCACAGAGTGGGTAGAAAACAAAAGAAGCTGAACTTCATCCCCCGTCGGCAGCTACAGAGTGGGTAGAAAACAGAAGAAGTTGAACTTTGTCCCCCGTCTCGAGTAGAACTGTGGGTGTAAGAGAAAAGATTTCAAACTTTATCCCCCGTGAAGTCCCATGGGGTGGGTAGAAGAAAGAAATTTTCAAACTCTGTCCCCCTTTTTAGAGAAAGAAGGATTTTCAATGCATTTCACGAAGATGCACGGCTGCGGCAATGACTATGTCTACTGCGACATTACGAAGGGCAGTGATATAGCAGACCCCGGGGCTGCGTCAATATATGTTTCGGACCGCCACTTCGGAATAGGCTCCGACGGGCTCATTCTGATTGCTCCGTCGAAGACGGCCGATGTCCGCATGATCATGTATAATGCGGACGGGTCGGAAGGGGCCATGTGCGGCAACGGCATCCGCTGCGTCGGCAAGTACGCTTACGACCACGGGCTCGTAAAGAAGACAGAGATTGACGTGGAGACGGCTTCCGGCATCAAGCATCTCGTCCTCGCACCCGGCTCGGACGGCAAAGTCGAGAAGGCGACTGTCGACATGGGTGAGGCCATCCTCGACTGTCGGCAGATTCCGGTCACCCACCCGGACAATGATATGATCAATCAGCCGATAGAAGTTCTCGGCACCATATATAAGGCCACCTGCGTCTCCATGGGAAATCCTCACTGCGTCGTCGTCCGGGACGAGGACGTGCGGCAGATGGATCTCACGAAGATAGGCCCTGCTTTTGAGAATCATCCGATTTTCCCCAAGAGGGTCAATACGGAGTTTGTAAATGTCATCGACCGTCAGCACCTTCGCATGCGGGTCTGGGAGCGGGGGTCCGGCGAGACCCTGGCCTGCGGGACCGGGGCCTGCGCCACGGCCGTGGCCTGCTTC
>JAZASQ010000246.1:0-2153 GCA_036343235.1 Lachnospiraceae bacterium
GCGGCAGGTAATGTGCTTGCCCCGGGCTTTATTGACACCCATTCGCACAGCGATTTGAAGGTTCTTTCCGAACCAGAGCTCCTGCCCAAGCTCCACCAGGGCATCACGACAGAAGTTTTAGGCCAGGACGGTATTTCCATGGCTCCGTTGCCGGAAGAATATATCGGCCCCTGGCAGAAGAATCTGGCTGGTCTGGACGGGACGGATGAAGAGTTGGACTGGAATTACCGTAATGTTGGCGGATACTTCAATCTGATGGAAAATGCCAGGCCGGCCCTGAATGAAGCCTATCTCCTTCCCCACGGCAACATCCGCATGGAGGCCATGGGTCTTGAGAACCGCCCTGCAGAAGAAGCCGACCTCGAAAAGATGCGGGAAATCACGGCCCGGGAGATGGAGGCCGGCTGCATCGGTGTCTCTTCCGGACTCATCTACATGCCCTGTGCCTACGGGAAAACAGAGGAGCTGATTGAGATCTGCAAGGTGGCACGTCAGTACGGCGGCGTCTTCGTCGTTCACCAGAGGTCTGAGGCGGATACCATCCTGCCTTCCATGGATGAGATCATTCGGATCGGCCGGGAATCTGGCATTCCGATTCATTTCTCCCACTTCAAGGTCTGCGGCAAGCCCAACTGGAAGTACCTGCCCGGTATGTTTGAAAAGCTGGACGAGGCAGAGAAGGAGGGGCTGACTGTTTCCTTCGACCAATATCCTTACGTGGCCGGCTCCACGATGCTGGGCGTCATCCTGCCGCCCTGGGTGCATGACGGGGGCACGGATATGGTGTTGAAACGTCTTTCAAGCAACAGTGACCGTATCCGCATGAAGGAAGATATTGCCAGAGGAATCCCCAGTTGGGACAACTTTATAGAGTTTGCCGGGACCGAGGGGATTTACATTACTTCTGTGCTTTCCGAAAAGAATCAGGATGCTGTCGGCCTGTCTCTGGATGAGCTCGGGGAGAGGCGGGGAAAAGAACCGCTGGATGCGGCCTTTGACCTCCTCCTGGAAGAGAAGAATGCAGTCGGCATGGTGGACTTCTATGGGACAGAAGACCACGTCAAGGCCATCATGAGGCGGCCGGAGATGAACCTATGTACGGACGGTCTGCTTTCGGGCAAGCCCCACCCGCGGGTTTACGGGGCATTTCCCCGCCTGCTCGGCAAATATGTGCGACAAGAGCATTGCCTGACCCTGCCGGAAGCCGTGCGCAAGATGACCGGGAAAGCGGCCGATGCCCTGCATTTGAAGGGCAGGGGCTATATCAGAGAAGGGTATTTTGCAGACCTTACCATTTTCAATCCGGATACCGTCAATGACAGCGGGACATTTGAAAAACCGGATGTCTTCCCTGCGGGGATTGAAACCGTAATTGTAAACGGCCATATCGCGCTGGAGCAGGGAGAAGTTTCTGCTGACCGCTGCGGGAAAGTGCTGCGGAGGACAAAAATATAACCGGGTCAGACCTATCGTCGGAGGTCAAATGCAAAATTCCGGCTTGCCCGGCGAAAGAGGAAGCTATGTATCATATAACAGTCAACGGAAAAGAGTATACAGCGGACGAGGACAAGCGCCTCATGGACTTCCTGCGGGAGGACCTGGACCTGACTTCAGTCAAGAATGGCTGCGGGCAGGGCGCCTGCGGGGCCTGCATGGTCATTATGGACGGGCAGAAAGTCCGCTCCTGTCTGCGGAAAATCTCGGACTGCGACGGGCGCTCGATTGTCACTCTTGAGGGCCTTTCCGAGCGGGAAGAACAGGTGTATTCTTACGCCTTCGCCTCGGCCGGGGCCGTCCAGTGCGGCTACTGCACGCCGGGCATGGTCATCAGCGCGAAGGTCCTTCTTGATACAAATCTGAATCCTGAAGAAGAGGATATCAATAAGGCCATTGAAGGCAATCTCTGCCGTTGTACGGGCTACGTAAAGATTGTAAAGGCCATAAAACTGGCGGCGGCCTGCTTCCGCGGGGAAGTTGAGCCGATTCTCAACAAGGCAGAGGGACACGTCGGGGAGCGGGCAATCCGTCAGGATGCCGTGGATAAAATCCTCGGGAAGGCCAAATTCGCAGGTGACCTGAAGGTACCCGGTATGGTATACGGGTCTGCCCTCCACTCAAAATACCCGCGCGCTCTGATCAAAAATATTAGTATA
>JAZASQ010000247.1:0-2143 GCA_036343235.1 Lachnospiraceae bacterium
GTCAGCTGCGGAAAGCACGTAAAGCCCGACACTGGAAAGAATATAGGCCGTGTCCCCGTCAAGTAAGACATCGAAATTGTTGAAATAGGGGAAGTTCGTAATGGTAGTCACTTTCCCGTCCTTGAGATAGCCGATGGAATTTGAGGTCACGCAGAAATAGCCGCCGTCATAGGGGGTAAGACGCATGACAATTCCGGAATTCAGGCCTTCCGCCTTACTGATG
The DNA here is from genome assembly GCA_036343235.1 of Lachnospiraceae bacterium. Lineage (GTDB taxonomy): Bacteria > Bacillota > Clostridia > Lachnospirales > Lachnospiraceae > RUG306. The sequence goes on from JAZASQ010000247.1 coordinate 224, forward strand.
TGGGCAGTAATCTCCCCTTCCTTCAGGCAGTAAATTCCGGCCCCGTCCGTGCCGATGATGCAGGTTCCGTCATCCGCCTCTGCTATAGACAGAATCTGGGTGTTCTGCAGGCCGTCGCTGCCTGTGAATGTATCCCTTAAGACTCCGTCCCGCAGAAAATTCAGTCCGTCCGCCGTCGCTGCGGCAATCGTCCCGTCAGATAGTTCGTATGTGCTGCGTACCCGGTTCGCAGTCAGTCCCGCATTTTCAGATGTATAGTTATGAATAATATTTTCTCCGTCTGATTCCACAAGTCCCAAGTCTGAGTAGGTGGAAATCCAGAGGTTGCCGGCAGAATCCTCCATGAGGCAGCGGATTCGTTCTCCGTCAAGGGCCTGTGTCAGAGGGTTTGTCACAAGGTTTCCATCAGCATCCAAAATGAAGAGGCCCTGATCCGTTGCCGAATAAATCCGGTTCTTGTAAGAAAGCAGGGCATTCGTCACAGCTTCATATTTCCCGATTGAGGGATGGGAAAAGGCGGAGGCGGACATCTTCAGCACACCCAGGTCCCCGGAACAGAGCCAGATATTCCCCTGGTAGTCTTCATGGATCCAGGAAACAGAGGTGTTGAAAGAGTCAACTGTCCGGACTTTGAAGGTGCCGGAGTCCTTTTCAAAGCAGCCGAAACCGGCCTGCCCGCCGACCCAGAGGCGGCCCTCTTCATCAGTAAGGAGGGCCTTCAGTTCGCCGATGTCCGTGACAATGTATCGCACTTCCGTTGTCAGATCTCCCGGCATGACTTCCCGGATATCCCCTTCTGCAGTCGCAGCCAGAACTTTTCCTCCGCAGAGAAAGACGCCTTCATAATAGGGCTGTTTATCTCCCGCAGCTGTTGCTTTGATTTCAGATGCTGATTTTCCGTCCCCGGAAAGCACGTAAAGATGACCGGAATTATCCGTGCATACAAAGGCCTCGCCGGAGTAGCAGATGGAATTCACATAGGAAAGTCCGTTCGGAAGGTTCCGTATGTCCCCGTCCGCAGTGATTTCAAACATGCCCTCCGAGGTACCGACAAAGATGTTTCCCGCTCCGTCCTCACCGAAACAGCGAATGGATTCTGATGGAATCCCGTCCTCGTCCGTGTAGAAGAGGAATTCTCCATCCTCATAGACAGCGGCCCCGCTGTCATTTGTTCCGATGAAAAGACGGCCCTTGGAGTCCGTGAAAAGGGCGTTTACGTTTGCGATGCCCCCCTCCCGGATGAAGGTGAAATTCCGTCCGTCGAAGGAAAAGAGTCCCGCATAGGAACCCACCCAGATCATTCCGTCCGGGGTCTCCGCCAGACAGTTGGCCTCGGAAGAAAGAAGGCCGTTCGTCCTGTCATATACGGTGTAATTCAGAGAGGACTCCTCCGCCGCGCGGGAAGGGATTTTCCAAAAAACAGCCAAAGGAAAAGCCAGCATCGCCGCAAGAATGACCGCTGCTGTCCGCCTGCCGAAAAATACCCCCGGCATCCCGGGAAAAAAAACGGCAAAACCTGTTTTTCTTTGTTTTATATTATTCTGTGCTTTCATTCCCTCATCTCCTCCGGCATTTTCCCTCCGGCAGCAGGTCCCGGATCATGCCTTCCAGGGCCGGCGCCTTCACGGGCTTTGAAAGATAGGACGTAAAGCCCAGGGCCATATATTCTTCCCTCACTCCGGACACGGCATTGGCCGTAAGGCAGACGACAGGCGTGGCTTTGTTTTTATATTCCGGATTTTCCGCCGCCCGCTTCTGCATCTCAATGAGGCACTCTTTCCCGCTCATCTCCGGCATCATATCGTCGAGGAAAATAATATCATAGGTTTTTCCTTCCATCAGGGCAAGTGCATCCGCCCCGCTCGTCGCCTGGTCAATGGAAAGGCCGGACTGCTTCAGAAGGAGGGTAAAGACCTTTAA
>JAZASQ010000248.1:0-2126 GCA_036343235.1 Lachnospiraceae bacterium
CCTCTCCGCGCAGGACATTACCGAGCTTGCCCTCTCTGCAAAGCAGTATAACATTGCAAACACCCAGGGCTTCCCGTTCGCCCGCACGACCGCAAAGGTCGGCAAGATGGACGTCGTCGTCGCCGGCACGATCGCCTCGAACACCGTGGAGCTCCACCAGTACCTCTACGGCGAAGATGCCGCAGACTACACCCCGTCCCAGACTGTCCTCGAAATCTCAGCCCATGTCGCAGAGAAGACCGGCGTCACGAAGCCTCTCGACAATGCTCCCGACGTGAAGATCGGCGGCCAGGGCACAGCGACAGCGGCTGCGGCAGCAGAAACACCCGCCGCCACAAAGGCACAAGCCGCAGAAACAAAGGCCCCGGAAACCGCAGCAAGCGCGGCAGAAACAACTGAGACAATAACGGAAGCTGAGACCACAGCGGAGGAATCGACAGAGTCTATGGTCGAGAGTGAGGCCGAGACTGAGAAGGAAACTACCGCCTCCACAAACGAAGAAAGTAAGCCAAACATCTCCGACGAAGGCCCAGGCGCCCACGAAACTGCAGCACCATCCGAGTCCAAAAACCTTCCGGAAGCACCAAGCCCCGAAACCACCGCCACAGACGCAGAGCCCATAGGCCCCGGCGTAGAGTCTCTAACCTAATTCTAAATTGAAGTATGCCAAAAGACAGCGCGAGCGCCGAAGGCCGATGCCGTGGGAGGGGCACCCGTACGAACACTAAAGCCGAAGGTCTTCGCTAGCCGGCCACGACGAGCAGGGTAAAAAATCGGCGCCCACAAGGCCCGATTTTTTAGGCCCATTGAAGGAAAAATCCCTTTAAAGGATTTTTCCTGAATTGGGCCGGCCCAGCTCGGCGTGGCTGGATAGCGATTAGACCTTCGAGCCGTGAGCTAGGGTGCCCCTCCCACGGCATCGGCCTTCGACGCTCGCGCGTCCGGATGCCATAAGCCGGCAATTGCCGGTTGACAATCGCCGGCCCATCGACTAAGATATTGTGTACTGCCGGTATGGCGGAATTGGCAGACGCTCGGGACTTAAAATCCCGTGGCTGGTGACAGCCGTGTCGGTTCGACCCCGACTACCGGCATGAGGATGAAACCGAAAGATTTCATCCTTCTCTTTTGGAGATGTACCCAAGTGGCCGAAGGGGGCGCACTCGAAATGCGCTAGGCCGCGCAAGCGACGCCAGGGTTCAAATCCCTGCATCTCCGCTGAAAAGACTTCCGATGACGAAATCTGATGTAGTCATTGGAAGTTTTTTGTTTTAGAAAAATGCGATGCAGCTATAGAAAGCCTTTTTATTTCGAGCGGGGGATAAATTTCTTCATGTATGATATACTCATATCACTGCAACATGATTGTAATGAGATCAGGAGACCGTGCCGAATTGATTCATGGAAAGCTTTCGTTATGTTGATGGCTATGGTCATAAAAAGTTATGGAAATAAGAACGTATCAAAATAAAATAGTACTTGTCGATGACGAACAGTTCGCGCTCGCCGAGGTGGATTTTCCGGCAGTCGACGGAAGAGATGGCGTCGTCGAAATTTCACATACCTTTGTCGACGAATCGATGCGAGGGAAGGGTGTCGCAGGCAAGCTCATGGAGAAGACGGTCGAGCATCTCCGTCGTGAAAATCTGAAGGCGATCCCCTCTTGCTCCTATGCGACGGCCTGGTTCGGAAAGCACCGCGAGGCACAAGACGTGCTTGAATCAACAGCTGCGACAGAACTGTTTCCAGATGATGAAGGCGTTGATGACCCGGTTGAGCTAGAGGATGAATTTGCAAGAAAGACAGGAGAAGCTACAAATTCCGGAGTAGCATCTGAAGATGGTTTTCAGACGAAGCAAAGCAGAACGCAGCCAGACGCTACGGATGCAGATGCTGATGAAACAAGGCAGAAGATTATCCCCTTCCGAAAGGCGGCAGCAGGCGCAGGCAAGGTCGCAGCCGGCACCGGCAAGGCAGCCCTGAATGTCACCGGCAAGGTAGCAGGCGCTGTGCTTAACGATAAAACTGTCGGTGCCGTGCTTCTCGTCGTGTCCCGTATCTTCCAGGTTGTGTCAGCGTTCCTCATGGCCTTCCTGCTGATCCTCATCAGCGTCCCCGCTCTCCGC
>JAZASQ010000249.1:0-2124 GCA_036343235.1 Lachnospiraceae bacterium
AAATGCGTGAAGATCCTGCATCTGACAGACCGCAGGGTGACGGACGCGGCCTATGAGGATCACCGGATGACCTTCACCTATGACGACGGGGAAACCGAAGACTTCTCCCTGACCACCGCTGACCGGATCCGGGTGTCGCTGAGCTATGTGAAGGAGGCCCTCGCCAAGGGCGGCGAGCTGATCGACGTCCGCCCGCAGCACCGGCGGCTTCAGGAGGGTCCGATCCCCTGCACCGCCGCCGTCGATCCTGAGGAGCTGGACGATTATCTCAGGAACAAAGACCCGGATACGAGGCTGTTTTTTATCTGCAGCTTTGGAACCGTGGCCGACCAGGCGACCTGGCATGCCTACCGCCTGGGCTTTCGAAATGCCCGGTCTGTCGGCGGTTGGCACAGGGGGATGCATATCGAATGATTCTGATCCATTGCGAAGCGTGTTTCGCAATTGCCGTAACGAATATTTGGCATAGAGCAGACAATTGTCTGATGTAAGTAATAGAAAAGGAGAACGAAGCCATGAACGAAAACCTGAAGAAATTTCTGGAAGAGGCCAGCAAGAACGAGGAACTGAAAGCCAGACTCGCCGCGCTGACCGACAAGGAGACCGCCGTGGAAAAGGCCATCGAGATCGCCAAGGAGTACGGCTTTGCCCTGACCGCCGAGGACTTTCAGCCCACGGATGGAGCGAAGTTGTCTCTCGATGAGCTGGATCAGGTCGCGGGCGGTTGGGTGATGACATGTGGCCAGCAACAGATCCATAATTACGGTGTCGGGGGCGTAGATGATATCACGGACGCCCTTGACAGGATAGACAAAAAGCTTCGTTGTATTAAAAGCGGAAATTAACAGGAGCAGTAGAAACAAAAAGCCTAAAAAAGGAGAACGAAACCATGAACGAAAACCTGAAGAAATTTCTGGAGGAGGCCAGCAAGAACGAGGAACTGAAAGCCAAGCTCGCTGCGCTGACCGACAAGGAGACCGCCGTGGAAAAGGCCATCGAACTGGCCAAGGAGTACGGCTTTACCCTGACCGCCGAGGACTTTCAGCCCGCCGATGGCGCGGAGCTGTCTCTGGACGAGTTGGATCGTGTCGCAGGCGGCGCGAACTGCGTAGCCTCGAGCAGCGTGATGTGCATGGTCTTTGGCATGAATAAAGTAAAAATGCCTTATTGTACAAAGTGCGAATCCTTCTGGGGAGGTGAGGGCAACCCGATCGGAAATCCCTGCCCTAAATGCGGCACGATCCTCATTGGGAAGGAGTGGTGATAAGCCCCGGTAGATGCCGACCAGAAAGGCCAAGTCAACCAATCCTATTATTATCTTTTTGAAAAGGAGAACGAAACCATGAACGAAAACCTGAAGAAATTTCTGGAAGAAGCCAGCAAGAACGAGGAACTGAAAGCCAAGCTCGCCGCGCTGACCGACAAGGAGACCGCCGTGGAAAAGGCCATCGAGATCGCTAAGGAATACGGCTTCGCCCTTACCGCCGAGGATTTCCAGCCCGCTGATGGCGGGGAGCTGTCTCTCGACGATCTGAATGCGGTCGCGGGAGGCGGTTGTATTGGTATCGGTACAAATGACAATCCTAACTGCTTCTGTGTCATGTTCGGAAACGGGTAATGTTTTTAGCCATGGCATAGTGAAAAGAAAAGCCCCTATAAAGTACGCATAGTTCACATAGGGCGACGCGGTAGAGCATCCTTGCCCTGTTTGTGGCACGATTCTCACTGAAAAGTAGCCCAAAATAGATCGTACTGACACTATTTGAAAAGGAGAACGAAACCATGAACGAAAACCTGAAGAAATTTCTGGAAGAGGCCAGCAAAAACGAGGAGCTGAAAGCCAAGCTCGCCGCGCTGACCGACAAGGAGACCGCTGTGGCGAAGGCCGTTGAACTGGCCAAGGAGTACGGCTTTGCGCTGACCGCCGAGGATTTTCAGCCCGCTGATGGCGCGGAGCTGTCTCTGGACGAGCTGGATCAGGTCGCGGGCGGCTGGTGCCTTTTTGCAGGCGGCGGAAGTAGTGGTACAAAGAAAATAACATATTGCGAAAAGTGCGGGGAGCCCAAAGAGGATGAAACGGTAGGGCAGCCATGCTCCAAATGTGGCACGATTCTCAAAGAAATT
>JAZASQ010000250.1:0-2114 GCA_036343235.1 Lachnospiraceae bacterium
CGCACAGGCCATTGCGAAGGTGCTCGGTGCCTCAAAGCGATGTGATGGTTATCTCGAAGGAAACGGATGGCTGGTAAGCTGGTGTGTGGGGCATCTGGTGGAACTGGCCGAGCCGGAAAGCTATGATGAAAAGTACAGGAAGTGGCGGTATGAAGATCTTCCGATCTTTCCGGAAAAATGGAAATATGAGGTGTCGCTGGGAACTCGGAAGCAGTTTGCTGTTGTGAAGGAGCTGATGAACCGGAGCGACGTCACCAGCTGGGTCCTCTGTACGGACTCAGGCCGGGAAGGGGAACTTATCGGCAGGCTTGTCTACCATATGTGCGGTTGCCCAAAGCCGTTCCGCCGGTTATGGATCTCTTCCATGGAGGATACAGCAATCCGGGATGGATTTTCAAACCTCCATCCATCCTCTGAATATGACAACCTTTATCAGGCAGCCCTTTGCCGGGAGCGTGCCGACTGGATCGTCGGGATGAACGTCACCCGGCTTTTTTCATGCCTTTACGGGCAGACCCTGGCAGTGGGCCGGGTGATGACGCCGACTTTATCCATGGTGGTAATGCGTGATGCGGCCATTGATGCGTTTAAACCGGAGCCTTTTTATACCGTCCGGATCATGTTGGGAGAAATGACAGCTGAGAGCGGTCGCTTTGCTGAAAAGGCAGAGGCTGAAGATCTTGCGAAACGGTCCCTCCAGTCAGGGACTGCATTTGTGAAGAAGGTTGAGCGGAAAGAAAAGACAGAGAAACCGCCTGCCCTTTATGACCTTACAAGCCTTCAGAGAGATGCCAACCGGATCCTTGGGTTTACCGCGCAGCAGACACTTGATTATACGCAGAGTCTTTATGAAAAGAAGCTGGTCACGTATCCCCGGACAGACAGCAGGTATCTCACTGATGATATGGCCGGAATGGTTTCAGGGCTTGTGAAAGGAGTGGCCGCAGCATATGGGATCATGAATCCTGTTTCGGTACAGGCTTCGCAGGTAATCAACAGCAGCAGGGTATCTGACCATCATGCCATTATTCCCACAAGGACAATGCAGCAGATGAATCCTGCGGAACTGCCGTCCGGGGAGCAGGCTATTCTCCGGCTGGTATGTACAAGGCTGCTGGTTTCTGTCGGTGAAGAGCACCGTTATGTGGAAACAGTGGCAGCCTTTGACTGCGCAGGGAGTGAATTTACAGCCAAAGGGAAAGTGGTCCTGGAACAGGGATGGAAAGGTGTCCAGCGCAGAAACCTAAAGGGAAATGGGAAGGAAAAGGAATTACAGCCCCTGCCGGATATTAAGGAGGGCAGCACTCTTCCGCTTCGTGGAGCAGATGCCCGGGAAGGAAAAACAACTCCTCCCCGCCGATTCACGGAGGACACGTTATTACAGGCGATGGAAGCGGCCAGCGCAGATGAGTTTCCGGAGGAAGTCGAACGAAAAGGGATCGGCACCCCGGCCACCCGCGCAGCCACCATAGAAAAACTGGTGCAGAAAGGCTTCGTGGAGCGACGTGGGGATAAAAAGACAAAGTATCTTTGCGCAACAGCAAAAGGTACTGCCCTGATCACGGTGATGCCGGAACAGATCCAGTCCCCTTCCATGACGGCGGACTGGGAAGAAAAGCTGCTCCGTATTGAGAAGGGTGAATACTCCCCGGAAAGCTTCATGGAGGAGATAACCGGAATGATCCGTTCCCTGGTCGGGACATATGAGGCAGTCCGGGATGCGGAGGTTCTACTTCCCTCCCGGATCGTGATCGGCAGATGCCCGCACTGCGGCCGGGAAGTCACGGAACGCAGGAAAGGCTGGTTTTGTGAGAACCGGGACTGCCGGTTCGCCCTTTGGAAGGAGAATGCCTTTTTTGACAGCATCGGAAAGCGGCTTACAAAGGGGCTTGCGGAAAAACTGCTTTCTTCCGGGAAAATCCGTCTTACCGGATGTAAATCCAAACGGACAGGGAAGACGTATGATACGACACTGATCCTGGAAACCGAAGCGGACGGGAAAGCAAAATTCCGGATGGATTTCGGGAAAGGCGGCGGGAAATGAGCAGAAGGAACCGCCTGACACTGGCAGAACAGGAAACGATCATTCTCTGGGACAACGAGCTGGATACCGC
>JAZASQ010000251.1:0-2106 GCA_036343235.1 Lachnospiraceae bacterium
CAGAGGGAACACATCCTGCCGAGTGAGAGGGCGTTCGCCTACAAAATGAAGCTGGATGCAATCAAACATCAGGGTGCAAGAACGGATTTGTCGCAAGAAGGAACTTCATCCCGAGTTGGGATGAAGTCACCACAGGCACTTGAACTTGTCGGAAAAGAGGCCGGAGACAGCAGAAATCAGGTGCACCGTTATATCCGTCTTACTGAGTTAATCCCTGAAATCCGGGACATGGTGGATGAGAAGAAAATTGCCTTCAATCCGGCAGTGGAGCTCTCCTACCTGAAACCGGAGGAACAGCGGGAATTTCTGGAGGCGATGGACTATGCCCAAGCTGCCCCGTCCCTGTCCCAGGCGCAGAGGCTGAAAAAGCTGAGTCAGGAAGGCGGGTGCAGGCTGGATGCCATGTGTGATGTGATGAGTGAGCAAAAGAAAGATGACATGACCACCATCACGATTTCCCATGATGTGCTGCGGAAGTATTTCCCGAAATCCTATACCCCTCAGCAGATGCAGGACGTGATTGTGAAGCTGCTGGACCAGTGGCAGAAAAAGAGAAACAGAGAACAGGCACGATAAGGAGGAATTGCGATATGTGTTACAGAAATGGTTATGGTCACAGATGTGAGTGCTGTGGAATGGAGAAAACGAAAAAGGAACTGACTGCGGAAGAGAAATCCATGGTGAGAGCGATCCTTCATTTCCTGGATATCTGGGGAGATATGATCGAAGCCGTGAAATACGATGAAAACGGGATGGAACCCTTCATGGTTGCTTTTACCCCCGGCGAACAGATGAAGGTCATTCCGAAGGATAAAGCGGAGGAATATCTTCCCTGCTTCGGTGAGGATGACGTGATTGAACTGGCCCCGGACACGGATTTTGTCATCAGCTATGACAGGCAGCTCCTTTTCAAGGTCGGTGACCAGAAATATCTGGATGGCCCCGCGCTGATTTACGCGGTGGATGAAGAAGGGGAAGTGCTCTCCCTGAGCGTTGCGGATATCTATGAAATCCAGGAAATGCTGGAACGGAGGACGCTGCTCGTCACAGAGGATGGGGATGAAATGCCGGTGCTTTCCCTGAACTGACGGAGGTGCCAATGAAAGAATATGACATCAAGATAACCGAGGTGCTGGAAAAGACCGTGCAGGTGCAAGCGGATTCCAGGGAGGAGGCGGAAGCCATTGCCTCCGAAAACTGGAATAATTCCTTATATGAGATGGATTCTGCCGAGGACTATGCCGATGTGTCTTTCCATGCCGGTGAGGAACGGGACATCAGCCCTCCGGAAATAATGGACGTACTTCTGGTTTCTCCCGGGGAATATCCCAGGGAGGTGCAGGTTGGTACAGAACTGGAAGATCTTCAGGAAGCGGTCGGCGGCATGATCGAATGTGTTTATCCTTTTGATGAGCAGGTCGGCCTGATTGTGAATGAAGAAGGCAAATTCAACGGAAGTCTTTTGAACCGTGCTCTTTACAGTGAAGATGGAAAAATGGTTGATGTAATCGCCGGGGATTTTCTGGTGGTCGGACTTACAGAGGATAACTTTGGGTCCCTGACGCCGGAGCAGATGCTGCGTTATGAGCAGAAATTCCATCAGCCGGAAACTTTTATCCGGATGGGCAGAAGCATCATGGCGCTTCCCATTCCGGAAGACCAGGTGAAACGGACCATGGCAAAGAAGGCCAGCCGGGACAGTCCCGGAAGAAAGCCGAAGGATGGAGATGGCAGGGATGCGGGGAAGGTAATCCGTTTTCCTGCCGGGCATGAAATGTGAAGGGAGGGATGAGCTTTGCAGGAAGAAGTGGAAAACAGGACAGTAAATCTTGCGGTCACGACAACAAAGCTGACCGCCCGGAATGTGCTTGCCGCCTGCATGAAATATCTCCGGCACCGGGGGCAGGTGAAGGAAAAAAAAGCGGCGGAGAAAGCAGCGAAAGCCAAGGAGAATGCCATCCCGCACGGCAAACAGACCGTAAAGGAACTGATCGGGCAGAACCAGGGCGTATCTAACATGGATATCGCCAAAACAGACCTTCGCGGTTTTGAAAAAGTTGCCCAGAAATATGGTGTGGATTATGCAATCCGGAAGGATGCTTCCCA
>JAZASQ010000252.1:0-2083 GCA_036343235.1 Lachnospiraceae bacterium
CCCTTTCATACTCCCTGGATGGCACCGGCCGGAGAGGCCCTGCGGAGCCTTTTCGACGGCCGGGCTTTCGGGGAGGAAAAAATCCCGGTCGTCCACAATTTCACGGCCAGGCCGCAGGCCGCAGGTGAATCTCTTTCGGATCTTCTGGTGCAGCAGGTCCAGCACGGGGTCCGCATGCGGGAGACCATCGTCTGGCTCCTTGAACAGGGCGTGGATACCTTCCTTGAAGTCGGTCCCGGCCACACGCTCACGGGCTTTGTGAAGAAATGCGCCAAGGCAGCCGGAAAATCCGTGCAGACCTTCACGGTTGAAAGCCCGGAAGATCTCAAAAATTGTACAGGATTGTATTGATTTGACAGGCAAACCCGAATTTTCAGTTTCCTGAAAGCCATGGGAACAGAGACTTTCAACGTACGAAATTGTATTTGATTGTATCGATTTGCCTGTCAAACCTGTTTTTTGAGTTTCCTGGCAGGCACAGAAGCAGAGGCTTTCGGCACGAAAAATTGTATTTGATTGTATCGATTTAACAGGCAAACGAGATGAATGAGAGAAAAACGGTCTTAATATCGGGTGGAAGCAGAGGTATAGGCCGGGCGGCGGCTCTGCGCTTTGCCCGGGCCGGGTACGATGTCGCCATTATATATGCAGGAAATGAGAAGGCTGCCGAAGATACCGGGATAGAGGTGCGGCAGCTTGCGGCAGATGAGAAGCACGTACTGGCTGCCGCGCCTGAAGTGGTAAATGACTCTGATTCGACAGCCGGAAAGGCAGGAGATGGTGTTCCGGGCTTTCTGGCCATCAAGGCAGATGTCTCTTCTGAGGAGGAAGTGCATGAGGCGGCTGCAAAGGTAATAGATACATTCGGCCGCATCGACACCCTTGTCAACTGCGCCGGAATATCACGCGACGCATTATTAATTGCGACGAAGGCAGAGGACTTTGACCGGACGCTGGACGTCAATCTTCGCGGGGCTTACCTGCTTTCAAAGGAAGTCTTCCGCCTCATGATGAAGCAGAAGGGGGGCCGTATCGTCAATATTTCAAGTGTGGTAGGCCTTCATGGAAATGTCGGCCAGGCCGCCTATGCAGCGGCCAAGGCCGGCCTCATCGGCCTTACTAAGTCAACGGCCCTGGAAGGGGCGAAGCGGGGCATCCTTGCAAACGCTGTGGCCCCGGGCTACGTCCTTACCGATATGACCGGAGCCCTGCCGGAGAAGGTGACGGACGCCATGGTCAGCCGGATTCCCCTCGGCCGGGGAGCCGCCCCGGAGGAAATCGCGGAGACCGTGTATTTCCTTGGGGCGGAAACTAACACCTATATTACCGGTCAGGCCCTGATTGTGGATGGCGGTATGTGTATGTAGTTTGCCTGTCAAACCCGATTTTGCAGTTTTCTGAGAGCATTGCAAATAGGGCTTCTCACTGAAGAAAATTGTATTTGATTGTACTGATTTAACAGGCAAAGCAGAGGAGAGAATATGAGAAATGTAGTAGTGACCGGCATCGGAACCGTAAATCCGGCCGGCGTCGGGGCGGAGGAGAGCTGGAAGAATATCAGCGCCGGCCGGCCGGGCATCCGGAAAATCGAGGCCTTTGACCCGGAGGAACTGGGGGTCGGGGTGACCCTGGCCGGGCAGGTCAGCGATTTTCACCCGGAAGTCCGCCTAAATAAAAGGGAACTCCGGCATATGGCCCGTTTCACCCAGTTTGCCATGTATGCGGCCGAGGAGGCCATAGAGCAGAGCGGCCTGCTGGCAGATGCCCCTGCTATTGATGAGGAAGGAAAGGACATTCCTTTCTATGACAGAAAGGCTTCGGAAAGCGAGGCTCCCCGCATCGGCACGATTGTGTCCTGCGGCATCGGCGGCCTTGATGTCATAGAGGAGCAGCACGACCGGGGGAAGGAACTGGGGTATGACCACATTAATCCTTTTTTCATTCCCATGACCATATCGAACATGGCGGCAGCCCGGATTTCCATCGCCCACGGCTTCAAGGGGATCAGCACATGTCCTGTCACGGCCTGTGCCGGCGGAAGCAATGCCATCGGCGACGCCTTCCACCGGATCCGGGACGGCTA
>JAZASQ010000253.1:0-2068 GCA_036343235.1 Lachnospiraceae bacterium
CTGAACGAGATCTCGAAGGGCGACGATTGACGCTGTCTGAAGGCCGCCTGAAGCGGCGGCTGTCTGCGGGGGCAGAAAAATCTGCTTTCTGAAAGACAGGCATTTCGCGGCTATGGCGGAATTGGCAGACGCGCCAGATTTAGGTTCTGGTGGGAGACCGTGCAGGTTCAAGTCCTGTTAGCCGCAGTGGAGGGGTTCGGGTATGAGTGCTGAAAAGAGCTTTGACGAACTGAAGAGCGAACTCCTGACAAAGAGGTCCGGAAGAAGCAGGGGCTACCGGTCTGCGGCAAAGAACCTTCTGACCTATGCCAAGCGCAGCGGCGACTCCAATGATGACCAGCTGGCGGAAGCCTATTTCTACATGGGTGAATACTGTTATACGACCCAGGACTATTATGACAGTCTGGGCTTCTATATGCAGAAGGCGCTCACCTATGCCGACCGGGCAGGAAATTTCCGCATCATGAGCCGTATCTACAACATCCTCGGCAATGATGCTTCTCTGCGAGGGCTTCTTGAAATCGGGGTCCAATATTATTCTCTTGCAAGAAGCAATGCAGAGAGGGTAGGGGACGCGGAACTTCTCTCCCGGGTCAATTACAATCTCGGCTTCGAGCACTACCGGCTGGATGACTTCCGGACGGCCATAGAGGCCTATCGCACTTCGGCGGCTTACATCAAAAAGGTCGGCTTTGAAAACGACGACGCGAAATATATCGCGGCCCTTCTTTACTGCGAGGAAGGCCTGGCCTATCTGGAACTGGGAAATTACAAGGCGGCGGCCCGGGCCTATACGGAACTCAAGGCCTTTCAGGGGCGCTACGACTATACCTTTTCCGACGGGGAAGACATCTTCATCTTCAATATTCTGGCCCTGTCTCTGGTCCGAAAATACGGGGATGCAGACGACGTGGAACGGCTGGAAAATGCCATGCTGTCCCAGGTCATGGATTCGGCCACCTATCTGGACTGCATTCCTGAAATGCTGAATATGCTGGAGCGGGACTATCGGGGCGGCCATCAGGAATTTGTTGAGAATATGGTGGCGAAGGGTCTGCCCGTGGTAGAGAAATACGGCTCTCCCTATGTCCTTGCGGCTGTCTACAATGACATGTCGAAGATGGCGAAGGTCAAGAAGCTGCCCGAGCGGCGCATTTACTACCTCGAGCGCTATTTTGAGGCGGCGGAGGCCCAGGCGGTCGTGAAGAAGACCACCTTCCGCGTATATATGCAGATGGTGAACGCGGCCGAGGACATCAAGCGGAAAAATATTATTCTGGAGAAGCAGGCCAAGACCGATATCCTGACCGGCATTCCCAACCGCTTTGCCCTGAATGATTACCTGCAGAACGCTTTCGAAAAGGCCCAGGAGGAGCAGGTATTCTTCGGCCTCGAGATTTTCGATATTGACAATTTCAAGCAGTACAACGATACCTACGGCCACCAGACCGGAGACAACTGCCTCGCCCAGGTCGGGGAGCTTCTTTCCGAGCTGGTCGGGGAGCATATGTATGCGGCCCGCTACGGGGGCGATGAATTTGTCATTCTCTATGAGGGCATGGAAGACAGCGCCATCACGGATTTCGCTGAGCGCCTGAAACAGCGGGTTTCCACCCTGAAGGTGCCTTCAACCGGCGGAAAGACGATTACCGGAATCTCTATTTCCCAGGGCATAAGGAATTCCGTACCGACGGAATGGAACCGGTCCTGGGACTACCTCTATACGGCGGACAATGCCCTTTACTCGGTCAAGCGAAAAAAGAAGGGAGAAATCTGTCTCATGCACCGGTCCAACTTCGCCGGTTCCACGATTGACGACTCGATCTAGGAGGACGGACGTTTCAGTCTCCCTGAATGACAGGACATTTTGCAGTCTGAACCGGAAAAAGTTTAAACATTTGCATTGCAAGAAATGTCCGGCCTCTTGGCAGGCATTTCCTTTTTTATTTTCAGGATGGTTTGTATTTCGACAAGGAGAAGAAAGTGAAATTCGAAGACATAGACCTAAACAGCGCCAAGTGGATTTCCCCGGAACTGGAAGACGCATCTGTACCGCGGCGGGACAAGA
>JAZASQ010000254.1:0-2050 GCA_036343235.1 Lachnospiraceae bacterium
GGAATTGCTCTTCAAAATAAAACTGCTCCAGGACCGTGTGGATGCGTTCGAGAGCGGACGGAAATATTCTGTCATGGTAAAGGAGCATAAAATAGCCCGGGAAAGTGACTTCAGGGTCATGGAACGGCTCAGGAAGGACCTTGCACAGGAAAGGGCCGAAAAGATCCGTATCCGGAACCTGTGGTTCGCGACCTGCGAGGACATCTTAAAGGAATGTGGCCGCACAATAGCCCGTAAAGAAAAGGAATATGAGCGGGATCTGAAAGAAAAAGATGCCTTCATACAGAAACTGCAGGCAGAGATCCAAAGACTTGAAGAAAAGCTCGGGGCAGAACATGAGAAATATCTCAGACAGATAAAAGAAACATATGAAGCCAGGACACAGCTCGAGGAAGAACAGGAAAAAAATAAGGCACTGACCGCAAAACTGCATAAAGACTACAGCAATTCCTCGAAATCATCGTCCATGTCTCCGAATCACAAGACGATCCATAACAGCAGGGAGAAGTCCGGCCGCAGGCCGGGCGGGCAGCCGGGACATGAGCACCATGGGCGCAAACGCCAGGAACCGACAGAAACAAGGGAAATACCGGCCCCGGATAAGTACCTTGAGGACCCCGATTTCAGACCGACGGGAAGGATCGTGCGGAAACAGCTGGTCAAGGTGCACGTCGTGACGGAAGTGATCGAGTATTGGACCCCGGAATTCCGGAACGTCAGGACGGGACAGCGGGTGCATGCGGATTTCCCGCCCGGGATCACAGATGATGTCAATTATGACGGGACCGTCAAGGCCCTTGCCTACATGATCAACAATAACCTTTACACGTCCATCGACAAGACGCGTGTATTCCTGAGAGACGTCTCGAAGGGGAAGGTCGATATTTCGACGGGATTCATATGCAGTCTTGCAAAACAGTTCTCGGACTGCACGCAGGAGGAACGGGAGGATATTTTCAGGGAACTCATGACTTCGCCGGTCCTCCACGGGGACTTCACGTTCGGAAGGGCATGCGGCAGTCAGACGGCTGTCATAATCTCCGTCACGGATGACGGCAGGGTACTGTACCAGGGACGGGAAAAGAAGGGCGACGAGGGTGTCAAGGGATCTCCGATCGAGTATTACGAAGGGATTTTTGTGAGTGATCATGAGTCCGCCCTTGCCAAACACGGGGGGAAACACCAGGAATGTATGACCCACATGGACCGTTATGTGAAAGGCGCGATGGAGAACGAACCCGAAAAAGCATGGCCCGGAGAAATGCATGACTGGATAAGCGAGAGCATTTCTTACTGGAATGATGTAAAGGACGGGAAGAAAGAATACGACAGCTGCGAAGCGGAAAGGCTCATAGGAAAGTTCATGGGGATCCTTAAGAGGGCCGGTGAAGAGTATGAATACGAGCCTCCGTCCAAATATAACCGGGAAGGGTACAATACTTATAAGAGGATGGCGGAGGATCCTGATGAATACGTCCTTTTCCTGCGAGATCCGTCCGTGCCGCCCTCGAACAACATCGCCGAACGTTTTGCCAGGAAGTTTAAACGCAAGGCCCACCAGGTCATGTCCTTCCGGAGCCAGGACGGCGTAAACAGGTTCTGTGACGGGCTGTCTGTTATAGAGTCGGTCAGGGCTGAAGGAAATAATCTATTTGAAGAAATAGCGGCCCGTTTCAATCACAACATTATAGAGTGGCAGTGAAAAAGGTACTACTGATACGAAAATCCCCGCCGGAAAATATCCGGCGGGGACGAAAGAGAGAAATATCAAAGTCAGTGATAGCGGAATATAGCGATTGCCTCACTCTTACGATGAGGCTGCTTGGTATGCGCTTTTTATAAGCTATCAAAACTTGATTTGAGACCTACCTCTTCCCGTGAATGGTAACGACTTTGCCGAGGAAATTTGCGGTAATGCAAAAGTCAACTTGCATATTAATTAAATATGTGATAAGATACCTACATCGCTTGGGGGTATAGCTCAGTTGGGAGAGCACTTGAATGGCATTCAAGGGGTCATGAGTTCGAGTCTCACTATCTCCAGCAAGCC
>JAZASQ010000255.1:0-2033 GCA_036343235.1 Lachnospiraceae bacterium
TACAGAGGTTGAATCATGACAGGAAAAATACTTGCTATATGCAGAAGCGATAAAAAAGGAACGCAGAAATATGAGATATCCGAAGCTCACCTGATCCCCGAATGGGGCATCGAGGGTGACGCCCACGCGGGCAAATGGCACCGCCAGGTCAGCCTTCTTTCCTTCGAGAAGATCGAGGAGTTCCGCGCGAAAGGTGCAAATGTCGCCTTCGGCGCCTTCGGTGAAAACCTCGTCCTTCAGGGTGTTGATCTCCGGAATGTCCCGGTCGGGACGATCATGCGGTGCGGCGATGCTGTCCTTCGCCTCACTCAAATCGGCAAAGAGTGCCATGACCACTGCGCCATCTATCACAGTGTGGGGGATTGTATAATGCCTCGCGAGGGAGTATTTGCAGAAGTGCTCAAAGAGGGAGTGATAAAGCCGGGCGATGAGATGGAATTTCTGCCGCTCGATCCGGACAGACCGTTCACAGCCTGCGTCATAACGCTGTCCGACAGGGCATATGAAGGCACCTATGAGGATAAGAGCGGTCCTCTCATGGTCGAAATCCTGAAGGAGGCCGGCTATGAAATTGTCGAGTACGTTCTTCTGCCGGATAATAAGAACAGGCTGAAGAGGGAGCTCATACGACTTGCCGATCAGCGGCAGGTGAATGTGATTTTCACAACAGGCGGGACCGGCTTTTCGGAGCGGGACATCACGCCGGAAGCCACACTCGAGGTCTGCGACCGCCATGCGCCGGGGATCGCGGAGGCCATGCGCTGGTATTCCCTCTCGATCACGCCCAAGGCAATGCTGAGCCGGCAGGCTTCAGGCATACGAAAGAAGACCCTCATCGTCAATATGCCGGGCAGCCCGAAAGCCGTGAAGGAGGACCTCGACTTCATTCTGAAGCCGCTGGCCCACGGGCTCGGGATATTGAGGGGGACAGATACGGATTGATTGACGCGCAATGGCATGCAGCGCAGTTGACCGACGCAATCAGAACGAAGGCACAGCGGCAGGCGGCACATTTCGCCGTCGCAATCAGGATGCTTCGCTGCAATTGGCGGAGAACTGTAGATTATAAGCAGACTGTGTGACAGACTCACTATAAAAAGAGCAAGGAGAACGATTATGATACAGGATATTTACCCGCACCAGCTCAAAAATGAATACCATCCGGAGAAAAAAGCACATCCGGACAGCCCTATTTTCGTATTTGAGGGCGCGGACGTGCTTATAAAGAACGATGAGCAGCTTGCCATTCCGAGACGCGGAGATTTTCCGGACGATGCGGAGGCCATCTTCCTCTTTCAGGTGGATGACGTCGACTATTATCTGCTGAAAATGAAACCCATTATAGTTCCGAACGGCTACCGCTTTGTCCCTGTCCGCCAGATCCGGGCGGTGGCGACAGAGCCGAAGGAGCTGATATTTGCAACCTACACCGCATGGCAGCTTGCGCACTGGTACAGAGACAACTATTTCTGCGGCACATGCGGGAGCCGCACCGTCCTTTCAAAGACGGAGCGGGCGCTCGTCTGCCCGGCGTGCGGCAGGTTGATCTATCCGAGGATCATACCCGCCGTCATTGTCGGCGTCACGAACGGCGATGAGATCGTGTTGACAAGATACGCCGACCGGCCCATCGCCTACAACGCGCTGGTCGCCGGGTTCATGGAGATCGGCGAGACCTTCGAGCAGACGGTCGAGCGCGAGGTCATGGAGGAGCTCGGCCTCAAGGTCAAGAATCTGCGCTACTACAAGTCACAGCCATGGTCGATCGTCGATGATATCCTGGCGGGATTTTACTGTGAGGTCGACGGCGATCCGACGATCCACCGCGATCCGCACGAGCTGAAGAGCGCCGTGTGGACCCGCCGCGAGGATATTGTGCTTCAGCCGGATGACTACTCGCTGACCAACGAGATGATGAGAGAATTTAAAGAAGGTCGGCAGTAATCAATAACCGATAAGGCTGCCTGCGATCCAGCCTTTGTCGGAGCCGTCCGGAAGAGTCACCTCATACCAGACATAGCCGTCCTTTTTGA
>JAZASQ010000256.1:0-2013 GCA_036343235.1 Lachnospiraceae bacterium
AGCAAGCCGAGAAGCAGATACTTGACCTGCTTGCAGACGGGAAAGAGCTTGCCAGCGAGGACATTGTAAAGGCCGCAGCCGAAGCCGGAATATCCGAGAGGACGGTACAGAACGCCAAGCGCAACATGGGCGGCATTTTAGGCGCAAGGCGTGTCGGCGGACAATGGTATAACTTCATCAAGAAGAAGCAGCCACCCGAACCCGCAAGTTGAAAGTGCAAAACGCAGACCCTTGATACCGTGAATTATAGATAGATACAAAAAAAGGACAGATTTTTATTATAGTTGAATAATTCAATTAAGATAGATAAAGGGCGTGCCAGGAAGACACGTCCTTTATTATAGCTCATAGAAAGCTTTTGGTGTTCCGCAAAAAGCTGTCATGACCAGTACATGCGAACATAAACGCAGCGAATATAGATAATACGACTCATTTCCTACCTGCTTTGGATTTTTGTGTTTCAGGTAACAGTATAAGTCGCTGTTATGAGATATGTCCCAAAGGACATTCCTGATTTCCTGCTTGCTCAACTGGTACCAGCTCAGTTCCCGATTGCGCCTGGTCAGTTTATTGTACGCCTTTGAAAGGTTCTGGTAACCCGCATACCTTTCCCCGTTCTTCAGCAGCCAGTCTATGTTGCAGGAAAGCCTGATAAAGAATTCTTTTTCCTTTCTGAAAAGAGTATCCCATTCCTGAAGGCATGTGCTCTGGGGATGCTGCAGGGAACTTTTATCAAGAACGGATGAAGCCGGATGGTAGTGGGACTTTATTTTTGACAAAGGGATCTGGCTGTTCCTTATCCTGATCCTGTGCCTTGGGCAGTACTCGACTTCATCGAGCTGAGGGAGGATCTGCCAGTACGGTTCCCCGTAAAGCTTTATCTGTTCCGCGGCACATTCAGGGCAGAAACGCAGATGACCGGCCGGATTGATGAGCCTTGGATGCATCCAGCGGGGAAAGTGTGCCGCCGTCCTGCGTCCCTCAATGATGTCCCGTAACTGGTCAAGTTCGCTGGGAAAGGAATTAATGGAATAAAGATCGTAGGCTGTGTTCTGATGGAGCATCTCCCGGGGATCCAGGCCGGATACCGGAGGGCTCCAGTTCCTTATCATCTCGAGATGGAAAGGCGTAAGGAGCGTAGCTGTCAGGCTGGCATTATAACCGAACAGCTGGATGCTGGTGTGCCAGTCGCGTGCATTCCCGCTCCGTACATGGTAGCGGCAGAGTATACTGTAGAATGATTCTCCCGGATACGGAGAAGGGAAAAGAGGGAGCATGCCGGGCGGTCTTCTGTACATGCGGTGTTCTTTATTCATCGATCAGTCCTGCCTCTTTTACGGAGTTATAGCCGATCAGTCCGGAAAGAGGGCCGGGACCGGGGGCCTCTTCCGCCGGTGCGGCCAGGTACATCTGATAGGCTTTCCTTGCGATGACAGGGGCAGCGAAGCATCCGCTTTTGTCTTCCGCAAGAGCTGCGCACACAAAAGTGCGGGCTTCTGAGCAGGAAAGGCCAAGTCCCATGAGCGTGACGGTGGCAGCCTCCTGTGCAGTCGTCTCTTTCGGCGGCGGCGCTGCAGGGGCTGCGGCTTCCGCGGCGATGGAATAGTTGTCTTTGTAGTCGGTGTAGGAGAAGGGAGCGATGTCGACGTACTGCTTCAGATCGACTTCCCTTCCTGCCTTCATGGCTTCCCTCATCGGCCTGGTGAGCCCCATCTTTTCAGAGGAGATACGGTGGAGGTCTTTTTCGGAGAAGGATTCTTTTCCGGACAGGATCGCGTCTTCCTGGACGAGCTTATAGATATGGACGGCAAGGAAGGGTATTCCCTGGGCCTCCTCATAAAGGGCGTCCTTCATACCGGATGTAAACGGGATCCGTTTTTTCGTATATTGGTAAGTCCAGACGGCCCGGCAGAAAAGATCCCAGGAAGCATCGTTATGCATGCGTTCCCATAAAGCATCGCCCTGGCCGCTCCCGCGCTTTGCCTGCTGGAACTCGTTCTGCAGGATAGACAG
>JAZASQ010000257.1:0-2011 GCA_036343235.1 Lachnospiraceae bacterium
CGCTCGGCCAGGTCCCCCTGCAGGCACTGCAGAATGGAGAGATTGACTTCAATGAAGTCAACCCCCAGATCCTCCGGGCGCTCATCATGGATGAAGCGCATGACGTCGTTGATGACGAAGTCGCCGATTTTGATGATGGTTCCGTTTTTCTCGGCCGCCTTGATGAAGACATCGGGCGGAATGAAGCCGAGCTCGTCGTCATGCAGACGGATCAGGGCCTCGGCGGACTTGAACTTCTTCTCCTTCACGGACCAGATGGGCTGGTAGTACATGCGGAAATTGTTCCCGGTGATGCCCTTCGTGATGATGCGGTCAATCTGGGCCCGGATGACGAAGTTCCTCTCCATGGAAAGTTCGTCATAATATTTGAAATTATTCTCTGTCAGATAGTAGTCATAGGTATCGGCAAAGGAAATGAGTTTCTCCGCATCCGGAAAATCCGTCGGTACCTCTACGCCGCACATATGAAAGTCCATCTGCAGAAGCATGCCGTCCATATAAAAGCCCTTCCAGGCCTTCGTCACGAGCTCGTTCATGCGCCGCCTTAAAACCTCCCGGTCGAAGGGGCCCGTCACAATGCCCGCAAAAAGGCCGTTTCTGAGATAATAGGGCTCGACTGTATACTCATGTTCCGAGCGACCTTCCTTTATATGGGATTCAATTGTAGCAAATATCTGCCGGATGACCTTGCGGTAGGTAGCCGTCCCCACCATGGAACGGATGGCCTCGCTGTCGGAAAGGCGGCCGAAGACGACCATGGTCTTGTAGCCGCTGTAGACATTATTGTTGACGTCCTCGATAAAGCTCTCGTAGGACCGGGCCCCCGTGTCGGCATCGTAGGTCTGGTCCGGGCGGAAGACGAAGAAGGCGAGCACCAGCACGGCCATGGACATCGTAAACATCTGTACGAGATAGGCCGGAAGAAGAGCCTCAATGATAAGGCCGACGCCAACGATCGGATAGCATACAATCAAAGCCGCAGCCTTCTCTTTCGTCAGACGCCGGCGACAGGAAATGAGAACGAGTATCGTAAATATGAGATAGAAGAAGGCGATGACATAAAGCACGGTCATCAGGGGGCCGCGCCAGTAGCCGATTTCCGTATCCCCGTCCTTCATATAGCAGAAGACTTTTTCGTTTGCAGGATTTGAAAAGAGAACAATCAGGTAAAGAAATGCCGGCAGATAAAAGGCCGCCATAAAAGCCCTGCTTTTCCGCATCCGCGCCCAGACGCCTGTCATATGGCCTACCATAGCGATGAGAAGCATGGGAGTCAGAATGCGCAGCACATGAAAAATATAGGTGCAGAAAGCCCGAAATCCCGGTTCCGAAGCAAAGGCTCCCAGCGCCGAAAGCGGGGCGGAACGCAGGATGTCCATGACGGTCGTCAGCAGGGCGATGAGGGTGACGAAGAAATAATAGCGGTTCGTCCGTCCCTTGTACATGCCGTGAATCAGGATAAAGGCAAGTATGACAAGAAGTATGAAAATCGCGCTGTAGTCAAAATAAAAAATCCGGTTCAAAAGAAACCTCCAATAAGCATCCGCCACATGTCCGTCTGACGCGGACATTATCCTGAATATTATATTTCTAAAATTCAAAACCGTAAAGCACCACATGCTGATGAATATTGGTCTCCGTCCACAAAATATACGGATTGCGTATCCTGCCTCCGGTTGACTTTGTATCTCCTATCTTCTAAAATACGGAAGGTTTGGTGTGAATACGGAGCGGGCATTTCCCCGCTTCCCGGTACGTTTTTCTATTTTCGGAGGTCATATTTATGAAGAACAATATCGAAGCGCTTGGCGACATGGACATGACAAATGTCGTCATCTTCGAGCATCCCCTGATCCAGCACAAAATCACCCGTCTCCGGGACAAATCCACCGGCACAAACGAATTCCGGACTCTTGTTTCAGAAATTGCCATGCTCGAAGGCTACGAAGCCCTTCGCGACCTGCCCACCGAGGAAATCCCCGTTGAAACGCCTATCGAAAACACCATGAGC
>JAZASQ010000258.1:0-2009 GCA_036343235.1 Lachnospiraceae bacterium
GCGGATTTTCATATATTATTATGACTAATGTAAGCGCGTACTCCCCTGTCCCCTGAAAGGAAGGGCAGGCGCCTTACAATCCGCAAAATCTATTGCATTATAACAGAAAACATTCAGAATACAAAATTCCGGAAGTCAAAGGCAGCAGCCGGAAACGATAGTGAAAATATCAGGGAGAAAGGCTCTGGATACAGGGCAGTTCAAGAACCATGAGTGAAGGCAGATTTGAAATCATAGCAGGCGGCACGGCGGAAATCGTCCGCAAAAAATCCCGCTTCATAGGAAAGCTCCTGCGGGTCACTTCCGAAGAGGAAGCTCTCTCGGAGATCGAGGCGGCGCGAAAGGTCCACTATAACGCCCGGCACAACTGCTTCGCGTATATTATTGATGGGGAAAAAGCAGGCCTTCCCACAGACCTCATGCGTTCATCCGACGACGGGGAGCCTTCCCAGACCGCCGGCAAGCAGATTGCCGACAGCCTTTCAAACCGCGGACTCACAAATGCCCTCTGCATCGTGACCCGCTACTTCGGCGGCATTCTTCTCGGAACCGGGGGACTTTCCGCCGCCTACCGGGACGCAAGCCTCGCTGCCATTGACGCCTCCGTCCTCGCTGAAAGAAAGACGGGCCGACGCTGCACGATTGTTTCCGATTACAATGACTACGGAAAGATCGACTATCTCCTCAGGCAGAAGGAGATTCCCGTCACAGGCTCGGACTTCGGCGCAGCTGTCACCCTCTCTGTGCTCTGTCCGGATGGAGTCCCCCTCGAAGCCCTGGTCACGGACTGCGTTTCCGGAAGGGCCCGCTTCACTGAAGGGGATGCCGTCAAATATGCCTTTGCGGACGGGAAGCTGATCTTCCTCTGATAAATTTTTCAGAAAACCATGCTCGCTATATGTGTTTCCGGGCAGTTTCGCCGCCAGGCCACGCAGAATAAAGACGCTTATCAGCATACAAAAGCATTTTTATTATTTGTGCTGAAAAATTTTCAAATTTCTGCTTGCAATCTCCGAAACAGATGACTATAATAGCACTTGCTTGTCCGGAAAAGGACCGGCAGGACATTCATATTGGCCCATAGCCAAACGGTAAGGCAGCGGACTCTGACTCCGTCATTTTCGTGGTTCGAATCCACGTGGGCCAGCGATTCAAAGGCATCCTCGTTGAGGATGCCTTTTTTGCTCCCTTCTTTCGTTTCCGTTCGCTCGCTTCGCTGCCGCTCCGCTTGCCGCTACCACTCCGCCCTGCTTACCTCCCCGCTCTGCTTACCTGTTAAATCGATACAATCCTGTACAATTTCGCACCCTACCCGTGCGGCTTTGCGGCACCTGCGGTTTTTACGTTTGCCTGTCAAATCGATACAATCCCGTACAACTTCAGGCATGAAAAAGCCCTGTTTCTGCGGTTCACGGGAAACCGAAAAACAGGGGGTAACAGGCAAAGAAATTCAGACCTGCGGCAGTCGGATAATGGCTTTGAAGAGGTCGCCGTCGATGGCAATTTCAAAGGTCCCGCCCATCAGGGTCGTCAGTGATTTTGCGATGTCGAGACCGAGACCGGAGCCTTCCGTGTGGCGGGAAGCGTCGCCTCGGATGAAGCGTTCCATGAGTTCATCGGCGGAGACGTTCAGCATGTCCTTCGAAACATTCTTGATCTCAATTGTTGCAAAGCTGCTGCCAACAGACACCCCAGTTGATGTGCCTGCCGCATGCGCTCCACCTGCGGCCTGTGCCGTACCTATTGGCTGCCCTGCGCCCGCCATACATGCAGATCCTTCAGTCTGCGTGCTTCCTCCTGCCGCCTGACCATTCCCTGTTGAAACCCCAACCGGAACGGCAGTGATATATACCCGCGAGCCCGGGGCAGAATACTTGGCGGCATTGGAGAGGAGGTTCCGCAGAACCCGCCAGAGCAGCTTGCCGTCAGCAGTCACATAGAGGCCCTCCGGTACATTCACGACAGTTTCCAAATTTGCCGCCTTGAGTTTCTCTTCATATTCCCCGAGA
>JAZASQ010000259.1:0-1983 GCA_036343235.1 Lachnospiraceae bacterium
CCTTGAAGGGATTTTTCCTTCAATGGGCCTAGAAAATCCGGGGTTGTAACCCGGATTTTCTACCCTGCTCGCCATGGCTGGCTAGCTGAGACTTTCGGCTTTAGGTTCGAACGGCTGCCCATGCGGGCGCCACAATTTGCTATCTCGGTCGGATTTTATATCTCACTAAACATTTGTACTTTCCTCTTGAAATATTTGTCGAAGTGATCCAGGTATTCTGGGATGCTTTTGCCGTTGTCGATGCGTTCTACGCGGCGGGTGTCGTAGGTGGCGCCTGGGAAGACGATTTTTGAGGAGGTGCCGGCGCCGCAGCCTATGACGGTATGTCGTTCTTCCATCATGAGGATATTGTAGAGGCACTCTTTTCCGGGGAGGCTGTAGCCTGTATTTTCGAGGTTTCCGGCCATGTTTTTCTGGCGGTAGAGGTAGTAGGGGTTCTGTCCCAGGAGCTCTGCCGTGTATTCAGAGGCGAGCATCATGCGGGTGATTTCCGGGTAGTGGAAATCCTGTTGCGAGGCGCTGGTGTAGGCATTGGCCTCTGTTTCCTTTAGGATTTCCTGCTCGTCACCGGCGCGGTAGATGCCTGCCCAGTAGTCGCGTTCGAGGGTGAGGCGGGCGGCGCGTTTGATGGCAAGGCTGTGTACGGTCAAGGAATCAGGCTTTAGGCGGGCAATCTCGCAGAGGGTGTGGGTGACCTCCGGGAGCTTCTCACCCGGGAGCCCGAGGATGATATCCATATTGATGTTGTCAAAGCCTACGCTTCTTGCCAGATAATAGGTCTCGATGACAGATTCGACACTATGTTTTCTGCCGATTAGATCGAGGGTCTTCTGGTTAAAGCTTTGCGGATTCACGGAAATGCGGGTCACGCCTGCTGCCTTTAGGATTTCCAGCTTCTCTCTCGTGATGGAATCCGGACGTCCTGCCTCGACGGTGAATTCGACTACATTCTTGAAATCAACTTCCTCATGCAGGATGTCCATCAGGGTTTTAAGCCACTGTTCATTCAGTGCGGTTGGTGTCCCGCCGCCGATATAAATCGTCTGCAGTGGCTTTCCGAGTCTTCCGCACATTTCCTGTATGGAAAGTCTGATTTCCTCGCGAAGATGTGCCATATAGTCCGGCAGCCGCTTCTCCCAAAGGTCGATCGTATTCGACAGGAAGGAACAGTACAGGCATCTCGTCGGGCAGAATGGAATGCCTATATAGAGGCTCCAGCCGTCTTTATAGGAGCTCCCGGTCCTCTTCCGGATCGTATCGAGTACCTTCTCTTCGCGGCGAGCGATATCGAGAATAAGGTCAAGCTTCTCTCCCTCGAGCCGGTATTCTTCCTTCAATGCGCAACGGATCTCGTCCTCCTCTGTATCTGCTTCAAGATACGGCGTTACCAGTGATACCGGCCGGATGCCGGTAAGATCGCCCCACGGCAGTTTCTTCCCGGTTTCCAGGGATAGTTTGTCATAAAGTGCACCCTTGATGACAGATTTATCGGTTTTTCTTTGACCGGTAAGAGGAAGTGTCTCTCCCTTCACCTCGATGGTTCGTGTAATGCTTCCATCAGGCGCACCCTCTGGCGTGAGAAATCCGGTCATTTTTGCGGAATTCTTCGTCGACTTCTTATTCACGGCTGTAGCAGTGCCACTCTCCCGTGCCGCCTTGAGGGCGTTCTTCTCCTCCTGCGATGCATTTGAAAGCCACACCTTCCCGTTCGCGCGGATCTCGAAATCCTCTCCCGGATAGAACTCTCCCACAAGCTCCCGGATATCCTGTTCGAAGCCTGCCGCAGCTTCATCCAAAATCAATCTGATCATACTCTATTCCTTCAACATTTCACCAAACTGCCGTCCGGAGAGATTCCGGCTGCGCACAGCACTGCCGTGCGCAGCCGGAACCTCTCCGGACTACTTTTTTGCTGCAATTATCAGTTTAAATTCATTTCATATTACCGATGAACGCGGCGGGATTGTACTTCTGCTCGTTGCC
>JAZASQ010000260.1:0-1980 GCA_036343235.1 Lachnospiraceae bacterium
TCTCAAAAGGGAGGAACTCCTCTCCCTCATGAGGAAAGATTCAAGAGTCATGGAGAGCTTCATCATCGCGATTGCGTCCGTTACCTACATGCTGCAGAGAAGGCTTGAGCTCACAGGCTTCAGGGGGATCGCGCAGAAGGCAGCATTCTGGCTTCTCATGAAATCAGAGGAGATGGGAAAGAAAAGGATTATGCTCCCGGGATCTGTATCAAACTGGGCCGCGATGATGAATGTCTCAAGGCCCTCGCTCCACCGGGAGCTCCGGAAAATGGAGAATGATGGGCTCATTTCGTACGCTCCGCCCGAAATTGAGATCCTGAATGCGGAAGGGCTGAAGGCACTTCTGGGGTAAGGGCCAATCACCGGCGGAATATTCCTGCCGGACTGCCTGAGCGAGAATTCCGGAACCGTCCACAGTTTGTGTGAGAGGAAAGTTCACAGCCTGACGCCGGGGCTGCGGGAAATTTCCCCTGGCGCTGCCGGAAATTTTCCTCCCGCGTGAGGTGCTCTTCCTCGTTAATGCCTGCGGAGACTCAGTCCATCCGCTCCGGGACTTCGCCTTTCTGAAGCCTCACGAGCCTCTCTCCGGCCTTCTTCATTATCCCGAGGGACTCCCTAAGGCTTCCGGGAGCGTCCTCAGGCCTGCCATCAGCGCTTCCATCCTTCCGGGTCCCGCTGTCCGGAGACACCTTCAGGCCTTCTCTTCCTGTTTTTTCCTTACTGCTCATCCCTGTCTTCTCCTCAAGATGTACCGCTCATCCCGGCAATCCGGGATGCTCCCTGAATTCTTCCCCGCGGCGTCATGCCGGCTCCGAAGGAAACCGGCTCAGCGCTTGATGGCTTTCATGCGGAGGCGCACATAGTCCGCATGCCACTTCCCGTCCTTGTAGAGAACCGGCTCAAGCTGCCTCACCGCCCCTTCAATGATCGCGTCCCTGTCCTCTTCCTTTACCCCTGAAAAAGGAACTTTAACGAACATCTCTATCCAGTCCCTGAGCCCGTTTTCGCCCTCAAGCTCCGTCGGACGATCAAAAAGCAGCGCGGTCCTCACCTGGAAGCCCGCCTGCTCAACAAGCGGGGCGTACTCGCCGATGCCCGGGAAATAGAACGGCATCTTATAGCTGTACCCTCTTTTTTCGAACTCAGAGCGCAGCGCCTCATGGATGAGGGCGTTGTTCCCCGACCCGCCGAACTCGAAGACGAACTGACCGCCTTTTCTCATTGCTTTGTATACGCATGAGAGCATGGCAGGCTGCCTCTCACGGTCAATCCAGTGAAACACTGCGTTCGAGAACACCGCGTCGACGGGCTTCTCCGCCCTGAAGTCCGCCGCATCGGCGCGGATGAAAGGGATGTCAGGATACTTTTCCCTCGCGATCCCGAGGAGCTCCTCCGAGGCGTCTATCCCGAGGACGGAAAGCCCCCTGTCCCGGAGGGCCTTTGTCAGCGCGCCGTTCCCGCAGCCGAGATCAATGACGCTCCTGATCTCAGAGAAGTCCAGCAGCTCCATGGCTCCGCTGCCGTACTTATGGACAAAGGAAAAATCGCTGGTGTATTTCTTCGCGTCCCACTCTATGTTCATGCTTTTGATTCTCCATGAACCGGATACATTCCAATTTTCAAAAGCAAATTTAAAATTCTATTATTTTGCAATTTTAAATGATAGTGGAATAAAATACATACCGTCGCATTTATAACAGACACATTTAGTATGCAATATTCTTATTTTTATCATAAATAAGTTTGCATTTATATTTTTTATATAGAATTTTGCTTAATATTACTAACATTTATCTTGGTTTTTATCTGACATGATGCCTAACTGGCATGTCTGTTTATTGCGTCCCAAGCTAAATATATATTTCTTTTAATCTTCGCTGAGATTATTAAAATGAAGTAAGGATCGGAACTTGCGGTCCTGACGGTCAGAACGCAGGAAACAAGCAATCTCAGCGCATGGCTTTTGCCTAGCGGCTATCA
>JAZASQ010000261.1:0-1966 GCA_036343235.1 Lachnospiraceae bacterium
CGGGGGCAAAAACAGGCTTTTGTCAAAGTTTGACACCCCTCGGCGGTATCCGCGAGGGTAAAAATTGGCATTATTGAAAGTTTGACACCCCTCGGCGGCACCCGCGGGGGTAAAAATTGGCATTATTGAAAGTTTGACACCCCTCGGTGGCATCCGCGGGGGTAAAAACCGGCGTTTTTGAAAGTTTGACACCCATCGGATGCGCCCGCGAGGGAAAAAGCCGGCGTTTTTCAAAGTTTGACACCCCTCGGCGGCACCCGCGGGAGAACAAGAGAATATACTGACTTGAAAAAATACTCAACATAAAGAAATTTGCCTTGAATGTTTCTGCGGTTTTTGGTAGAGTAGGTGAAATTTTACATATAGATAATTTTGACAGGCAGAAGTTGGAACCGGACACTTTTACGGACCTGAAAAAGGCAGGAAAGTGGCGCGGTTCAAATCCACGAAGAAAGGCAGGAAGAAATGGCAAAGATTATCGGTGACGGAATTACATTTGACGACGTGCTGCTGGTGCCCCAGTATTCGGAAGTGACGCCGAATATGATCGACCTCACGACCCATCTCACGAAGAAGATTGTCCTCAATATTCCCATGATGAGCGCCGCCATGGATACCGTCACGGAACACCGGATGGCAATCGCTATGGCAAGACAGGGCGGCATCGGCATTATTCATAAGAATATGTCCATAGAGGCCCAGGCCAATGAGGTCGACCTTGTGAAGCGGTCCGAGAACGGCGTCATCACAGATCCCTTCTACCTTTCTCCCGACAATACCCTGCAGGACGCCGAGGACCTGATGAAGAAGTTCCGGATTTCCGGCGTGCCCATCACGGAAAACGGGAAGTTGGTCGGCATCATTACGAACCGGGACCTGAAGTTTGAAGAGGACTACACGAAGCCCATCCGGGAGTCCATGACTTCCGAGAACCTGATCACGGCTCCGGTCGGCATTACGCTGGACGAGGCAAAGAAGATCCTCGGCAAGGCCAGAAAAGAGAAGCTTCCCATCGTCGATGAGGAAGGAAACCTGAAGGGCCTCATTACTATAAAGGATATTGAGAAGCAGATCCGCTATCCGCTTTCCGCCAAGGATTCCCAGGGCCGCCTCCTCTGCGGGGCCGGTGTCGGCATCACGGCGAATATGATGGAGCGGGTGGACGCCCTCTATGAAGCCCATGTGGACTGCGTCGTTGTCGACAGTGCCCACGGCAATTCAAAGAACATACTGACGGCCGTTTCGAAGATCAAGGAGAAGTACCCCGACCTGCAGGTCATCGCCGGGAACATCGCGACAGGCGACGCAGCAGAGAACCTCATCAAGGCCGGCGCGGACGCAGTCAAGGTCGGCATCGGACCCGGCTCTATCTGCACGACCCGTATCGTGGCCGGTATCGGCGTGCCCCAGGTTACGGCCATCATGGACTGCTACGAGGCGGCAAGTAAGTATGACATCCCCGTCATCGCTGACGGCGGTATCAAGTATTCCGGCGACATGACGAAGGCTCTGGCTGCCGGCGGCAATGTCTGCATGATGGGTTCTCTGTTTGCTGGCTGCGACGAGACTCCGGGTGAGTTCGAACTCTATCAGGGCCGGAAATATAAGGTTTACCGCGGCATGGGTTCCATCGCCGCCATGGAGAACGGCAGTAAGGACCGCTATTTCCAGGAGGGGGCGAAGAAGCTCGTTCCCGAGGGCGTTGAAGGCCGGGTTGCCTACAAGGGCGCTCTTGAAGACGTCGTCTTCCAGATGGTCGGCGGCATCCGGTCCGGCATGGGCTACTGCGGCTGCCCGACGATCAAAGAACTGCACGAGAGAGGCAAGTTCATAAAGATTACGGCCGCTTCCCTCAGAGAGTCCCATCCTCATGACATTCACATCACGAAGGAAGCTCCGAACTACTCGTCCGACGAGAAATGAGAATAATGTAAAACGAATACTCTATACGGATTCCCCGGCGGCC
>JAZASQ010000262.1:0-1963 GCA_036343235.1 Lachnospiraceae bacterium
GAAGCGGGTTTCAAGAAGATTATTGAATGTCCCGGACTGGAAGATGACCGGGTAAATCTGGTCCCCGGTGAAGATGACGAGGTCCGGCTTCTCAGCGGAAATCATTGCATAGATCGCATTCATGGCCTTTTTGTCGGCCTTCCGCGTGAGGAGGCCGCAGCCGAAGTGGACGTCGGTCATCTGCATGATGTGAAGAGGCCGGTCCGTTTCATAATAATAATTCCCGTCGGAATCAACTTTTGGCACCAGACGGTCCGGCCCGTATTCAATCGGCGGGAAAGCATCGATGAGTTTGAAAAGCGGCCGTGCTATGAGTTTTGACAGCCAGGCAAATACAGGCGTCTTCGCATCAATTACCAGAAATGCAAAAACGATAAGCAATATCCAGAGCACTATTTTCATCAGCATTCACCTCCCGCTTCCATCTGTTTTCATGCCGCAGCAAAGTGAAACTCAAGAGGAATGTGATGAGACTGCCATCTCTTTTTCAAGCCATTCCGGCAGGTCTTCCATGGAAGGTAGGATCACGTCCGCCAGGGACCGCATTTCCTCATCGGGCAGGACCTGATCCGGAATCATGACTGTGGTCATGCCGGCGGCCTTTCCTGCCCGGACCCCGTTGAATCCGTCTTCCACAACAACGCAGTCCTCCGGGTCCGCCTCCAGCTGGTCCGCCGCATAGAGGAAGATGTCCGGCTCCGGCTTCCCGTGCTCGAGGCCGTTGCCGCTGATGACTTTTGAAAAATAGCCCCGCATATTTGTCTCGTCAAGGTAGCGGTCCGCGACAGAGATATGGGATGACGTGGCGATGGCAGTGAGAATATTTCTTTCCTGCAGCCACTTCAGCGTGTCGATGACGCCGGGCTTGACCGGAATGCCGCGTTTCTCAAGGAGCTCGTCCGTGTATTTCTTTTTCAGGGCGCAGATTTCTTCCCCCTTGTAGCCGCAATTATTGAGGAGCTTCACGATGCTCACGTGGCTCCGGCCG
Organism: Lachnospiraceae bacterium; assembly: GCA_036343235.1. Lineage (GTDB taxonomy): Bacteria > Bacillota > Clostridia > Lachnospirales > Lachnospiraceae > RUG306. The sequence goes on from JAZASQ010000262.1 coordinate 989, forward strand.
ATGAGCCTCAAATAGAGCTCGTGGGAAATCCCGGCCCGCTCCCAGGCCTCCCCGTAAATCCGCTCCGTATCGTAGAGCGTTCCGTCCATATCGAAAATGACTGCTTTCAAGGCGCTTCTCCATTAGTTCCTGCTTGCAACAAGCGGGAACAGCCAAACCACAAGGCGGTCCGCTGCGGCACATTTGGAAGTTCACACTACGTGTGAAGTGCCGCAGCTCTAATTTCTCGGGCATGCTTCGCGAGCCCTCGTGGTTTCTGTGGTCTACAATTTGCCAAAAACTACTGACTAATATAGTTCACCCGCTATTTTAGCACCCGGAGAAAGGACTTTCAGCCCCATTCGGGTAAAATCCACGCAAAGAATGTGCTAATATGCTAATATTCTACTGTCTTAATGCTGATTTTGAACGGAGAGATTGACTATACTCAATATCATATTCGGGGATGCTGAAGATACCATTTACCACCCTCCGACTTATTTTGACAATACAAATGAGATATACCGGATTTACAGTGATTCCTTCAATAGTGAGATTGGATAGCATATGCACTTCAACATCGTACTGCACGAGCCGGAGATACCGTCGAATACGGGAAATATCGGAAGAACCTGTGTGGCGACGGGCTCGTCCCTGCATCTGATTGAGCCCCTGGGCTTTCACCTGACGGAGAAGAATTTAAAGCGGGCCGGGATGGACTACTGGAAAGACCTGGATGTTCACCGCTATATGAACTATGAGACGTTTCTGGAAGAAAACGGGCAGCCGCAGGTCTGGTTCGCAACGACCAAGGCCCGGCAGACCTACTCGGATGTGACTTTCAAGGACGGAGACTTCATCATGTTCGGCAAAGAGAGCGCCGGCATCCCGGAAGAGATTCTCGTGGAGCAGCCCGAGCGCTGCATCCGCATTCCAATGCTGGGAGAGACGAGATCTCTGAACCTTGCGAACTCTGTCGCCATTGTTCTGTACGAA
>JAZASQ010000263.1:0-1945 GCA_036343235.1 Lachnospiraceae bacterium
AAGGAAGAGGATTTTGAAGTTTGGAAAGAAGCTGCTGACATGTATTCTTGCGACTGCAACGATACTTTCCCCTTTTGGTGCCCTTCGGACGGAAGCTGCACCGCAGACAGAAACGATTGAAGCCAAACAGTTTACAGTGGCCGGTGCCCCCCGGGACTCTTCAGCCCCCCAGTACATGGGTATAGACGTGTCGAAGTGGCAGAACTCGCCGAAGAAGAACCCGGCGACCGGGGAGACGACATACACGGCCCTTGACTGGACGTCTGTCAAGGCGAGTGGCGTCAAATTTGCCATTATCAAGGTCGGAGGCCGGTCCATCACCGGCGGGGCCATCTATGTGGATCCCTGCTTTGAGATGAATATCAAAGGCGCTATTGCGGCCGGCATTCCGGTGGGCGTCTATTTCTACTGCGGCTCCATCAATCCGACAGAGGCTGTAGAGGACGCGAACTGGGTGCTTTCCATGGTGAAATCCTATCCACTGTCCCTGCCGGTCTTCTATGATTACGAGTATCAGAACAAAGTCAGCTACCCCTACGAGCGGGTGCGGGATGACGGCGGCGAACAGGCCGTGCGGTCGGCGACCATCGACTTTTTCTGCAAGACCATTGAGGCAGGCGGCCTGCGGGCCGGCTTCTACACGGGTTCCAATCTGGCCAAGGGCGGAACGATTGACTACACGACCCTTTCCAGCCGCTATGTGTCCTGGATTGCCCGTTACGGCAAGAATGACGCCTCCATCGACATTACTTATTTCCCCCAGGTTGAGAATGTGGACATCTGGCAGTATTCGTCATACGGACATATAGGGGGCATCGCAGGCCGGGTCGACATGGACCTCTGGTTCGACTCCGGAAACGCCAATGTGGCGGACGTGCCTGTCTACCGTGTCTACAATCACTCCACGGGCGAGCACCTCTATACGACGAATGCAGGGGAACGGGACCTTCTGGCCTCTTCCGGCTCCTGGGTCTATGAGGAAGGCGGCGGCTGGAAGTCTCCGGGCTTCTCGGCCTATCCTGTATATCGTCTCTACAATCCCCACGGGGTAGAGCACTTCTATACGAAGTCGGCGGAAGAGAAGGATATGCTGGTGAAGGCCGGCTGGAACTATGAAGGCATCGCCTTCTATTCAGCGGACCCTTCAGTGGGCATTCCCCTCTACCGCTGCTACAACCCGAACGCCAAGGCAAATAATCACCACTATACGCCGGTCAAGGCGGAGGCGGACTGGCTTGTGACCCAGGGCTGGCGCTACGAGGGTGTTTCCTTCTACGCGAAGGACCCGAATGCGGCTGTCTCGCTCTCAGACAGTGAGGGCGAGACAAGCGAGCAGCCCGATACAGCAAATACTACCGGCGAGACAGAGCAGACCGGGGAAGTTACTACAGAGGACGATGGCAGCAGCCAAGCCGAAACGCCGGACGCAGGGACAGAGGACCCTTCCGGGGTCACGAGTGACGGCTCGCTGACAGTTGGATACTAATGTAAAACAGAAATGCCTTCCTGACCGGAAATGATGGCGGGAAGACTGCAGAGAAGAGTTTTGAAAATGGGAAAAGTGTATGAACGGCTGGAGACAGCCTTGGCAGCCGTCCGGAAAAAGACGGATTTCGTCCCCCGGGTTGGCCTGGTACTGGGTTCCGGTCTCGGGGATTTCGCCGAGACCTCGATGGAGGTCGTCGCAGAAGTTTTCTACCGGGATATTCCGGGCTTTCCGGTTTCGACAGCGCCCGGCCACAAGGGCCGTTATGTCTTCGGCTATGTCGGAAAGACCCCTGTGGTCTGCATGCAGGGAAGGGTCCATTACTACGAAGGCTATGACATGGAAGACGTCGTTCTGCCCGAGCGCCTGATGGGGCTCATGGGGGCGGACGTGATCTTCCTCACAAACGCGGCGGGCGGCATCAATAGTGATTTTCATGCCGGCGACCTCATGCTGCTC
>JAZASQ010000264.1:0-1941 GCA_036343235.1 Lachnospiraceae bacterium
CTAAATCTGGCTTTTTACTGTATTTAGGGTGATGAATGTTTCCATTCATCCTCAAAGATTTTGACTAAGGATTTCATATAGAATAAATCCTGTCACTTATCAATCTTTCAAAGTTGTCTCATTGTTCAGTTGTCAAAGTACTGTCTTCTTTTTCGCTTCGTTTCCCTTCCAAAGTTGCGAAGCAGTCGTCTTTCGAGCGACAACTCGTATATAATATCAAGTTCGTCATCGCTTGTCAAGAACTTTTTTCATCTCTTTCGGAGGAAATACCGAACCAACGGCCCTCGCGATCTTGATGAACCCGCCCGTTTTCGGGGCGAGCAAGGAGTATATTAACAAAACGCCTTTTTCGTGTCAAGGACATTTTTACAATATGTTTACCTTGCCGCTCGACCACAAGATGTGGGATTTCAGGCCTTGATCAGCTGGATGACGATGTCCTCGACTGCATTATTATTGTACATCCAGGTCAGGAAGGCGGAGGAATTGATGTCGGCCGCCAGGGACTGGCCCGCTGCTGTCGTTCCGATGCAGCTGATGGCAAAAAGAATGACCCAGGAGATCAGCATCCCCTGCAGGACCCCGAAAAAGAGGCCCAGGACATGGCTGCCGTTGCGGACTCCCCTGTTCTGCTGAATGATATGAATAATGAGGCCCACAAGCAGGACAATTAAAGCAGCCAAAACAATGGTCAGAACCCGGGCAAGGCAGACCATGGCATAGTCCGCCACCTTTTTCGCCACAGCATCCGCCACAGCGTCGATTATGGTCCCCTTCGCTTCTTCCGCCTGTTCGCCGAAATTGTCCACCGCCTCCTGGGCTGTCCCCCGGATGGTCCGGGTCAGGGCCGGAGGAAAGGCCGAATCCGTAGTCCCGCTTCCGGTTGAGGCCGAAATTCCGCTGGCTGCGCCGGTCTTCGAGTTCTTTACATCAGATACCAGCTTGTTGATGAGGTCCGCGATGAAGGGGGTGGCTGCAGGGTCGCTTTCCGCCTCTTTACTTCCTGACGTGAGACCGGCTGCGTCCGAGGCCGCATCCGCCCCGGATTTTATATTATTCTCATCATCATTCCCCTGCGTCAGGTCGGAAAGGGAGCCGGACGAGGTCTGGGTCAGCTTTGTCACGACGTAATTGTCGGCGCTCTCGTAGATCTTCTGGTGCACCTGTGTCTGCGTGTCCAGCCAGGTCTGGACCCGGGGGCTGCCGAAAATGACGGCACACAGGATGAAGCCCCAGGCAAAAAGTCCATAGAGTATGCCCAGGAGCCCCTTCCGCAAGCCGACAATAGCCGCGACGAGTATGATTGCGAGGATTAAGACAAGTAGTAAATTCATTTAAATTCTGTATTACAAAAATATGTGCAGGCCTGCCGGCTCTCGTCTGAAATAGTGCATTCCCGCCTCAGGATTTGAGCTGCACCTTCTGCAGCTTCCCTTCCGTGACAAAGATATAGTTCGCGGCCCCGTCCCAGGGCAGCAGAACGCTCAGCCCGTTTTCAAACGTCTCAGTGAACTTCTTCACGCCGAGATCCGTGAAGAGCTCCACCTGCCTCCCGTCCGTAAGCAGCAGCTCCCCGTTTGAAAGAAAGGAAATGTCACTATAAGCAAAGTCAATGCTTTTTGTATACATTTCCCGGCCTGTTTCCCGGTAGACGGTCATGGTTTCCCCGCTGTCCGCTTCCGCCGCAGCGTCGTCCGCCTTCTTTCCGGTCACAATGGCGAAAGCGTCATCCCGGGCCGCAATGCTCTTCACCTCATCCGTGATATAGATGTCCCCGGTCTCGGCAGGCTTCCGGTCCGAGGAATACAGCATGACCTGGTCGTCCCCGAAGGCTGCCGCCCGCCCGTCCCGGAAAAAGCAGACGAAGGGCACCGCCATGTCGGAGTAGGAAAACTCGGCCGCGACATTGTCCTTCTGCTTCGACCCCCAGTCCGAGAAATC
>JAZASQ010000265.1:0-1939 GCA_036343235.1 Lachnospiraceae bacterium
CATGGAGGCCCGGAAAAGTTCCTGCAGGGCGAGGAACCCCTCCTCCCGCCTGCCCCGGCGGAACAGGGCATTGGCGTACATGACGGCCATATGGGAGAATACCGCCCCGTTTTCCTTCGTTCCGTAGGCAAATCCGAACATGCGCCCCATCTTCATGTGGGGGATATGGTCCCCGTAGTCGCTGTTTAGGGCATAGCCTCCGAGGCCTTCCCTGAAAAGCAGTTTCTTCGCCGAACGAAGCACTTCATCCGTCTTTTCTTCATCGGAAACGCCGTACATGAGGGGGTAGACCTGGGCGATGAGGGAGATGTCCTTCCGGCCGATTTCTTCAAGGGGCTTCCCGTCATTGTCGTAGTAGCCCCGGTAATATCCGAGGTCCCCTTCCTTCATGAATTCATGATCGTTGAGACTTTGCCGGATACTGTCCGAAAGGGCGGTCAGAAAAGCGGAAAGCTCCTGCACGGACACCTCAGCCTTTCGGCCCGAGAAGCCGGCCGATACGGCATCACAGTACTTTTCCAGCAGAGCCTGCTTCTCAGAAATGGAAAGCTTTTTGCCCCTGTCTTCCATCGGGGCAAGCAGAATGGAAATTTCCTCCGCCAATGATATCTTTTGGAGACCGGATCTTGTAAGAAGTCCCGCCAGGTCTTTCAGGTTCCCGGCATAGAAGGCCGTGAAGGGAACGCTCTCTCCTCCTTCCGAGGCCATATCCATCGCATCGTTCCAGTCGGCATTATGGAGGCGGATATTCCCGTGAGCGCCGACGTCATATACGCCCGTCAGCTGCTCTAAGAGCATATGTTCCAAAACCGTTCCCCCGGAAGGCTTCACATCAGAAGCTTCCTCAGGCGAAAGAGTCCGGCTGACCCGGTGGGTGAAGGCATCGGAAAAATACGGGGCCTCTTCCGAAAGGATCGCAAAGTCCCCGCTCTCCTCTATATAGAGAAGAAGGGTCTGCAGGGGCCAGGCCGCGTGGTCGCACCAGAGGCGGGGGATATTGTTCCGGTCAGACTTGAACTCGCCTGGCCGGTCTCCGATGATGGTCGCATTCGTTCCGTCCGTCCGGACACCGCCGAACTGGGAAATAAGGTCGCTTCGCATAGAGGCCGGATCCGCCAGCAGCAGGGCCAGGCAGTCCTGCCACAGGTCCCGCCAGCCCCGACCGCCCCGACCGTAATCGTGATGAGGGAGGAAAGAGCAGCCGAAGACCCGGCGCAGGGTCGGCTGGAAAGAAACCCATTTCATAAAGGAATCGAAGGACCTGTCTCCGGTCTCCTGGGCAAAAGGGCTCTTAGAAAGCCAGTAGCTGTGGCTCTTTTCCAGGGCTTCCAGAATATCTGCTTCTGCGGAAAGACGCTTTTCCTGAACTTTTGCAGCATCCAAATCATCCGCAATTCCGATCTTTACGAAATAGGCAATGCTCTCTCCTGCTGCCAGCGTCCTCTCCGGGAAGGAAAAGGCGCCAAGCACTTCCCTTCCGTCCAGACGTTCACCGGGAAGATATGCATACTTTTCACCGAGTGCGGCAGGACAGCTGAGGCCGTCCGGCCAGGTCAGGTCTCCGGCTCCGACAAAGGCATCGAGATCCGGATAGAAGGCCTCCGGCTCTTGCCCGTCCGCCCCGAAGCCGGTCACATAGGTCGTCATCCGGTTCGGCTTATGGCCCCGCTCGTCAAAGGACATGGAGGGGGTGAGGAAAATTCCCTTTTCTTCCACCCCGGCCCTGTTCAGAAGGCTGGTCACATGCCGGTGGTCCCGGAGATTGTCTGCACTGCGGCCGAAAAGGGGAATGGAAGGTGTCAGGCGGATTTTGACCGGACCGGCACTTTCATTCGTAATCATAACCCTGTGAATTTCCTCATTTGTATCGTAAGGAATGAATGAGAGAATCTTCGATGAAACCGGGGCATAGGGATAGGTCCTCGTCACTTCCATGCAG
>JAZASQ010000266.1:0-1918 GCA_036343235.1 Lachnospiraceae bacterium
CATCACGATTGACGGAGAGGATGTCTGGGAAAACGCCGCCATTAAGCAGCAGATCTGCTTCATCGCGGACAATGTCTTCTTTGAAAATGACGCCACGCCGGATTCTGCAGCGAAGCTGTGGGAAATCCTGCATCCGGGTTTCGAGCAGGAGCGCTTTCGTAAGCTCTGCGACAAGCTGGGCCTGGACCGGCGGCGGAAGGTGCGGACATTTTCGAAGGGCATGAAGAGGCAGCTTTCTCTGCTTCTTGCCCTCTCGTCCGGGGCCCGCTACATCTTCTGCGACGAGACCTTCGACGGTCTCGACCCCGTCATGCGGCAGACCGTGAAGGGGGCCATCGCGGAAGTCGTCTACGACCGGAAAATCGTTCCCGTCATCGCTTCCCACAATATGCGGGAAATCGAGGACATCTCCGGCACTGTCGGCCTCCTCCACAAGGGCGGCGTTCTGATGGAAAAGAGCCTTGATGACCTGAAGACGCAGATTCAGAAGGTCCAGTTCGTCCTGAAGGATCCGGCTTCCTTCCCGGACCTCACGAAGAGGCTCGACGTCGTATCGTCCGAATCCATGGGCTCCATGAATATCCTCGTCGTCCGCGGCGGCCGGGACGAGGTCCTTTCCACGATTGCGGAATTCGAGCCCATATACTGCGAGCCTGTAGCCCTGACCCTGGAGGAGGTCTTCATTTCAGAGACTCAGGCCGGCGGCTACGACCTCAGAAATCTTTTCACCGATGGAGGGGAGGCAGGAAAATAATATGAAACCCATATCTCTGAAAAAGCTTTTCTTTGCCAACCTGAAGTCCCGCATCTGGCTCTTTCTGATGATATTGATTGCGGGCTTCTTCATCTATCCGGTCAATGTCCTGCTGACATTTCAGCAGTACCGGAAATTCCGGGACAACGGGAACAGCTTCTCCCTGATTCCGGATATCCACGATATCTTCCTGAGTCAGCAGACGGGCAACCGGGTTTGGCTCACCATTATTATTGTGATTGCGGCCTTTGCAGCAGCGGCTGCGGAATTTAACTATCTGCATAAGACGGAAGCTGTTGACTTCTGGAATGCGGCGGCTGTATCGAGAAGGAAGATGACCCTGATTTCCTGGTGCTCAGGAGCCCTTCTCGTCATCGTTCCCTTTGCCATCACCTATGTGACCGGGGCGGCTGTTGCCACAGGAATCGGGGCCATGAACGGGGCCTGGTTCGGACAGGCCATAGTGAGAGGGCTTTACGACATCCTCCTCTTCCTGGCGGCCTATACGTTTACTTCTCTGGGCCAGGTCATTTCGGGCCGGACCTTCATCGGAGTTTGCATGGGGGCCTTCTTCGCCGTCATTGCCCCTGTCCTTGTGGCCCTCTACGCCTGGCTTTCGGATGTCTTCTTCCCCCATGTGCCCGATTCCGGGATTACGTTTTCCATAGCGGCCCAGCTGTCGCCGGTGCTCTTTTCGGGCGTGGTCATGACAGCGGATCGGGTATTTAAGCTCCTTGGCTACATAGCCGGCGGCATGATCCTCCTCCTTCTGGCAGCGGAGAAGAGACCGGCGGAATCGGCAGGCAGCGCCTTTGCCTTCCGCTTCCTGTATCCGCTTGTGAAGATCTTCGTCACGATTCCGGGGGCCCTGGGCTTTGCCATGCTGGGAACCAGCCTGTTTTTCGCCAGCTCGAGTTCCATCTCGAACCCCTGGTACTTCTTCTTCCTCATTATCGGCGGCGTCCTGATTCCGGTTATTCTGGACCTCATATTCTATATGGACTGGCGGGGCGTGAAGAAGGGCCTGAAGTTGGATCTCATCTGCCTTCCGGCAGTTGTGGTGATCTCTATATTATTCATGGCAGATCCTTTTCACGTCGATACATATGTGCCGGCGGACAGCGCCGTGAAGTCGGTGGGGATCAGCGCCGGGGCCTATATGGA
>JAZASQ010000267.1:0-1910 GCA_036343235.1 Lachnospiraceae bacterium
CGGAGCCGTGGCGACAGGCGGCGCCAGCGAAGCCCTTCACGCCGCCAAGGCCGGCTTCAATGCCGTAAAGAAGACAGCCCAGACAGCAAAGCGGCAGATGGAAGGAGCCGGCCAGCCTGCCGATTCAGCCGAATCCAATGGTGGTGCGGCGACCGGTGGGACGAAGCCGACGGAGATGAATGCGAACTCCCTATCCCAGGGAACTGTGGCGGCCATCACGGCAGCTGTGGCAGCTGCAGCGAATGCCATCTTCATGGCCCTGATGCCCCTGATCATCGCCCTGCTTCCGGCCATCGTCATCGTTGGCTGTATCACGGCCCCGCTGGCCGCAGCTATGAGCGTCATCGACCTCTTCAAAGCAGATGTCAGCCTGAAGACGGAAGCCTTCCGGCCGACGATCGAGAGTGTGGCGGAAGAGTATGAATTACAGGATTACACAGAGATTCTTTTAGCAATCATGGAACTCGAAAGTGGAGGCGACGCAGTGGTCAGCAACAACGACCTGATGGGGGCTTTCAAAGGAGTTGCTCGGGATGCCTTCATTTCAGCGAACGGCCGCGATATCAGTACGGACGACTCCATCCGGTCGGCGGCAGCAACGCTGGCCCAGTTGGTGGCCTACGGAAAAACTCTGAATGTCGACCGGAAGACCATTATCCAGGCCTACAACTATGGGCAGGCCTTCATCGACTACATCGCCCAGAACTACGGAGGCTGCTATTCAGACGAAGCCGCGCTTGCTTTCATCACGGATCCGGCGACCGGGATCGCTGCGACGGAGTTCGACACGAATTACGCCAACAAGGTCATGGAGAAGCTCGAAGGCACGCCCATGGCGCCGGAATCCTACGCGGCTGTGGAAAGCGAGATGCTGAAGTATGAAGGCGTCAAATATGTCTGGGGAGGGAATACTCCGGAGGGCTTCGACTGCAGCGGGCTTATCCAGTATGTCTATGGAACCCTTGGCGTGAAGCTGCCCCACAGTGCGCAGGACATGTATTATTCTTCAAAACCGGTAAGCTCAAGCGACGTCCAGCCCGGCGACCTGGTCTTTTTCACTGGTACGGCTGACACGGGCAAGTACGTCACCCACGTCGGCATCTATACCGGACCGGGTCAGATGTATGCGGCCGGCGGCTCCGGCGTCGGCTACACGAACATCGGCACCCAATACTGGCAGACGCACCTGTTGGGCTATGGGCGGATTGCTCGTTGAGGGTATTAATGGCGTGACACGTATGGAAGTGCTAACGCCTTGATACCAGAAGCGTTGATTATTGAAAATACGCAGCGGCGTGGCTGCAGGCAGATAGACGGAACGGAAGAGAGATTATAGAAAGCTGAGGAAAGAGCATATGGAAGCAGCAAGAGCAGTGGCGGTGGAGGAACGTAATTCTTCCCTGCAGGAGCGTGTCCTGAAGAAGATCATAAACGAGTGGAAGGCCTACTACCTGAAGACGACCGGGGCCACCCAGCCCGGCGTCTTCTCGGAGTCGGACGAGATTGCGATGAAGCGCCGCATCGTCCGGGCCCTGATGTACCGCGTCAAGCTGATGGGCGACGAGGACCTCCGCCGCCTCTACATGTACACGAACATCCTGGACGAGATCTACAGCCGTTGCGTGAACGACGTCGGAAGCGGGATGGATCGCTTTGTGGATGGGAAGGTGGGGGAATTCCTGGAGAAGAGATGAAGAAGGAGGCGTCGCAGAAAGATAGGAGTATTTGTCATATGAAACGAGAAGGCCGGTTTCGGTCCCAAGATATGCGGTAGAGATGAGCCCGTCATTTTTCTTGACTATCGGCGCGAGTACTTTTTCAAGATTGCTGAAGAAAAGATTGTCGGCCTTGATGGCGGGATCGGTGGTATTGTAGTCTTCAGTCCGAAGATCTATGACCATCGCAAATTC
>JAZASQ010000268.1:0-1875 GCA_036343235.1 Lachnospiraceae bacterium
CGCCTACGTGCGATGCATGTCACACACTTGGCGTCGGTTTTTTCGACGCCTAGTCGTGTGACAGGATTCGAACCTGCGGTCTACGCTTCGTTGCTTCGCAATCGTATTGAACATAAAAAATCGATGCGACAGGATTCGAACCTGCGACCTCTGCGTCCCGAACGCAGCGCTCTACCAAGCTGAGCCACGCATCGATTCTGCCTGTCAGAGGTTTTTCCTCGTGACAAGCACTACTTAATATATCAAAACTCACAGTCCCATGCAAGGACTTTTTCGTCCGTACGTGCGGCTGCTGAAAGCTTATCCGATAATCATCTTCGCAGCGCCGTAGATGCCGGCGTCGTTGCCGAGCTTCGCGAGGAGGATCTTCGTGTTCTTGACCGCGTGGAAGGCATCGCGCTCGAAGACAGCGTGGGTCTCGTCTAAGAGGATGGGGCCGGCCTTGGAAACGCCGCCGCCCAGGATGAAGGCCTCGGGGTTGATGACGTTTGCGATGACAGCCAGGGTGTGGCCCAGGTAGTTGCCGACCTTTGTTGTGACATTGAGGGCCAGAGCGTCGCCCTTCTTTGCAGCGTCGAAGACGTCCTTGGCTGTGAGCTGACCCTTATCAGCCCGGAGGATGCTTTCGGCCTTGGAGGTCTCCAGCTCCTGCTTTGCCAGGCGGACAATGCCGGTCGCTGAGGCGTACTGCTCAATGCAGCCGTGGTTGCCGCAGCCGCAGGCCTCAGGTTCGTCCGGATTCACCACAATATGGCCGATTTCCCCGCCGGCCCCGTTGTAGCCGGTCAGGATCTTGCCGTTGATGATGATGCCGCCGCCGATACCGGTGCCCAGAGTCACCATGACGATGGAGGAAAGGCCTTCGCCGCCGCCCTTCCAATACTCGCCGAGGGCTGCGACATTGGCGTCATTGCCGACCTTCACGGGCAGGCCTGTCAGCTTGCCGAGCTCTTCCGCGACAGGAACGACGCCCCAGCCCAGGTTCACGGCCCGGTTCACAACCCCGTCAGCAAGGACCGCTCCGGGGGTTCCGATGCCGAGGCCCTTGACATCAGCCTTCGCAATGCCCAGGGCTTCCAACTTCTTGTCCACGGCATCCGCGATATCCGGCAGGATCCAGGAGCCGTTGTCCGCAGGGTTCGTCTTCACCTGCCACTTCTCCTGCACCTCCCCGTCTGCCGTGAAAATGCCCAGTTTGCATGTCGTTCCGCCGAGATCGGCGCCGATTACGTACTTTTCTTCTCTCATTTCCCGCCTGCTTTTTATATCCTTCATGAATAATGTAGAACACCAATACTGCCTGCCCGCATTTCACGGCGCTGCTGCATCGCCTGCTGCCCCTGCGGCGTCCGGAGTCCCGGCACCGCCTGTGCCGCCTGCAGTCCCTGCATCGCCCGCAGCTCCGCCTGCTTCCGCCCCGGCTTCTTCGGCTGCCGGCCCTTCCGCGGCTGCCTCGTTTGCGGCCTCTCCGGGATTGTCCGAAACCTCCGCGGGCTTCAGGAATTCAATCGGCGTAAGGCCCTTGTGCAAGGGCACCATGAAATTGTCCCAGACCCGGAGGGGGTATGTGGAGCCCGACAGGCCCCTCATGGACCGGGGAGTGTCGTAGCCGATCCAGATGCTTGTCGTGTAATAGGCCGTGTAGCCGCAGAACCAGCCGTCCTTGGAGTCGGACGTGGTGCCGGTCTTGCCGGCTGTGGGCATGTTCGGGATGCCTCTTCCGTGGGCCGTTCCATTAATCATAACACCTTCGAGGATTTCTGTCATCTGTCTGGCGGCAGATTCCTTGTAAACCTGGGTCTCCGTCCGGTCGGGGGAGACGATCTCGTTTCCGTCCGCGTCCGTGATCTTGATGATGCAGGTGGCCTCCCGGGC
>JAZASQ010000269.1:0-1858 GCA_036343235.1 Lachnospiraceae bacterium
CGTCCATCGGGGCAAGGATAAGGAAGAAGGGCTTATTTGACACCGGAATTTCTCCTCTCTGCGGAAAGGCACGGGAACGGCGGGACAGTGCACCGCCTCCCCCGGAAAAACAATGCGGCAAAATACCACAACGCGTGAGAAACTGCCATAGGGAGACGCTGCCGCCGTCATGTCATCCCGGCAAAATCAGCAAATGCTGCCTAACGTCATAAACAGGTTTGCTGATGACTGGCATACAGAGCCAGTGAGCCGAAAATATCCGTATTGCGGGGCCGGATGACGCTATTCCGGCGGGCCGCGGAAGAATCCTGGCAGATCCGGTCAGAAGCCTCCGGCCCTGCGGAGCAGCAGACTTGATTTGCGTCAGGGAGAAACTGCAGCGCCCAAAGAAGAAGCTCCCCGGAACAAAACTGTAGATTTCCCGGCTGCGGAAGGAAAACAGCACCCCGGCCGCCGTGTCAGCATAACCGGCGAAGCAAAGCCTGAGGAAGTCCCGGACAGGACAATACCTGGAGGCAGCCCTGCCGCAATGCCCTGCCTGCCGTATGCCTTCACAGACCTCCTTATCGCGGATCCTCCGTACAGCCCCGGCAGGGACTTCAGCGGCCGGAAATTCAGGAAAATGACAGATTGACTGTATGAGCAGCACACCGGCAGCCGGATAAGTGAAACGGTCACGCTGCTGAGGACCAGCGCGTCGTCTGTGTGTGCCGCGGCTGGCAGTCAGGCCCGGCAGCGGAAAAAGTCCTGAAAATTGCCGGCGCCATGAGGCCATGCGCAGGTGTCCGGGGCGTTTCTCCGGAAACATAAAGGCCCCCGGATTTCTCCGGAGGCCCGGTGCCGCCAGCCACCATTCAGGCAGGGAAGCCTGGAAAGCTATCAGTTGATCTTGATTGCAGCCGGCTGCTTCTGAGGAAGCTTCTTCAGGCATACGTCCAGCTCGCCGTTCGCGAAGGCCGCGCTGATGTCCGAAGGATCAGCGTCATCGAACCTGAAGCTCCTCTCGTAGGTGCCGTAGGAGCACTCCTCTACGAGGTAGCCCTTCTTCTCACTGCCCTGCTTCTTCTCGGTGTTGTGCTCGGCCTTGATGGTCAGAACCCCGTCATCGAAGGAGAGCTTTATGTCTTCCTTCTTGACGCCCGGCATCTCGGCCTTCACCTGATAGCGGTCGCCTTTGTCCTCTACGTCAGCCTTGAAGCCTTCGTCCTCCATGTCAAAGCCGCTGAATGCTGAAATCGGGCGGCTGAAGAAGTCGAACAGGGTAGGAACTCCGAATTCTCCGCGGCAGAGTGCATTGTTATGATTCTTTGACATTTTTGAAATCTCCCGGGCCTCAGGTCTCAGCCTTCGGCCCTTATCAGTTCTTGTATTATTTCCTTTGCACATTCCTATATGATGATGGCAAGGGGAAATTCAAGAAAAACACGGGGAAATTTTCATAAATTAAATTTACGCCTGTGGGGTTGAAATACTGAAAACTTGCCATATATACAGATTGGATATATGTTTAATGCGGACATGCGGCGCCGGAACTTCAGTAACCTCCAGGAGAACAGGCACAAAAAAAGCCGGTCCTAAGACCGGTTCATCTTCTTTGACAGCATTGCTGCCTGGTCAGCAGCCCTTGGTGAATACTTTGATGATCGGGGTTGTTTCGGTGAATCTTCTTGATAGAGTGAAATCATGTAGCGATCCAGCTCACAAAAAATGTTCATATTCGGCAAACTCGTAACTTTTCAGTATAATTAAATTATTTACTACCTGTCAATCCTACATTTCCGGCGGTCACTACACATGCGGTTAGACAAACAAAACGAAAAAGATATACTAATAACCTTTCATAATATCATTGAGAAAA
>JAZASQ010000270.1:0-1857 GCA_036343235.1 Lachnospiraceae bacterium
GGCCTTGACGGCGCCCCGGCGTTTTTCGGACAGGGCAATCGGGAAGCAGTCGCGGGAAACCGCGATGATGCCAAGCTTGACTACGGGAATGTTTTCCATAATTCTTATAAACCCCTTTCTATGGAACTGTTTGATACCCCAATTATATTTTTCCAGCCCATCTCCTTCAATGACAGGAGGCGTTCGGCCATTTTTTATTTGTTACCAAATCCGACCGTAAAATCACGACTCATTCCACACCACTGGCGGACTTTTGTACTAAAACAAACTATTTGCCCACGGGCCTGCACACCTTTGGCGGATTTTTGCTTTGAAATAAGCCATAGACCCACAAATTCGCTCTATTCTGGTGGACTTTTGCTGCAGCAAAGCATATAGGCCCAAGCGCCTGCAAAAATTGACGGACTTTTGTCGCGGCGAAAGAAATAAGCCCAAAAAAGCGGCAGAAAAGCCTAAGAAGAATTAACCCTCCCTCTCCAGCAGGCGCTTGAGGTCGGAAATTTCTTCGGCGATGCCGGCGCCGATGTCCGTGTCCTTGACAAAGATCCGTTCCGGCGCCACCCAGGTGATCTCCGAGTCGGACTCGATGTCCTTGTCCCCGGCAATGGCGGCTTCCACGCTTTCGAAGGGCTGGTGGGCCTTGAGGCGGAGGCCGTGGGAATTGAAGATTAATGTATAGCCCGCGATTCCTGTCGTCTTATGATAGGCGTTTGAAAAGCCTCCGTCGATTACGATGAGGCGGCCGTCCGCTTTGACGGGACGCTCACCGGCACTGGCCCTTACCGGGGTATGGCCGTTTATGATGTGGGAATATTTTTCATAGAGGCCGAATTCCCGAAGGACCCGGTCACAGATGACGGGGTCGTTTTTCAGGCGGTCGTAGGGATTCGTCTCCTCGGCCCAGGTCTCCTTTTCGCTGATATAGTTTCTTTCGAAGGTCTTAAGGCGCCTGCAGCAGAGAGGCGAGTTCTCCCCGCCCCAGAGGAACCACATGAAGTCAATGTCGTCTTCGGTAGCAGAATCCGAAAAGGCCCGGCGGGCTTTGGCTTCGGCCATGTCGTAGAGCTCCCGCCCCTGGCAGCGGACGCCGTCAATTGTTAAAGGGCGGAAGTTGCCGTCTTCGTCCATGGGAATGGCCCCGTGGAAGAGGAGATTTCCGTTGTACACGAGGTAGAGGGCGCCGACGTCGTAGAGGAAGCCTATGTGACGGTGGAGCTCGATGCTGGTCGCAAAGTCCCGGGCCAGGTCGCTCACCAGCTCTTCTTCCTCGGGCGTGAGTTCGTAGTATTTCGCAATCTCATTTCGGTCTGTGGGGATGCCGGAATTGCGGACGCCGGAAGACGAGGCAGCGGAAAGCCCGGGAGTCCCTGCTGCGGTATTTCCTGCAAGAGCCCCGGAGGTACTGCCTGAGGGGTTTACATTAGTCATGAGGGTCGGAAAGAGCGCCGTATCGATGCTGTAGAGGTGGCCGTCCAGGTCGATGGTGGAGTTTTCGAAATTGATGCGGTGCAGGAGGAGGCGGTGGTCCATGCCGTATTCGGGGTGGCGGAGGATTTCCTGCCCCTCGAGTTTCTGGCAGAGGACGTAGACAGCCTGCAGGGCGGCCTCTTCCGGGTCCGTGGCCGGGTAATGCTTCAGGGCGAAGATGGTCAGGGGCCTGAGCGAGATGCCGTAGCGGTTTTCGAGGATGCGGGTCGAATGGTATTTGAGGTTCACGCGGACGACGTTGGCGCAGCAGGCCCTGTTGCCGCAGGCGGCGCCCATCCAGAGCATGTCGTGGTTGCCCCACTCGATGTCGATGCTGTGGTGGTCCATGAGGAGGTCGATGATCTTGTCGGCCTCGCCGCCCCGGTCGTA
>JAZASQ010000271.1:0-1854 GCA_036343235.1 Lachnospiraceae bacterium
TATCTCTGGAGCTGGAGCTTTTCCGTACGGAGTTCCGTCTGCCCGACCAGGATCAGGGCCAGCGGGCTCTCCGAATCGATCTTTGTGTTCAGAAAGAAGCGCAGCTCCTCCAGTGTCTCCTTGTCGAGCAGGTGTGCCTCATCCAGGATACATACGACATTTTTGTTCTGAAGCCCGCGGATCAGCTCGATCTCTTTCTGAAGTTCCAGCTTCGCGTCACCGCGGTAGAACTTCTGCGTTCCTCCAAGCTGCTGGATGAGCCCGTTGTAAAGCCATTTGGGAGTAAGCTTTGAATCCGACAGGTAAAGGACGATATATTTTTCCCGCGGCAGTTCGCTGACCAGTCTGCGGATCAGTGTGGATTTCCCGCATCCCGCGTCTGCCGTCACTACGGCGAAGAGCTTCTCTTTGGAGACGTACTTCATACGGCCGAGGGCTTCTGCCATAGCGGGAGATTCGTACAGCATTTCCGGAGGAACGTTCCGTGAGAAAGGGATGTTCTCCATCCCAAAGAAGTCTCTGTACATGGATCAGACCTCCTTTCCGTAGCCGGAGAAGGAGATCGCGCTCATACGGCGCTGGCGGTTCCTTTCCGCCTTCTCCCTGAGGGCATCCAGGAAACGTGAGGTCTCCGGTGACTTCTCCTGCATGCTGGACGGAACAACGGGGGTCCTGTCACAGAATTCGGGGATCGCGAGGGGATGTACCGTTACCGGGGCAGTCCCTTCACATGTCACCGTGACCGTCTCCGGCGCCATGGGGTCATAGGCGATCTCCACGGTCCTGCCGGCCAGCGCGGCACTGACGTCATACTTGCGCCCCTCAAAAGAAATGCAGCCGGACTTGTCGACTTCGCGGGACTCGTGATGGAGGAAGGCTTCCGCAACGACGGACGCGTCAAGGAACCTGAGGGCACGGCTGTCACGGTTCCATTCCTGCGCCGGTGTGATGCCTTCTGCCGGGACAGGCACATTCAGGCTCGTATAATACTCGCGGATGCCGTCATGGGGCTTGTTGTGGTAGTATTCCTCAACCCAGACCTGCCAGTACCCATTGAGTTCGTCCATGGACTTTACGTCCTTGAGCTTTACTTCATCCAGGAAGTCATCAACAAAGGAGTTGAACTTCTCGATGAGGCCTTTGGACCAGGCATGATAGGGCTTTGCGTGCATGTACCGGATCCCGAGGCGCTCAAGCGAGCGTGTGAGCTGAGTGGAGACATACTGTTTTCCGTTGTCTGCCATGCAGGCATCCATCACACCCCACTTGAGGATCGCGCGGTGGAAGGTATCCTCCACGATCGTGGCTTCCTGGTTGTCGTACCAGCGCGATTCGAGGATAAAACGGGAATGGTCATCGATCAGCGCGGAAAGATAGGTCTGTACCTTTTTCCCACCTTCTCCGACGGGGAGCTTTAACCCGTACTTGATATCGCATTCGGCAAGCATCATCCGGTGCGGCTTGCAGAACCGCCTCGAAGTCGCGCTGCGTGCCTCTGTATAGCGCTTCATCTGCTTGATGCCGAATCCCGCCTTGTACAGATGGCGCTGCATCGTCGAACGCTTCAGGACTCCCGGAAGCACCCACCCTTCCATTTCCAGGATCAGGATGATCCTGGCGACAGAGCGTGTGGGAACCTCTTTTTTGAGCTGTATGGCTTCTGCCAGTATCTCATCAAAGTTGTCCGGGAGCTTCTGAGAGCGGCGCTTTGCACGGTCCATCGGGCGCAGTCCGCTGAAACCTTCCTTACGCCACGCGGCCTCCAGCCGGTACAGTGTCCTTCTGGATATGTGGTTCGCTTCGGCGATCTGTGTCCGGAGCTGGCTTTTTCTGGCCGGGTCCAGATCCTCGCCA
>JAZASQ010000272.1:0-1849 GCA_036343235.1 Lachnospiraceae bacterium
AAAAAGACCGGACCCCGTGCGGGCCCGGCCTTTCTTTTTGTTTTACATTATTATAATAATGAAATCACTTGAGGTGCCAGATCTCGTCGTTGTACTGGCGGATGGTCCGGTCGGATGAGAAATAGCCGGAATGGGCGATGTTCACGAGGGCCTTCCGGTTCCAGGCCTGCTGGTCCTTGTAGTCGCTGTAGACCTTGTCCTTGGTCTCGATATATTCCTTCGTATCGAGCAGGGTCATGAACCAGTCCTTCGTGATGAGCTCGTGGTGCAGGCGCTCCAGCTGCTCCCGGTTTCCGATGGCGGAAAGCTCGGGGCCCGTGATGAAGTCAACGAGCTTATGAATCTCTTCGTCCTTCTCGTAGATTTCGTTCGCGTGGTAGCCCTGTGTAGCATAGAGCTTGATGACGTCATCGGACTTCTTGCCGAAGATATAGATATTGTCATCGCCGACCAGGTCGTGGATTTCGACATTCGCCCCGTCGTCGGTGCCAAGCGTTACAGCCCCGTTTGCCATGAACTTCATATTGGAAGTTCCGGAAGCCTCCTTGGATGCGAGAGAAATCTGCTCGGAGATTTCCGCGGCGGGGATGATCTTGCCTGCGTAGGTGACATTGTAGTTCTCCGCCATGACAACGCGGAAGTAGTCGCGCACATCCGGGTCATTTGCCGTGAGGTCGCTGAGGCAGAGAATTAAATGAATGATGTCTTTTGCGATGACGTAAGCAGGCGCTGCTTTTGCACCGAAGATCATCGTGATCGGGGTCTCGGGCTTCTTGCCGCCCTTGATCTCCAGGTACTTATGAATGGCGAAGAGGCAGTTCATCTGCTGCCGCTTATATTCATGAAGACGCTTCACCTGCACGTCGAAGATGGAATCAGGATTGATATCGACCCCCTGAACACTGCGGAAGTAGTCAGCTAAAGCCCGCTTGTTGTCCCGCTTGATGTCGCCGAGTCTTCTCAGGACCTCGGGGTCGTTTTCGTATTTCAGGAGATCCTGCAGCTTGTCCGCATCCTTCTTGAAGTCGGGTCCGATCAGTTCCTCGATGTAGGAGGAAAGCCGGGGGTTGCAGTGGAGGAGCCAGCGGCGGAAGGTGATGCCGTTCGTCTTGTTGTTAAATTTCTCAGGATACAGAACGTAGAAATTGTGGAGCTCGGTATCCTTCAGGATGTCGGTATGCAGGGCAGCGACGCCGTTTACACTGTGGCCGTAGTGGATATCCATATGGGCCATGTGGACCCGGTTCCCGTCGTCAATGATGCGGACGGACTTGTCCTCGTACTTCTCCCGGACCCGGTTATCGAGCTCCCGGATGATGGGAAGGAGATGAGGTACAACCTCCTCCATGAAGTCCATGGGCCAGGTTTCAAGCGCTTCTGCGAGAATCGTGTGGTTCGTGTAAGCGCAGGTCTTTGTCACGACGTCAATGGCCTCGTTCATCGTGAAGCCCTCGAGCTGCAGGAGACGGATGAGCTCAGGGATCACCATGGAAGGATGGGTATCGTTGATCTGGATGGCCACGTGCTTGTCCAGGTCATGGAGATTGTGGCCCTTGTCCTTCTCTTCCTTGAGGATGAGCTGGGCAGCGTTACTTACCATGAAGTATTCCTGGTAAACGCGGAGCATCTGCCCGTCCCGGTCGGAGTCATCCGGATAGAGGAATAATGTAAGATTCTTCTCGAAATTCGTCTTGTCAAAGGCAATGGACTCGTTGCCCACAAGGCCGTCATCCACGGTGTCCAGGTCGAAGAGGTGGAGCTTGTTGACTCCTTCTACACCGTAGCCGGGCACGTCGATATCGTACATGGTGGATACAACGGTCTTCTTGCGGAAGGGAACCTCGAAGCG
>JAZASQ010000273.1:0-1845 GCA_036343235.1 Lachnospiraceae bacterium
AGCGTTTTCCATACAGGCAGTCGATGAAAGCTTTCCACCGGGAAGCATCTGAAAGTTCCTGTGTATGAGAAAGATCGAGTACGCCCGCCTCATACAGCTCTTTCAGACGGGCCAGGTATTTTCCACGGAAAAGAGAGGCGATGGCGGCCACAGGCAGGAAGAAGCCTTTATGCTTTGCCTCCACGAACTGTCCGGCCGGCGTGATCCCGCCGCCGGAGATACAGACGTGGATATGCGGATGGAAAGAAAGCTTCTGGCCCCAGGTATGGAGGACAGAAACGATCCCCGGCCTGGCGCCAAGGAACTTTTTGTCCGCACAAAGCGAAAGCAGCGTTTCCTGTACGCATCTGAACTGCAGGCCCAGTAGGGCCTTCCGGTTGGCTTTGACCAGAGTATTCAGCTCATGAGGTATCGTGAAAACGACATGATAGTAGGAGATCCCTTCAATGAGTTCTGTGTTCCTTTCAAGCTCCCACTTCTTTTCCAGAGGCGCCTGACAGCAGGGACAGGAGCGGTTGTTGCAGGAAACGGCGTGGATCAGCGGGAAGCCGCAGTCTTCGCAATAGCTGACGTCAAATCCAAGTTCACCTGTCTTGCAGCGCATGATGGCTTCGGCTGTTTTCCGCTTTTCTTCTGTAAGGGAAGGATGGAACGTCAGATATTCCGGATAAAAGCGGCGGAAGGCTTCACGGACAGGATAATCATTCGAAGTCATAAGGGCTTTTCACGCTCCTTCCGCTGCCGATGCCAAGAGCCAGATAGACTTCCGTGGAAGAAAGAGACTTATGTCCCATGGCTTCCTTGATGGAGATCAGATCCGCACCGGATTCATACAGGTGGAGGCCGAAAGCGTGGCGCAGGGAGTGCAGGTTGAATCCAAGATCACCGAACCCGTTCTTTTCAAGGTAACGGATAAAGGTGTTGTAAACGGACTGTTCGCAGATATGGGAGCCGTCCTTCTGCCCGGGGAAGAGCCAGTCGTCCGGGCCCGCGCCGTGATAAGCGCTCCGGATGTAAGAGACAAGCAGGTCATACGCTCTGTCTGAGAGGACAGCATAACGATCCGAACGGTTCTTGCTGCGGGAGATATAGATGCAGTTCCTGGAGTGCCATATATCCCGGCAATGCAGACGGCAGAGTTCACTGACCCGGATGCCGGAGGAATACAAAAGAGCGATCTCAGCTTTGTGCTTGATATTTGTGATGGAATCGATGATGGCATTGACCTGTTCCCTTGTCGGGACAGCCGGAAGGAACTGGTCAAAGTGTAGGAAAGGGACTTCGCGTTTATCCCAGTCCCTGTGCAGCACGTAGTGAAAGAAATCCCTCAGCTGGGCGATATGGACGTTGACGGTACGGGGATTCAGTTTCCGGACATCCTTAAGGTAGCGGATATAGGACCGGACCTCTTCCCAGGAGACGGAAGAAAGTGTGCGTCCGGGGAGCTGGTCTTCGACCCACTCGATATAAGTTTTCAGATAGGAAACGTAAGAGGCAACTGTCCCGGGAGCAAGGTCGCGGAACGAAAGGATATCCCTGTGTTTTTCAATAAGAGCGATGTTGGCTTCAAGCATAGTGAAGGTCCTCCTGTAAAGAGATCTGTCAGCAGTTACAGAAAACTTTACGGGAGGGGCCCGACAGCACTTGAGAAATGAAGCGAAATAAGATAGACTCATAACCGTGGGGGATCCCTACGGTATGATGAACTGAGTCGCCAAACAAAGCTATCATCCGTAGGGATTCTTTCTTTTTAGGATGAAGCTATCGTAAAAGAAAAAGACCGCCGATGCAACGGCGGATAAAAGAAACAAGAAAGGCTTCACGCGCAAGCGTGATTTGGTTCAA
>JAZASQ010000274.1:0-1838 GCA_036343235.1 Lachnospiraceae bacterium
AAATCCCCGGAAGCTATCGGCTTCCGGGGATTTTTTAATGCTCACATATTCTTCCCGAAATATTAGTCGTAGAGGATGCCCCTAACCATCTCCTCCAGCTCGCTGGCCGTGAAAGGCTTCGTGACGAAGTCCGCCGCGCCGGTGTTGATAGCCTGCTCGAAGAGGGGCAGGTCCATGTCGCCGGACATGATGATGACAGGAAGCCTGGGATTTGTCTCATGGATTTCTTTCATGATGTCGAGGCCGTAGCCGTCCGGAAGCCAGATATCCTGCAGGACGAGATCGAAGGACTTTTCGGAGAGCAGGGCCATCTCTTCCTCCCGGCTTTTTGCATAGGAGATTTCCACATTGCCGACGCCTTGGAGAATCTTCTTTGCCATGACAAAGCTGATTTTGTCGTCATCGGTGATGAGGACACTCCGCCGGCCTATATCCGACTGGCAGAGCTTATAATCCTTGTCCTCGTCTATGAGGGCCAGCATGGCGTCGGCTACCTCCGGATCGAACTGGGTGCCGCGGCCTTTCACAATCTGCTCCCGGACCGCCTCCTGGGGCAGATGGGCCCGGTAACTTCTGTTCGAGCTCATGGCGTCATAGGCATCGGCCACGCCGATGATGCGGGCAATCCGGGGGATGTCCTCTCCCGCCCGCTTGTCCGGATAGCCTTTTCCGTCATAGCGCTCGTGGTGGAAACGGGCCCCGTAGCAGATCCGCTTGTCCCAGGAGATGCCGCTGATGATACGGAATCCGGCCACAGGGTGAATCTTCATGAGTTCGAATTCCTCATCCGTGAGGCGGCCGGGCTTATTGATGACCTCCTCCGGCACCCGGATCTTTCCTACATCGTGCAGAAGCCCGGCCCGGTAGATGAGGTCGCAGTCTTCCTTGGAAAGTCCCAGCTTCTCCGCCAGCATGCGGGAATACTTGGCCACGCGCCTGGAATGGCCGGACGTATAGGTGTCCTTGGCATCTATGGTATTCGTGAGTGCTTCGACTGTCTCCATCAGAAGCTTCTCTGTCTCCTCTTCCTGAGCCTTGATGGTCTTGGTCTTCTCCGCCAGTTCTTCTTCCAATTTTTTCTGCATCTGCTCCAGGTCCTGCCGCCTCCGGGCTTTCAGCAGGATGCGGAGAATCAGATAGACGATAAATGCAATAACGGCCACGGCTAGGATGGCCATGAGAACCATGAACCAGAGGTTCTCCCAAAGGCGGGGTTCCTTTTCCACATAAAACTTGCTGTTTGAAAGTACCTCTCCGTTCGGCGAGGACATGATTTCCATCCGGATGGCATACGTTCCCTTCTTCGCATTTGTAAGCGTAAGAGGCTCCGCATCCTCATAGAGAACACCGGAAGTATTTTTTGTCATGCCCTCTATATTCATCCGGACATAGACCCCGGACTGGGAGAAGTTCCTTATAGAGGGAGATATCTTGATGACCGCCGTCTCCGCAGGGATTGTATAGCGTCCGTCCTGACCGGCCCTGATCAGGGTATCGTCCGCATAGACATCGCCAAGCCCGTACTTGATGAAGGTATGGGTGAGAAAATCCGTCTTGAAGCTCATGAAGCCGGCCGACGTACAGAAATACAGCATGTCCCCGGAAAGGAAGTTGAAGCTGTTCGCCATCATGGCCTGGTCCAGGCCTTCATTGACCCCGTAGAAGCTGTACTGCATATCCTCCGCATTTCCCGCAAGGTCAGCTGCGGAAAGCACGTAAAGCCCGACACTGGAAAGAATATAGGCCGTGTCCCCGTCAAGTAAGACATCGAAATTGTTGAAATAGGGGAAGTTCGTAATGGTAGTCACTTTCCCGTCCTTGAGATAGCCGATGGAATT
>JAZASQ010000275.1:0-1816 GCA_036343235.1 Lachnospiraceae bacterium
AGGACAGACAATGGCGGAAGCAGAGGAAAGGTACGGAGGAATTACCGGTACAAATGCCGGGAAGATTACAGACTGCTACGCCTATATCCGGTCAGGCAACGGGCTTGGAGACAGGGTTGCCGGGAAGAATACCGGAAGTATCTGTACGTCCTTCTCGGAGAATGCTTCTGATATTACGGAACTCTTTGATGCAAACGGCCGCCTTGTGAGAAAAAAAGTCCGCGAGGCTGCTGATGCTGAAGTACTTGGCTTTGATACAAAATACATCTGGAATGTTCCGGGAGAGGTGACCTCTCTGTTTTTTCGGGAAAAGAGTTGGCGCGAGGCTCCTTCCGCAAATGACGGACGAAAAATCTATACGATCAAGGACTATCAGAGTCTGGCTGCTTTTGCGGCCGGTGTTGCCAGAAAAGATGAACGGATCCTGAATGGGCGCTTTCGATTGACTGCAGATATTGACTGCGGAAACAGAAAACTTTCTCCTGTCGGTGAAAGCGCCCAGAATGCCTTCTCCGGAGAATTTGACGGAGACGGGTTTACCATCCGGAATTTTCGAATTGCACAGAAAAATATCGGGAATGCCGGTTTTTTCGGGCATCTGAAGGGGACAGTTAAAAATCTTTCTCTGGAGATATCCGTGAAGGGTGAGGGTAATGTCGGAGGCCTTTGCGGGGTCAATGAAGGAAGAATTTCCTGCTGCGGCGTTGTGGCAGACCTCTACGGGTCCGGTGACCGCCTGTCCATGGGCGGCATCGCCGGAGTAAACCGTGGAACAATTGAGCGGAGCTATGCAGCCGACCGGATCAAAAAAGCCCTTGTTCCGATTTTTCCGATTGTTCTGCTTTCTGTAGGCCTCGCCATTGCCGGAGTTATCGGGTTTACTGTCATTCCGGGCGACGCATCGGATCAGATTTATGCCCCGATTGAAGAAGACCGGCATCAGATTGTGGCAGACGATGACGAAGATGAACCGACAGAATCTACCGGTCAGCGGACGATTTCTTTCCGCTTCAACCAGACGATTCATATCGACCCTTCCACCGGGCACGCCTATCTCGACTTTACGAATCCATCGAAGTCGACGAACAAGATTGTCGTGCGGCTGGAAGACAAGTCCGACGGCGGAATGATGGCGGAATCCGGGGCTATTCTTCCGGGCAACAGCCTGAACTACCTGACTCTGACAAACGACGGAATCGACCGCATCAATGCAGGCACCCGGGAGGGAACGATTGTTCTGCAGGCATACAGCATGACGGATGACAGCAAGGCTATGGTGGATTCACGTCTGCCGGTGGATCTTTCTATAGAGTGAGGGGATCGGGATGACACACAGACAGGTCTATCGATCCGTTTCCACAGATCGGAAAAGACGGGCTCAGACGATACTTGTAATCGTTTTGGCGGTACTTTTTATCAGTCTTTTGATATTTGGTCTGCACCGGCTCTATTCTCCGCCCGCCCATGAGCGGACAGCGGAAAAGGGGGAGCCTGAAGTGGATGAAGGCTACCTCTACAAGCGGGTGGACAGTGATTTCGGCTATTCCTTTTCCCTGGCGGCGAACCTCTACCGGCAGGAAGACGGATCTTTAAATATTTATTTTACGGATTCTACTGAGAATTCCGTGGATCTCCTCTGCGAGATTCATGATACAGACACAGGAGAACTCCTGTACAAAAGCGGACGGATCTGCCCGGGGGAATATGTGAAAACTCTTTCTCCGGTGGCAGAATTTGATAATGCAAAACGCGATATCACCGTCTCCGTCTATGCCCTGAACTCGGACAATTACAAGAGTGAAGGCACGACGGCACT
>JAZASQ010000276.1:0-1802 GCA_036343235.1 Lachnospiraceae bacterium
CCTCCGCCCTCGCCTGGGAACTGTAAGTCGCAGAGCGTCAGCTCTTTAAATGTAGAGAGGTGCACCTTGCGGGAGGCCACTGAAAAACCCCTCTGAATAGGCTCTCGGGCCTATTGAAAAAGATAGCAGAAGACCAAGTTATATTTGGTAGTCTGCTATCTTTTTTGTAACTTTAACCTGTTGAATTACAGATGGTTATGCTCAATTTACAAGGTAATCTGAACTTAGGCCCATACTCGGATCTATACGATTTGATTGTTCCGAAGGACAATCAATTCCGTCAGTTCAAGGAACTATGCAATGACTTTGAATTCATCTTTGATGAGTTGAAGGACAAGTATTGTCAAGACAACGGTCGCACGGCCATCGATCCGCGGGTGATGTTCAAGTACCTGTTAATCAAGGTGATTGATAACTGGTCCGATGTCGATGTGGTGGAGCAGTCCCGTTACAACATGGCGTACAAGTGCTTCCTGGGCCTGCCTCCGGAGCAGACGGAGATGATCGACCCGAGCAGCCTGACCCGTTTCCGCCGACAGCGGCTCCAGGATCCGGAGCTGATGGACAAGCTGATCTCCCAGAGCCTGAAGGTGGCCGCGGAGCATGGCCTGATCAAGTCGAAGTCCATCATCATGGACTCGACCCATACGCGCTCCCGTGCGAACCGCCGTTATCCCAGCGAGTTTCTTCAGAAGTTGGGCAAGGACCTCCGCAAGAGTTTGTACCGCTTCGACGAGAGCGTGAAGAAGGACTTGCCGGAAAAGTATGAGGGGGAGGATATTGAGAAGGCGATGTCCTATGCCGAGTCGCTCGTGCAGGCCGTTTCTGAGATGCCGCTGTCCCGGCTGCCTGGCGTTTCCAAGCACTTGAACTTGTTAAAGGAGGCGATTGACGACATCCAGGACCACTTCGAATGCTCGGCCGATTCCGATGCGCGCACGGGCCACAAGAGCGAGGACGACGAGTTCTTCGGCTACAAGACGCACATGGCCATCAACCAGGAGCGGCTTGTGACCGCCGCCGTAGTCACCTCAGGAGAAACTGCGGATGGGGACTACATGCAGGAACTGATCGACAAGAGTCGCGAGAACGGACAGGAGGTGGACGAAGCCATCGGCGACGGGGCGTATTCGAGCAACGAGAATCTGGAGGAATGCGAAAGGAAGGGCGTGAAGGTCATCGCGAAGTTGAATGCGAATGTCGTTCAGGGGTGCCGCAAGGAAGATGGCGGCTTCTCGTTCAACAAGGATGCGGGGATGTATGTCTGTCCGGCCGGGCACATGGCCGTCCGCAAGGCCGTCGCCAAGGCGCGGGACAACGTGGCGGCCAGGGAGGTCCATTACTTCGACACACGTAAATGCGTCTTATGCAAAAGGCGTGAGGGCTGCTTTGCTTTTAATCAGAGGACAAAGTCTTACTCGGTATCTATCCATAGCGAGGCCCAAGAGAGACAGAGGGCATTCCAGGAGACGGACGAGTTCAGGAAGAAGTACCGGGAGCGATACAAGATAGAGGCGAAGAACTCGGAACTGAAGAACAATCTCGGCTATGACAGGGCGGAATCCTACGGAATCGGATGCATGGCCCTGCAGGGGGCGGTGGCGATATACGCGTCAAATCTGAAGCGAATCGTGCGGATGCTGGGCGAAAAGAGCGGAAAATAGAGGGAAATACCTCGTCTTTTCATAAAACAACCCCTCGAGAATCGAAAATCCTAGAATGGAATCGAAAACTCGAGGGACCGTTCAATTATACGATTCTCAGAGGGTTACATTAGCGATGCCTTTTTCAGTGGCCTCCCG
>JAZASQ010000277.1:0-1799 GCA_036343235.1 Lachnospiraceae bacterium
CTTCGGCCTTCCCGCTGCGCATCAGATACTGGGCCCGCTGGACATATTGATTCACATCGGAGAGTTCATCCCAGAAGACGTTGTCTTCACTTAGGTCAGAGGAAAAGTTAACTCCAATCGTGGAGTTGTAGAAAGGTTGCCAGGGATTGCCTGCG
Organism: Lachnospiraceae bacterium; assembly: GCA_036343235.1. GTDB lineage: Bacteria > Bacillota > Clostridia > Lachnospirales > Lachnospiraceae > RUG306. The sequence continues at coordinate 156 of JAZASQ010000277.1, forward strand.
ACTTCATACTTGTAGGGGGAACCGTGCCAGATAATCTGGTTGATACCGCTGGAGAGGAGTTTGTCGGCAATGGAACGCAGTTTCTGGGGCGTAACCATCAGGGCCCGGTAGATATGGACTCCTGATTCTGCGCTGACGAGTGGCCTGTTGTAGAGCATAGCCCCTGAGGAGACCATTTTCAGACCTCCTTCGCTTCCTCCGCCGAAAATCATGTTCTCGGTCTCGGGTATATCGGCATCACCGGCAGCCCCCATATAGTCCATGGGAAGTCCATAGGCTTGCGTGCGGTGCAGCAGCCCGTGTTCATGCGCCCACGAAGAAGAACCTTTGAGAAGATGTTTCCGCGCCAGGTCGCTCACCGTCAGGTCGTAGTCGTAGCGGAGGCGCCAGTCTTCGTCGCCAAAGCGAAACTCCGGAGCCGCATGACCATTATCGTACATGTTGTTGTAGCCGTACCAGATGTTGGCAGGCATCCAGGGCGTCGGGTCATATCCCCGACGGTGCTGGAATACTTCACTGAAATCGGCCGTGATGTGCCGGTCCACCTTGAATTCGTAGCTGTCGTTGAAGAAGGCACGGAACGGTTTTCCGTAGAACGCATCCAGACCTGTCGCCGCCCCGAAGTAATGGTCGTAATTCTTCCGGAGGACATTTGTGTCGAAATGGTCCATCACATTCCCGGCATCTGCTTTGGCCACAATCATGTTCGTTTCCTGCGAAGGTACGTTCCAAAGCGCAATGAGCACACGCTGGAATCCGGTAGCGGCTTTTCCAGGAGCGAAAGAAGCGCTATTGACCTTCTTCACCTTTTGAATCTTCCGAGAACCGTCGGCAGTTGGTTCAGACACCTCTGCCTCCAGTAACCCCACAAGTTCGGCAAACTTGCTGTCCTGACGTTCTGACCTTGGAATCTCCAATGTGCCGCCCGCTGCCGGTATGACAGCCATTCCGTACTGGAGCGAGCGGTTTTCTTCTGCCTCCGAGATATGTGAGCCTGAGGCTGGCCATCCGCTGCCATTCGTCAGGTCCACCGTCATGCCATTCCGCTGTGCCGCTTCCATCACGGTCTTCAAATTGGAATAGTAGGCATCGGTGTCAAAACTCATGATCTGTGCCGTCCGTTCCATGGGAGGAGGCACGACCAGCGCAAACGACTGGATTTCCACGCCGCCGATGTGATGGCGGGCGAAAAGATTCATCTCCCTTTGAAGCTCATTCGTTTCCACATCATTGCCCGGCCACCACCAGCGCACGAATGGTGCATAGGAGAGGGGTGGATTCTTGAAGGAGGACCTGAAATCATCCTTATTAAGATTCAGCGCATGCTGGTCAGAGAAACCTGTGCCTTTTTTTTGTGTAAAGGCATTACTTGCAAAGAGAAATGCAGCCAGAAATAGAGTTACTCTTTTCAAATCAAACATATTCGGTAGAGACTAAAGATTACGAATAACGATGTTGATATTATTGTTCAGAACAACCTTTTTGATTTTTGTGGCAAATATACAAATTAAAACTGATACCACAAATATAAATGGAACAAAAAGGAAACACATCGATGAAATTAGATTACACTCCCCGCCCTATAGGGAGGGGAAGGGGGGAGGGCCTTTTTTGTGTCTTCGTGTCTTTGTGTTAAAAATAATA
>JAZASQ010000278.1:0-1793 GCA_036343235.1 Lachnospiraceae bacterium
ATCTCGTTTTTAAATCTGTTTTTCCCTTGATCAATGGATACTGGTTCATTTCTCTGCCTGCCTCCTCATTTCATCCAGGAGAAGTTCGGCCGGCGTTTTCGGCTTTTCTTTTTCGGCCTGAAATCCGCCAAAGGGAAGAGGCTGCTTTCCTTCAACCATCTCCGTTAAGGCCTCCTTTGTTACATACCGGGGACCGTCAACCGGAAGGTGTTCTTCTTTCATCAGGTGGCGTGCGAGATCAGGGTACAAATATTTTTCCAGCATCCGTCTCAGATATGCATTCTCCCTCCGAAGCCCGTTATTCTCTTTTTCCGAGTTTTCATACAGGGCATTCAGGTGGTCTGTTTCCTTCTGCATCTCTGCAAGCCTTTTTTCAAAATCTGCTTTCTGGACAAGCGCTGCCCGGCTGTCTTCTGATAAAGCAACGCACCTGTCATAGATAGACTTCCAATACGAATCCACCTCATTCATCTTCTTTTTCAAGTCAGTAAGGTCGCGGCAGTTCCTGATCATGCCTTCTATGTCGAGGCTCTTATAAGCGAGGGTGCCGATATCCTGGTCTTCCTGTCCCGCGCACGCCTGGAGCTCCGCCATCCTGGCACGTACTGCCCTATTCCTTCTGAACTCGTATTCCTTTGCGGAAATCCCCTGAGAGGCCGCATATTTCTCAAGGTCTGTGAACCTTATCACGGAAGGATCTCCGAAGACGACTTCCGCAAAATACCTTTCCAATACACTGACCAGCAGCTGCTGGTCTGTTTTCTGGGGCCTTGCCATTACGATTTTCCTCCCTGTTCCCTTTCCAGTATTTTCCTGTAAGAGGCACTGCTGTTCTGCAGCTTCAGCAATGCCGACATGATATCTTCCTGTGATCCGTTCCCACGGCGTACCTGCTCGATCATGCGCATAAGGAAGAGCCCGTCATCATCGACCTTTTTCCGGAAATCCTCCTCCATTGAGATGCGCAGGCCAGGCTTGTCAGGATAAAAATGGATGCAGTTCACGCAGTCGCCAAACCGTCCGTTTGTCCCGAAGCTCTTCATGCATTCAGATATATCGCCAGCCCTGATACCCTCATAGTCACAGGATCCTCCGCCAACATCCGTCATCGATTCCCTGCTGCCGGTGCGGACCCTGAGGGTTCCTTCAAGGGAAAGCTCTCCCTTGTGTTCCCTCTGTTTTTCATAAACAATGCTTTCCACCACAGTAGAAAGGTTGGCGTAGTAGTTCGCGCTTATATCAATGCTTTCGTGGCCCGCCAGCTCCCTGCACACCACGGGAGAGCCTCCTGAGAGGATCAGGCTGATCATTGCCAGGTGCCTCGTATCACCCAGGTTGACAGGATAATCCTCCCGTCCGGTGGCTGCTTCACGGAATTCAGAAAGCCTGTGTCTCATCTGGTGATAAGTCAAATATCCAAGCTGGGATTTCCTTTGCGGCGCGAACAGTGTGTCTTTGGGGTGGCTGCGATGCCTGCCGCTGTTTTCCATATATGCCAGGATGTCCTGCGCCATCCATTCTGGGATCTCGTAATCATGGAGGGTAAAGTCTGTTTTTATCGAATACCCGACTTTCTGCAGTCCCTTCTTCAGCTTTGTCCGCCTGACTGTCAGGACCCATCGCCCGGACTGTTCCTTCAGGCAGTCCCTCGGGAGGAGAAGGAACTCCGTCGCGCGTAAAGGAAGTATGGTGGTCAGCTTCCACCACAGATACACAGGGAAAAAATAGTCCTTCCGCTCATCGTCCGCGGACTCCCAGAAACTGTTGACATACTTTTCAAACCTCAGGTAATA
>JAZASQ010000279.1:0-1785 GCA_036343235.1 Lachnospiraceae bacterium
CATAATAATATCGGCCTTCTTTCCGGCTTCGAGCCGGTCGCAGTAGGAAAGCCCCATGGCCTTTGCCCCGCCTGCTGTGGCCGCGTAGAGAATCTCATCCGCTTTGATGGAGGCCGCATCCATTTCCCTCACCTTTGAAAGGGTGCTGGTCAGGTACATCTCCCGCCACATGTCGAGGGCGTTATTGGAAGCCGGGCCGTCCGTGCCGATGGCGACGTTGATGCCCTCTTTGATGAAACGCTGAATCGGAGCAATGCCGCTTGCAAGCTTTAAGTTCGAGCAGGGATTCGTCACAGCCGTGAGACCATGCTTCTTGAAGATTTCAAAGTCGTGGTCCGAAAACCAGACACAGTGGTAGCCCCCGCCTCCGTACTCATACATGCCGAGTGACTCCGTGAGCTCCGTCGGCGTCATTCCGTAGCGCTCCTTGCAGCCTTCAACCTCGGCCTGAGTCTCCGAATTATGAAGCCAGCAGGGGGACTGATACTTCTGACAGAGCTGTGCCAGGCCCTCCATGATCTCCTTCGACGTCGTGTATTCGGCATGAAAACCGAGAAGGAAGCTCTGCAGGGGACCCATGGCATTTACGGCCTCAAAGTCCGCTGCCTGCTCTTCGAGAGAGGTCGAGAAATTGTTGAGGCCGGAAGTCTGCACGGTCCGGAAACCGCAGTCGTTCGATGCTTTGGCAATGGTCCGGGGGTGGAAGTACATGTCGAAGTTCGACGTAATCCCGCTTGTCAGGTACTCCATGATGCCGAGGATAGAAAGCCAGTAGATGTCGTCCGCCGTGAGCTGGGCCTCCCTAGGGAAAACCTGTTTATTCAGCCAGTCGCTGAGGGGCAGGTCGTCCGCATAGGACCTCAGGAAGGTCATGGCCGTGTGGGTGTGGGCGTCCTTGAAGCCCGGCATCAGGAGGTTTCCCTCGCAGTCCCGGGTCTCGTCCCAGGCAATGGGCGCCCCTGCCGGTACATGGCTTCCGTCGCCGACGTAGGCGATTTCATCGCCTGCGACCCAGAGCTCGCCTTCTATGATGTCGAAGGTGTGGTCGGGATTCGTCTGCAGAATCTTTGCATTTTTGAAACGAATATTCATTAGAGTTCCTCGATCCGACTCGACTAGGCTCTGCCTTCGTGCTTCGCACTCGCCAATCGCCAAGTCTCCCTGTATAAGCATCTGTAAGTCTCTCACTACGTGCTTCGCACTTGTGACAGACTAACAGCTGCTTATTATCGCCGTCACCAGGCTTGTGAACTTCTCCGCCACGGCCTTGCCGGCTTCGAGAACTTCCTCCTCAGTAAGAGGTGTCGGAGAGATGCCGGCCGCCAGGTTCGAAATGCAGGAGATGCCGATGACTTTCTTCTTCATGTGGTTGACCGCGATGGCTTCACAGGCCGTACTCATGCCGACAGCGTCCGCGCCTATGGTCTTTAAAAAGCGGATCTCCGCAGGGGACTCATAGTTGGGCCCCTTCGTCTGGCAGTATACGCCCTGCTTTAAGTCAATGCCGAGTTCTCCGGCCTTTTTCAGTGCAAGTTCCCGCAAATCCCTGTCGTAGATTTCCGACATGTCCGGGAAGCGGCTTCCGAGCTCTGCCTCGTTCGGCCCTCTCAGGGGAGACGGCGTGAAGAAGCTGATCTGATCCGTGAGCAGCATGAGGTCGCCGGCATGAAAATCACTATTGATGCCGCCCGCCGCGTTTGTGAGGAAGATCACGTCCGCCCCCATGAGCCCCATCAGGCGCTCGGGCAGAACGACGTCTTCCATGTCATAGCCTTCGTAGTAATG
>JAZASQ010000280.1:0-1782 GCA_036343235.1 Lachnospiraceae bacterium
ATTCTCGCGAAGCCACGAGCCAAGTGGACATGCTTGCATGGACATTTGGCGACGGCCGCGGGGTCAATACCCCGCCCCTTGGGGCGCATCAAACTTAAAAACAAACAGGCATGCCCCGTGGCTTGCCGCGGGGTATTTGACCTCTTATGTGATTGAGAATAATTGAGAAGGCCCTCTCATGTGGACAGTCACTCCGGAAGAAATGTAGAATTGAGAAGACAGTACCGCATATTGCGATGCGGCTGCAGCATGTATATTTCCGGACGGGAGGATCTTCTCGCAGAGTTTGCCATGATAGAGGCGGAGGATGGAAATGAGCGAAAATAATGAGCTTTCGATCATACAGAAGGCTGACCTGGTCTCCCTGATCAAGCAGGGTGGTCTGATAACGGACGTGCCCTTCTCTCATGACATTTTTCTTGATAGCTTTCTGGTAGCGGGAACTTATTACGTTGATGAGATTGAGGAATATGCGGAATCCATCTTCATGGGTGTGGAGCTTTCCCTTGTGCGGGAGCCGAAGAACCCGGCCGATGAGTTCGCCATCATGGTGAAGGACAAGGAAGGCCACAAGCTCGGCTATATTCCGCGGAAGATGAACAGGATCCCTGCCCGGCTCATGGACGCGGGGAAGATGCTTTTTGCGAAGGTCACGGAATGCAATCCCGGACTGGGTACGGTGGAGATCCGGGCGGATCTGTTTCTGAAGGATTGAAGGGAGGCGAAAGCAATGTCAGAGAATTACGAAGTTGGTGAAAACAGGGAATATCAGGAATTACTTGAGAAATATGATTCTATGAAGGAACAGGCAGCAACTGTATTCATGCAGCGGGACATGCAGATTCGCAAGGATGAAGCCTATCTGAGGGCCCAGTACATGAAGCTGATCGGCTGCTATGAGTACGAGCAGTACAGCCTCTTCGTTACAAATCAGCGCCTGAAGCGGCAGATCGAGCTGGTGCAGGCCTGCATCAACCGGGACGAGCCCATCGACGCGGAAGCCATCGACAGGCAACTGGAGAAAGAATATGCTTCCTATATGGAGAAGCTGCAGGACATGAAGGCTGACCTTGATTATGCGAATGAATACCTGAAAAGCCAGACGATGACGGAGAAACAAGAGACTGCACTCCGGAAAGTCTACCGGACGTTGGCCAAGCGCCTGCACCCGGACATGCACCCTGTTCAGACCGAACATGAAAAGGCCCTGTGGCATGAGACTGTGGCAGCCTTCCGTTCCGGAGACCTCGAGCTCCTGAAAACGCTCGAAAAGATGACGGCGCATATCGGGGCCGACCCGATGCTTCCCACCGAAGAAATGAATGCCATTGACTACCTGAAGGAAAAGATTGAAGGCTTGGAAAAGACCATCAGCCGCCTGATTGATGAGATGGAGCAGCGCCGGAAGCAGTTCCCCTTCACGGAAGAAGAGACCTTGCAGGATCCACTGAAAGTGAAAGCCCGGCAGGATGAGCTACGTGAATCCATCGACAACTATAAGAAGACAATCATTGCATTAGGCGCCCGGCTGACGCTGATGCTGGCGCCGTACAAGAAAGAATAATATAAAACAGGGAGGCTTTGCTATGAGTGAACAGAAGAAAGATGGATCAGCTTTACGGGAATGAAGAAGGAACTGAGGATTCAGAATAATATAAGTGAAAGGTTCAGGATCATGAGCAGGATTGAGATCAAGAAAGTCGGCATCACGGACGCAGGAACGGAGATAGTGGTAAATGCAGCAAATGAAGGCCTTCGCGGCGGGGCTGGTGTTTGTGGGGC
>JAZASQ010000281.1:0-1772 GCA_036343235.1 Lachnospiraceae bacterium
CATGAGAAGAAGGCCCGTTCCTTCGACGAGATGACGAATCTCTCGAAGGGGCTCAGAGAGAAGCTTTCCGAAAAGGCGGTTCTTACAGCGCTCTCAGTAGAGGAAGTGCAGACCTCGAAAATAGACGGGACGAAGAAGTACCTTTTCGCCCTGCCCGACGGGAACTTCATAGAGTCGGTCCTCATGTCCTATAAGGCCGGAACATCAGTCTGCGTTTCCACCCAGGTGGGCTGTGCCATGGGCTGCTCCTTCTGTGCCTCGACCATCGGGGGGAAGGTGCGGAGCCTTAATGCTTCCGAAATCCTCGACCAGATCTATGCGATAGAGCGGGACACGGGGGAGCGGGTCAGCCACTGCGTCCTTATGGGCATAGGGGAACCCCTTGATAATTATGACAATGTCCTCTCCTTCATCCATCTCATCACGGACGGGCGGGGGCAGAACATGAGCGAGCGCAATATCACCCTGTCCACGTCCGGCCTCGTACCGAAGATTTACAGTCTGGCCGATGAAGGGCTCGCAATTACGCTCGCCCTGTCCCTGCACGCGCCTACGCAGGAACAGAGGGAAGCCATCATGCCGGTGGCAAAGACCTATGAAATACATGACTGCATTGCGGCCTGCAAATATTATTTTGAAAAGACGGGCCGGAGGGTATCGTTTGAATATGCTTTAATTGACGGGGTGAATGACAGGGATTCCGATGCGGCGGCTCTTTCTGCCCTGCTCAGGGGCTTCCCTTGTCATGTGAATCTGATTCCCGTGAATCCCGTTGTCGAAACCGGCTACAAAAGGCCGCCCAGGGAGGCCTGCCTGGCCTTCCAAAAGAAACTTGAAAAGACCGGGATAAATGTTACTATTAGGAGAGAACTGGGCCGGGACATCGACGGTTCCTGCGGCCAGCTTCGACGCAAACATACAGGAAAGGATTTTTTGGAATGAACTTTTTCGGCTTGACCGACAAGGGAAAGCTGCGCCGGCAGAACCAGGACTTCCTGTTCGCCTCTGACGTCCCGGTGGGGGGCCTCCCCAACCTTTTCGTCGTTGCGGACGGCATGGGAGGCCACAATGCCGGTGAGGTCGCCTCGGAATATGCCGTGGACGAGCTTCTGGAGAGGCTGCGCGCCGTGAATGATCCCGAGCCTGTCCATGCCATTTCCGACGCGGTTTCCTACGCGAACGCCAGGGTATATGAGAAGGCGGGGGAGGACATAGACAAGGCCGGCATGGGGACGACCATGGTGACCTGTGTCCTTTCAGGCAAGCACCTTTCCGTTTCCAATGTCGGCGACAGCCGGCTCTACTGTATGGACAGCACCTCCATCCGGCAGATTACAAGAGACCATTCCGTTGTCGAGGAACTGATCCGGCGGGGGGCCCTTTCCGAGGAGGATGCCGAGTTTCATAAGGACCGGCACAAGATTACGAGGGCAGTCGGGGCGGAACCCGAGGTCCGGACGGACTTTTTCGACCTGGACTTTGCCGGGCGGGAGGACGAGGCCGTTCTCCTCTGTACGGACGGTCTTACGAACGAGGTCTCCGATGCGGAGCTTCAGTCGATCATAGAAGGTTCCGGTACCCTGAAAGAAAAAGTACGGACCCTCATAGATACCGCAAACTCCCGGCGGGGGGCGGACAATATTACGGCACTGGTCATTTTCCCTTTTGCAGATTCAGACGAGGTGGAGCTATAAATGGACAATTCAAACAGCCTTGAAAGCGGCATCCGGCTCGCCGGAAGATACGAAATCATAGACCGGATCGGGGCCGGC
>JAZASQ010000282.1:0-1760 GCA_036343235.1 Lachnospiraceae bacterium
ACACAACCGATTAAAGTAGAGTGATGGCCTTTTAACTCCATCCACCCTCTCACACCACCGTACGTGCGGTTTTCCGCATACGGCGGTTCCAATCAACACAACGATTTCCTCCGTTCGAGGTAATACTTCAGTGGGTTGAGAAGTCCTTTCTTCTCCAGCAGGAAGTCCGATACGAAATGGGCGAAAGTCGCGCTCTTTGCAATTTTGGCATAATGGTTGCCTTGGTTGGCAATACCTCTTGCATTGCTTCTCATTCTCCCTTCGGATATCTTCCATCCCTGCATGTTCTCCATCTTCTTTCGGATTTCCCAGCACCTCAGCAGTGCCTCTTCCCGCTTCTTCGGTTTCTTCCATCTCTTGTAGATGATTACCCTTATCCTTCCTTTGACCCACTGCCAGAGTTTTTCCATGTGGCCCTTCATGTCCGCAAGCCGGAAGTAGTTTATCCAGCCTCTGAACAATCGGGTGAGACGATTGCACATCTCCTGAGTCGTCGTGGGGTCATTCCTTTGGGTCAGCATTCGGACCTTTGACTTGAGGGAGGAGAACTTCTCTTCCGAGACGCGTGCCCTCCATCTCTCCTTGTCCTTGTAGAAGGAATATCCTAGATAGGTCAGTCCGTTGGGAGGGACGATTTTCGTCTTCTCCGCATTGACCTTGAGCTTCATTCTTCTTTCTATGAAAGATACCACCGACTTCATCACCCTCCTTGCCGCTATGTGGCTCTTGACGAGGATGACGACGTCGTCGGCATACCTGCAAAACCTCAGCCCTCTCGCCTCAAGCTCTTTGTCGAGCTCGTCAAGGTAGATGTTGGAAAGAAGAGGGGATAGCGGTCCTCCCTGCGGGGTTCCCACTTCCGTCTCCTCAAATCCTTCCGAGGTGACACATCCCGCCTTCAGGAACTTCCGAATCAGTGATTCAATGGTTCCGTCATCGACCACGAGATGCACCTTGGACATGAGTCTGTCATGAGGTACGTTGTCGAAGAATTTGGCAAGGTCTATATCGACTATCCACTCATATCCATCGTTGAAGAGCTCAAGACATCTCACAATTGCCATTTGGGCACTGCGGTTTGGCCTGAACCCATACGAGGATTCCGAGAAGAAAATGTCGGCCTTGGGGGACATTGTCTGCGCTATCGCCTGCTGTATCACCCTGTCCCTTGCCGTCGGGATTCCGAGCTTCCTCACTCCACCGCTGGGCTTGGGTATTTCCCTCCGCCTGACGGGCGTGGGTTCGTAAGTCCGGTTCCGGATTGCCTCCCTGATTTCATTTCCATGCGTCGCGAAAAGCTCCGGAAGCTGTCCGGTTTTCATCCCGTCCACTCCGGGGGCGCCCTTGTTGGCCATGACGGCCTTGATGGCTCTTTCGATGTTCGCTTCGTTTAGGACCTCTTCGAGAAGGCTCATGCGTTTGTCTTTTCATCCTTTCCGCTCGGATTCCAATTTCCCTACGTTTTCCATCGGGATGTGGCTTCCGACTGCCATTCGTACTTTGGCGGTTGTTTGGTTCAGCCCTTCCCCTTTCGGGTACTATGGCCTCTGCTGACTCCTCGGATGGTTCCCCAGCCGAGGCCTCATAGGGTAAGTCACGTTCCTTTCCCCAAGCGCCCCCCTGCTCTACTCCGTGCGGTCTTCCCAATGGGATATGGTGCTTTTTGCCAGCTTTCCCACCGTCGAAGCCTGATAACTGGTTTCTGATCTTTAGGTCTCGGTTTCGCCTCTTCCTTCTTTCCCCGACTCGGTCACCCGAGT
>JAZASQ010000283.1:0-1755 GCA_036343235.1 Lachnospiraceae bacterium
CAGGAGGTCAAGATGGCAAAAATGACGGTTCTGAGCGTCGCTCTGACTCCGCAGCAAAAAGAGCTTTGGACAAAATTTTCAGAAGCGCAGGGCCAAGGGCCATCGTCAATGGCCAGGCTGCTCATTGAAAATGCGCTTGCCCACCAGAATATTTTTCATCTCAGCGTTGATTTTGAGAATGCGATGCAGGGAGCAAAGCCGAAGAACGGCTCCTGTATCCGTGTCAATCTGTCAGAGCAGGATTTGAAGAATCTGGCTTTATGGCAGGCGGCATGGAAAGAGCCGAGAGTAACAAAGACTGTCCTGAAACTGCTTCGGATGATCCTTGAACATCCGCCGATTTTTGCGGCAGATGAGCTCCAGGCAATGCAGAAAGCCATGTCCGAGATGAGTCGTGTCGGCAGCAACCTCAATCAATTTGTCAGATTGCTCAACATCCTGGCCCAGGAGCCGGGCAGGGCGGGGATACAGTTTGATCCGGCCGAGCTGATCAAGATATTGGAAGACATGGAGCAGAAGAACAGGGAGTTTCGCTCCAGAGCTCGGAAGATTCTGTTGACGGCAGTCAATGCAGGGAAAAAGCTGAAACAGTAAACAGGAAACGTTGATGACGAAAAAAGAAGAAGAGGAAATCAAGTTCGGGCGGCGTGTTTACTCTCATGACGTCAAACCATCGGCAGTTCAGCGTCTCTTCCCGACGTACGGCGGCGGCATGTCTGCAAGGGCCAAGGCAGAGAAGTTCGCAGCGGGGCGGTCCGAGGTTGTCATGAAATTCGACAAGACCTCCGTCAAGTCAGCGCATCATCTTCAGGAGTCCGGCAGATACATTTCCCGGAACGGGAAATTGGAGTGCGAAGATGACGAGGGCCAGGTACTTGCAGGCACAGAGGCCATTGACGACAGGATGCGGAGCTGGGTCGAGGATGAGGAGCTGCAGAAGCAGACCGGAGCCGGCAGGCCGTCAGACAAGCTTGCAAGGCGTTTCATTGTCTCAACGCCACCGGGGACAGATCCGGAAGCCCTGAAGAAGGCTGTCCGGGACTTCACAGAGGCCGAATTTAAGAACCGGGGATTTGAGTACATCTGGACAATCCACACTGACAAGGCACATCCGCACGCTCATGTCCTGATAAAGAACCGGAGCGCAGACGGGCACAGGCTCCATTACAGCAACAGGGATCTCAGGGCGATGAGGGAACGGTTTTGCGTCATTGCCGAAAGATATGGCATTGACCTCAATGCCACAAGCCGGGCTGTTAGAGGGAAGACCAGAAGAGACAAGCCTATCGAGAGGGTTTACCAGGAGCAGAGAGGCAGCAGTCATCTTTACGAGAAGTACCGCATCGAAGAGCTCGTGAAGGTCCTGAAGTCAGGCGGGGAGCTTGATGAGCCGGAGCTGATGAAGCGCTGCCGAATGACCAGGCAGGAAATCAGAAAGAATGCAGCAGAGTATGTCGAGGAGCTCCGGCAGACTGGTAAGTCTGAGGACTTGGCGCTGGCGGTAGCAATCGAAAAGAAAATAAGTTAAATGCCGCCAGTTGAGAGAGCCCAGGAAGAACGGCTCCGCAAGGCCAGGGACAAGATTCGCAGGAAGAAACAGCAGCGCACTGAGGACGAGAAGGCCAGGGCAGAGCGGATAAAAGAGGCCATCAGACAGCGAAAGGCTGCGGAGAAGGCTGCGGCAGAGGCCAAGGCCGCTGAAGAAGAAAGTGAGAACAAGCTCATTGAGCAGCTCATCGCCAAGACATGCCCGAC
>JAZASQ010000284.1:0-1741 GCA_036343235.1 Lachnospiraceae bacterium
CCGCCCAGGCGGATGAGGTCCTCGCGGACGATGTCGCTTTTGACCCGGCACTGGGCCTCGTAGGAAAGGGGCATGACAGAGCAGCCCCCGCATTTTCCTGCAACGGGGCAGACGGGCACCACCCGGTCCTTAGAAGGTTTGAGCACCTCAATCAGGCGGGCGTAGCCGAAGGTCTTCTTCAGGGCCGTCACGCCGGCCCTTACGGTGTCGCCGGGCAGGGCGCCCTTGACGAAAAAGGCCATCCCGTCGCCGGAATGACCTATGCCTTCGCCGTCCGCCGTGAGGCCCGTGATTTCCGTTTCTAAAACGTCATTCTTCTCCATAGTCTTCCGGCGTCGTCTTTCTGATATTGCTCTCGAGATACTTGTTGAAGCCCAGCCAGCGGTACTCGTCCCCGCTGCCGACCTTGCTGTCGACGGCCTCCTTGAAGGTCTCGAGCTTGGCGTCCGCGTTGTCCGCGAAGGACAGGGCGATGGCCTCGGCCAGCTCCGGCTCTTTCGGGCTGCCGAACTCCAGCTTCCCGTGGTGGGAAAGGATGCAGTGGACGAGCTCGTTCTTCTTCACCTCGGGGAAGCCCGCGATGGCGGCCGCCCGCTCGTCGATGAGGTGGGCGCCGATATAGATGTGGCCCAGGAGCTGGCCCGGGTCGGAATAGTCGTTGGCCGGGAAGTCGTTCAGCTCGTAGATTTTCCCGATGTCGTGCAGGAGGGCCGCCGTAATCAGGAGGTCCCGGTCCAGGAAGGAATAATTCTGCGAATAGAAGTCGCAGATCTTCGTCACGGAAAGGGTGTGCTCGAGGAGGCCGCCCACGAAGCTGTGGTGGACGCTCTTTGCCGCAGAGTGCTTACGGAACTCGGCGGAAATCTTCGGATCGTCAAAGAAGGAAAGCAGGAGTTCCTTGAAATAAGGGGCTCCCACACTGTTCACAAGCGACAGCAGCTCCGAATACATCCGCTCGACACTCTTCTGGGTCGAGGGCATGAAGTCGGCCGGGTCCACCTCCGAGGGGTCGGCCTTCCGTGCGGAAGACACGATGAGCTGGAGCTCGCCCCGGTATTCCTGCACGTTCGCGCTGATGTCCACATAGTCGAGCTCGTTGAACTCCGCGATATTGGGATCACCGGGGCTCCAGATCTTCGCGTCGATGGAGCCGGTGGAGTCGCCGAGGGTCACCGACCAGTAGTCCTTGCCCGCCTTCGTCTTGCCGACCGTAATCTTCCGCACGAGGTAGGTTTCCTGTATGTGCTGCCCGTTCACGAGTTCGTTGATATAGACCATTTGATTCTTCTTTCTAATGCAAACACTGCCCCCTATTAAAACATGGAATTTCATTCTGTGCAAGTGTCCCCGTTGCGGCGCAGGCTGTTTTTCGGTAGAATAGACAGGCCCATGGACTTTCGGCCGTTTCCGATTGGCACGACGCTCCATGGCAAAACAGCCAAACGAATGCTGCCGGTTCGATGGAAACCGAAGCTTGGATTTTTGTATCACAAAATTATGAACGAAAGAATTTTTAAGACTCTGGAATTTGACACAATATTGGAGCGCCTCTCTTCCGAGGCCCGAACGCCCGCCGGGAAGGCCCTCTGTCTCTCCGCCAGCCCTTCTTCGAATGAGAATAATGTAAAGCGCCTCCTCAAGGAGACCTCCGAAGCCGTGACGGCCATCGAAAAAGCCGGCCGCCCGCCGCTCGCAGGCTTGACGGAAAACGACGACATTCCGCTCATGAAGCGGCTCGCGG
>JAZASQ010000285.1:0-1729 GCA_036343235.1 Lachnospiraceae bacterium
CAGGAGCTTTTCCAGAACGGAAAGGAAGCCCTGTACTATGGCCTGAATGCCATTTCCAACAACCTGATCATGGTGGACAGGAAGCTTCTGAAAAACCCGAACGGCCTGATCCTGGGCACACCGGGTTCCGGTAAATCCTTCAGTGCCAAGCGTGAGATCACCAATGCTTTCCTGGTGACGGACGACGACATTATCATCTGCGATCCGGAAGCAGAGTATTCCCCGCTGGTGCACCGGTTTAACGGCCAGGTCATCAAGATCAGCCCTACCAGCACGCAGTATATCAACCCCATGGATATCAACGCGAACTATTCGGAGGAGGATAATCCGATCGCCCTGAAGGCGGACTTTATCCTTTCCCTGTGCGAGCTGATTGTCGGCGGCAAGGAAGGCCTGCAGCCGGTGGAAAAGACGGTCATTGACCGCTGTGTCCATCAGATCTATCAGGGCTATTTCAATGACCCGAAGCCGGAGAACATGCCGCTTCTGGAGGATCTCTACAACGCCCTTCTGGAACAGGAAGAGAAGGAAGCCCACCATGTAGCGACCGCGCTGGAGATCTATGTCAAAGGTTCCCTGAATCTGTTCAACCATCGGACAAACGTGGATGTGAGCAATCGTCTGGTCTGCTATGACATCAAGGAACTGGGCAAGCAGCTGAAGAAGATCGGAATGTTAATAGTGCAGGATCAGGTCTGGGGCCGTGTCACGGCCAACCGTGACGCAGGCAAGACCACCCGCTACTACATGGACGAATTCCATCTGCTGCTCCGTGAGGAACAGACGGCGGCCTATTCCGTGGAGATATGGAAGAGGTTCCGTAAGTGGGGCGGCATCCCGACCGGCATTACGCAGAACGTGAAGGACCTGCTGTCCTCCCGCGAGGTGGAAAATATCTTCGAGAACAGCGACTTTCTGTATATGCTCAACCAGGCTTCCGGCGACCGTGCGATCCTGGCCAAACAGCTGAATATTTCCCCTCATCAGTTATCTTATGTGACGCAGTCCGGCGAAGGCGAAGGGCTGCTTTTTTATGGCAATGTCATTCTTCCTTTCGTGGATCACTTCCCGACGGATCTGGAGCTCTACAAGATCATGACCACGAAATGGATCGACAACTCCGTCCAGAAGGATGGGTGATATGGGAGGTGTGAATGAAGAAGCAGACGACAAAACTTCATTTCACCGGGGAAGACCTGAGAAATGAATCGGTAAAGAAAGCCGCTGAAAAAGCGGAAAAGGCTGCCGGCAAGGCGGATGAGGCGAAAGCCCGTCTGCCGAGCAGGAAGCTGCGTACCAAGAAGGCATCTGCGGAGGCAGAAGGTGCCAAGCTTCGTTTCGGCAAGAAAGAGATCGTGGAGGAAGTAAAAGCGCCGACTGCCCTGAAACAGAAAGTCATCATGAAAGGTGCTGTCTTTTCCGCAACGGCTAAAGTCCACCAGGAAGTCGCTGAGCATGAGGACGACAACGTAGGTGTGCAGGCCGTGAATGAAACAGAAGGGGCAGTGGAGACTGCGGCGCAGACAGCGGATACCGTCCGGTACAGCCATAAGCTGAAAGCCTATAAGCAGGCAGCAAAACTGGAGAGCAGGGCGGACAAGGCCAATATTGAGGCTCTGTATAAGAAGCGGATGGCGGAAAAACCGCAGGCGGCCACGAATCCGATCTCGAGGTGGCGGCAGAAGCAGGCTGTCAAAAAGGAGTATGCGGCGATCAAGGCCGGACAGGC
>JAZASQ010000286.1:0-1718 GCA_036343235.1 Lachnospiraceae bacterium
AAATACCCCGCGGCAAGCCACGGGGCATGCCTGTTTGTTTTTAAGTTTGATGCGCCCCAAGGGGCGGGGTATTGACCCCGCGGCCGTCGCCAAATGTCCATGCAAGCATGTCCACTTGGCTCGTGGCTTCGCGAGAATAAAGCAGCCGGCAGGGGCGTTCCCGCCAAATACACAAGAATACAATCCGAAAATAAGTATAGCAGAAACAAGGCCGCCTGAAGCAGATTTCCAGCGAAATTTTGCGCAGGCTGTTCAGAAATTTCGGATTGTACATAAATGTTTTTTTGCAAAAATTCCCCTGAAAATGAATTTTCAGCTAATGATTTTTAAAGAGGCGTCCGATATACTGAGTACAAGAAGAGGCATATTGTATCTGTATGCCCGGAGGTTCAATTTTTACCAAGGAGGGTAAACGCATGGCTATTCAGAATGTAGGATTGACGACATCCGCTGTCGCTTCCACCTATCAGACTACTCCCACCACGAAGGAAAAAAACGCGGATAAGTCTTCTTCCGGGGCGGCAAAAACTCAGGCAGACGACGTCTATGGCAAAGCCGCGGAATATGTGAAGTCTTCCGACGCCGATACAGCAACTGCTTCTTCCACGAAAACGGACCGCTCTGCCCTGATCCAGCAGCTGAAGGACGACATGGAGGCCCAGAAGGCTTCCCTCATGGAAATCGTCCGGAAGACCATGGCCGGCCAGGGAACCGCCATCGGCAATGCTTCTTCTGAAGACGACGTATGGCACTTCCTCGCCTCCGGCAAGTTCACGATTGACGAAGCCGCAAAGGCCAAGGCTCAGGAAGCTATTTCAGAAGACGGCTACTGGGGCGTTGAGAAGACATCTGACCGGATTCTGGACTTTGCCAAGGCTCTGACCGGAGACGACCCCACAAAGGCTGACGAGATGTTCAAGGCCTTCAAGAAGGGCTACCAGCAGGCCACAAAGTCCTGGGGCAAAGACCTTCCCGACATCTCGAAGAAGACCTATGACGCCGTAGAGAAGAAGTTCAACGAGTGGAAGAATTCCGCGAAGACATCTTCGACGGATACGGATGACACAAAGAAGACCTCTGAGACGGACAAGGCTCCTATCAAAGACGGCAAGGTCACAGAAAAGCAGTAAAAGGGAACATTTTTCAAAATATAAATTTATTGTTCCGCTCCGAAATCGAGCCTAAAGCAAAAATGGGAACATTCTTCATTATCTGATGAAGAGTGCTCCCATTATTTTTTATGTTGCACATTAAGTGCAATATGCAATGGAAACACTTTTCGTACAAACTATTGGAATGTTCCCATATTTATAATTGTTTAACAAAAACCGTGGGGATATTTTTATTTATAACCCCAGAATGTTCCCATTTTTGTGTTGTGGTACGCAATGCGTGTCATCATCCACCACAAAATGGAACGTATTGCGTGTCATCATCCACCCCGTAATGGAACGTATTGCCTGTCATCATCCACCCCGAAATGGAACGTATTGCCTGTCATCATCCCACTCAGAAATGGAATGCGCTACGTATCACTTCTGCGCGAATTTCGCTTCCTGCTCTGCGATCCACTCGGGATCTTCGAAATAGTTGATCTTCATGGCGTTCTTGACGTCGCGAAGGGTTGCGGCAGCTACCTTGTCCGCTTCTTCCGTGCCGGTCTTCAGGATTTCATAGACCTCCGGAATCCTCTCTTCCCAGTAATGGCGGCGTTCCCG
>JAZASQ010000287.1:0-1711 GCA_036343235.1 Lachnospiraceae bacterium
ATTTGGTGCCACGACAGCCGTAATCGAATAAGGCTGCTGTTTCTGTACAAAAAATCAGCCCCGTCGGCAATGTCGTAATGACACTGCCGAAAAGGCTGATCATGTAGGTGATATTGGGTTTGTTAGATCGTTCTGTTTACACTACCCGTTCACAATACGGAAACCGTGTTGTGGATGCAGCGCGGTGTCACGACCAGAGATGGTGGACACGACTGTGCATCATAGTATGGACAACAGGTGTGTAAAAGAACAAACGGGATCATTCCATCTCTATCGTTCCCGGCGGCTTGCTGCTGATGTCGTAGAAGCAGCGGTTCACGCCGCGGACTTCGTTGATGATGCGGCTCATGACGCGCTGGAGGACGTCGAAGGGAATGGCAGCGGCCTCGGCCGTCATGAAATCAACGGTCTTTACGGCACGCAGCGCTACGGCGTAGTCGTAGGTCCGTTCGTCGCCCATGACGCCGACGGACCGCATATTCGTGAGGGCTGCAAAGTACTGGTCCGGCATCCAGGCAGGATAGTACTTGCGTAGGAGCTTGTAGTCGGGCTTCTCCGGGTCGATGGTGACGCCGTCTGCAGCCGCGTTTCCGATGGCAAACTCCTTCGCGGCATTGTCAATCTCCTCGCGATAGATGGCGTCCGCATCCTGAACGATCTTCACCTTTTCGCCGGTCACTTCCCCGATGATGCGGATACCCAGTCCGGGACCCGGGAATGGCTGGCGGGAAACGAGGTATTCGGGGATGCCAAGCTTGCGGCCGACCTCCCGGACCTCGTCCTTGAAGAGGTAGCGCAGGGGCTCCACGATTTCCTTGAAGTCGACGAAGTCGGGCAGGCCGCCGACATTGTGGTGGGACTTGATGACAGCGGATTCCCCGCCGAGACCGGATTCGACGACATCCGGGTAGATTGTTCCCTGGGCCAGGAAGTCGACAGCGCCGATTTTCTTCGCCTCTTCCTCAAAGACCCTGATGAACTCTTCACCAATGATCTTCCGTTTTCTTTCCGGTTCCGTCACACCTGCAAGCTTCTTGTAGTAGCGCTCCTGAGCATTGACCCGGATGAAATTGAGGTCGAAAGAACCGTTCTCCCCGAAGACCCCTTCCACCTGGTCGCCTTCGTCTTTTCGAAGAAGGCCGTGGTCTACAAAAACGCAGGTCAGCTGCTTGCCAACTGCCCGGGAAAGGAGGCCGGCTGCGACAGAGGAATCCACACCGCCGGACAGGGCCAGAAGGACTTTGCCGTCTCCGATCTTTTCGCGAAGGGCTGCAACCGTCTCATCGACGAAGGAGCCCATTTCCCAGTCGCCCTTTGCCCCGCAGATCTTCCGGACGAAGTTCTCAATCATCTTCGAGCCGCAGGGTGTGTGCAGGACCTCAGGATGGAACTGGAGTCCGTAGAGCTTCTTCTCATCGTTTGCAACGGCTGCAAACGGGCAGTTTTCCGTCGTCGCAATGGCCCTGAATCCGGGAGCTGCCTTTGAAATATAGTCGAAATGACTCATCCAGCAGGTTGTCTTTTCCGGAATCCCTGCAAACATAGGCGACGTAGTATCAAGAGTAATATCCGTATGCCCGTATTCCCGGTTGGCCGCCCGCTCGACCTTTCCGCCCAGCACCTGGCTCATGAGCTGGGCTCCGTAGCAGAGGCCGAGAACCGGGATTCCGAGTTCGAAAAGCTCCGGAGAGCAGGTAGCCGCCCCGGGCTC
>JAZASQ010000288.1:0-1707 GCA_036343235.1 Lachnospiraceae bacterium
AGCATTTCTTCCTCACAACAAAATCCACCGCAAATGGCTTATTCCCCAGTTCATCGTGAGATCCGTAATCAAGGATCAAGCCTTTCTCCTCTGCCCCTTCGATGATGTCATCCAGCAGGGAATAGGTCAGTAGGCTGCTGTCAACACTTTCTCCGGAACATGCCGCCGTCACAGCGTCCATCATAGTCAGCCGCATGCCGGCCGGCTGGGTCAGGATGTAATCAATAGTCTTCTTTTTGATTTCGTTTTTTGTCATAAGCCACTGCCTCCCTCTCCGTGTCATCCCCTCATCTTGATCCTCGTCACCGGCACCAGTGTCAGGGCCTCACGAACGAACTCTGACGGGCTGTCCTCTTCACTCTGCACCGACAGAAACCGCAGGTAGTTCTTGGCCCGCGTGACCGCCACGTAGAAAAGGCGGCGTTCTTCCTCGTAGTCATTCGACCGCGTCGGGAAGATATCCTGCAGGGCATCGAGGAGATAAACGGTGTCGTACTCAAGGCCTTTGCTCAGGTGAATGGTGGATAATATTATTCCTTCATCTGCTTTCCGGCCTTCCGCGATCAGCTTTTCGAGCTCGTTCATCCGGCCGAGAAAATCCGTAATGCTGCCGCACTGGGAGGCAAGGATTTCATACATGTCAGCCTTCTTGGCATCGAGCTTCTTCTCGGACATGTACTTGTCGTAATTGAGCTCGTCCCGAATAATCCGGATGGCCGCGGCCGCATCGCCCTTGGCCATCTTCCGCAGGCGATAAGACACGAACCACAGGCGCTTGATCTTCCCACCTTTTGCCTTGGCGTTCAGCGCCATGTGGGCGAAAAAGTCGTTGTCCGTGAAGTAGGCGGCCGCAGCAGCCTGGGCTTCCTGCTTCGTCACGTATGCGCCGACCTTGTAATAGATCTGCAGAAATGCATCTGCGTCCCGCCCGTTCAGAGCCAGGCGCAGAATGGCATTGATGTCGCGGATGACCGGGTTCGAGAAGAAGGTCGTGTCGTTGCCCTTGATCCGGTAGGGAATGCCCCTGCGGTCAAGAAGATTGACGATAGGAAGGGCGCTTTCATTATTCCTGTAAAGGACAGCCGTGTCCGCCGGCTCACGCGATGCAATGTCACAGACCATCTCCGCGACGGCCCGCCGGCTCTGGAAGGCAAGCTCCATGATGTCGCCGCTCTCCTCCCGGTCCGGGTTCATGGACTTGGGGTGCCGCTTCTTGCTCTTTTTGATGAAGCCGTCCGCCAGGTTGACGATGGCGCTCCCGCTCCGGTAATTCGTCTCGATGTTCAGGATCTCGGCCTTCGGATAGGTCTTCTTGAAGCCGTACAGTTCCTCCGGGCAGGCCGCGCGGAAGCCGTAGATCGACTGGTCCTCGTCGCCGACCATGAAAAGGTTCCCGGCGTCCCCGACCAGGAGGCGGATCAGGCGGTGCTGGATCAGCGAGGTGTCCTGCGCCTCGTCGACGCAGATGTAGCGGTATTTATTATTATAATAATGTAAAAGCCCCTCGTTCCTCGCCAGCAGCCGGTAGGCGTAGACCAGCTGGTCGTCGAAGTCCATGAGCTTCCTGCTGCGGAGGGTTTCGTTGTACGCGGCGTACATCTCCGGGAAGGTCCGGTAGACCTTCCTCTGCGCCTCGATGTCGTCGGCGGTCAGCATCATGTTCTTCGCGTAGGCGATGGCCGTCGTGATGTCCTTGAAATCGGATTC
>JAZASQ010000289.1:0-1700 GCA_036343235.1 Lachnospiraceae bacterium
GCGTAAACCGTCCGGGAGACCAGCCGGAAATCCTCCAGGCGTTTCAGCGTCTGGGAAAGCATTTTCCTGGAAACGTCCGGCATGTCTTTCTGGAAATCCCGGAATCGGCACACGCCGTATTTCTGCATGGCGACCATGGCCAGGACGGACCATTTGTCCCCAATCTGGGAGAGGATATCCCGAACGGGACAGAAACCTTCAAAATTTGCCATTGTCTATCTGTCTGATAATCATCAATTGTTACCCCGAGGTAACTATCGCACCTTCCGGTACCGTCTTGCAAGACTCGGGGAAAGCATCTATCTTTGCACAAAGATACAAAGTTTCTACAAGAAACAAATATTGAAAACCAATAAAATACAAGCTTTATGAAACAGATTGAATGCATCGCAAAAGGACAGAACTTTGAAGCTGTCAACATCGGTTCATGGGAAGAAGTGATTGGATACGAGCTCCCGATGGGTCCGAGTGTTCTCCATGGGAAAGTGTTCGTCGGACAGGCCGTCGGTGCAACGGGCAGCGAGTTAAGCTTCCAGACGCTCGTTCCCGGCCAGGACAGTGGTTTCCTCCATACGCACAAGACGCACGAGGAACTGTACATCATCATCAAGGGCGAAGGACTGTATCAGGTCGATGGAGAAATCTTCCCGGTACGCGAAGGTACGGTTATCCGTGTGTCGCCTGACGGAAAACGGGCCCTGAAGAACAACGGCCAGGAGAACCTGACGATGCTGTGCATCCAGTACAAGGCCAATGCATTTGGAGAAGCCGACAGCCCCATGACTGACGGGAATATCCTCCAGGAACCTCTTAACTGGTAATCATGGCGACCGTTACTACGCTGGCCTACAAGGAAGTCAAGACTGTCATGACGAAATCCTCTCTGCCCGTGGGAGGATTTTCCGTTAATCCATATGTGGGCTGTCCGCACGCTTGCCGATATTGTTACGCCTCTTTTATGAAGCGTTTTACCGGCCATACGGAAAAGTGGGGCACGTTCCTGGATGTGAAAAACTGGCCGCGCATCACCGATCCGCACAAATATGACGGGCAGCGCATCGTCATCGGCTCCGTCACTGATGGCTACAACGAGCACGAGGCCACTTACAAGCGCACCAGGATGCTGCTGGAACAGCTCAGGGGGACATCGGCAGAGATCATGGTCACCACCAAGTCAGACCTTGTCCTCCGGGACATCGACCTGCTGAAAACGTTCCCGAAGGCAACGGTTTCCTGGTCGGTCAACACCCTGGACGAGCAATTCAAGGACGACATGGACGATGCTCCCAGCATTGAACGGCGCCTGTCTGCCATGAAGCGGTTCCATGACGAGGGCATCCGCACGGTGTGCTTCGTCTCCCCTATCTTCCCCGGCATCACGGATGTTCCGGCCATCATCGAGCGGGCCAAGGACCAGGCCGACCTCATCTGGCTGGAAAACCTCAATCTCCGGGGCCAGTTCAAGGGTGATATCATGCGCTATATCGCCGAAAAATACCCGCAACTCATTCCGCTGTACGACGAAATCTATAACAAAGGGAAGCGTGATTATTGGCAGGCTCTTGAGGCTCAGGTGAAGCAAATCTGTTCAGAGAATGATTTCCCGTATCTGAGGAACGATCTTCCCTACGGCCGGAGCAAGCCCGGAAAACCGGTCA
The DNA here is from genome assembly GCA_036343235.1 of Lachnospiraceae bacterium. Taxonomy (GTDB): domain Bacteria; phylum Bacillota; class Clostridia; order Lachnospirales; family Lachnospiraceae; genus RUG306. Next base: position 1,659 of record JAZASQ010000289.1, read on the forward strand.
TCGTCAACTATTTCTATCACGAAGAAATCCGCCTGAACAATA
>JAZASQ010000290.1:0-1692 GCA_036343235.1 Lachnospiraceae bacterium
GAATGTGGAAAGTGGAGTTGGCAGAAGAAATTCCTCAGCAAGGAAGATGAGGAGGTGTAGGGATATGATAGAGAACGCGCATGTCGAAACTGCATCTTTCATTTGGCTGATTGTAGGCGCTGTGCTTTGGATTGCAGTTCCGATTGTATCGATTTGCCTGTCAAACCCGTTTTTTCAGTTTCCTGAGAGGTGCATAAACAGGGGCTTTCGGCTTCAAAAATTGTATTTGATTGTACTGATTTAACAGGCAAACGGAAAAATGACAGGTGCTGCAAAGGCGCGCGGACAGGCCCTCAAATTGTACAGGATTGTATCGATTTAACAGGCAGACGAAAAAGATGAAGAAAATATTGATTTTGAATACGGGCGGAACCCTGTCGTCCGTCATGAAGGACAACGGCTTCGCACCCGGTCTTACAACCCAGGACATGCAGAAGGACCTTCGCATGGTGTCCGGGGACATTGACCTTGAGATGGAAGACTTCATGGCCGTGGACTCGGCGAATATCTTTCCCGAAGACTGGGCGGCTCTGGCGGCCAGGATTGCGGAGATCCGGGGAAAATATACCGGAATCGTGGTCATTCACGGGACGGACACCATGGCCTATACGGCCTCCATGCTGTCCTTTATGCTGCAGAACATAGAAATTCCTGTTGTCCTGACGGGGAGTCAGCTTTCGATAGCCGACCCCATCGCAGATGCTCTCGAGAACTGCCGCTGCGCCATCCATATGGCGGCGACGGGCTGTCCGGGCGTTTTTGTGGCCTTCAATCGGAAGGTCATGCTGGGCTGCCGGGCCTCCAAGGTCCGGTCCGTCTCTTTTGATGCCTTCGACAGCATCAATTATCCCCTCTGTGCGACGATCAGTTCTCTGGGCATGCAGGTGGACCGGGCAGTGATTCCGGCCAGGAACGGCATATTTTCCCTGCAGAATCAGTACTCGGACCGGGTGTACGCCCTTCGTATGTTCCCCGGAATTCACCGGGATGTTTTATATTATTTATGTGAGAAAGGCTACAAGGGCCTCTATATCGAGGCCTATGGAATCGGAGGCATGCCGTTTCTGAAGCACGATTTCATTTCGGCCATCGGAGACCTCATCTCGTCCGGTATGACGGTGCTCGTCGGGACCCAGTGCCGCTACGAGGGCAGCAATCTCGCTGTGTATGAGACCGGGAAGAGGGCCGTGGAATCAGGGGTTCTGCAGGCACGCGACATGACGACCGAAGCTGCCATCACGAAACTCATGTGGGTGCTCGGGAAGACGGAAGATCCGAAGGAAATCCGTGACTGTTTTTCATTATCCCTGTGCGGGGAAGTGACCATGACACGGTAATTGGCAAATCAGAGACGGGAATGAGGCAGGAATCAGCTGCTTCACGGTACGCATCCGGAGCATTTTTTAAAACGAAAGTCTCCGATAATTCTCTGAGAGACTGGCCTTACATTTTCTGCGGTTCCCTGCCTGTCTGAGTGCGTATATAAGGATTGTGCCTGTAGTAGATGAACAGGGCCGCCGCTGTAATGCCCCAGGAAAGGGGGTAGGAGAGGCAGAGGACGAAGAGAGTCCGGAAGCGGAGGAAGGCGGTCACAAGCCAGATTATCCTGAAGAGGCAGATCCCGCAGCCGATGATGACGACCGGCTTCACCGCATCCCCGATTCCCCGGAGGACGGCGGACAGAACTTCCAC
>JAZASQ010000291.1:0-1677 GCA_036343235.1 Lachnospiraceae bacterium
GACCCCACGAAGCTGGATTCGCTAGTAATCGCGCATCAGCCATGGCGCGGTGAATACGTTCCCGGGCCTTGTACACACCGCCCGTCAAGCCATGAAAGCCGGGGGTGCCTGAAGTCCGTGACCGCAAGGGGCGGCCTAGGGCAAAACTGGTAATTGGGGCTAAGTCGTAACAAGGTAGCCGTACCGGAAGGTGCGGCTGGAACACCTCCTTTCTGGAGCAGGACGACTCAAAAAAGACGCAGATGAAGAAAAAGGCTGTCACGCTTCTCATTCCGTGGATTCAGTTCATGGAACATGAGGAGACAGAGTTCGCCTTTATTTTCCCGCAAAGGCATGAGAGTGCCGCACGGGACTTCTTTGCTACGCACATCTGTTATTTCTGTAAACAAGACGAGAGAAGAGAAGAAAGCCGGGCAGCCGAAGGGAAAGAGACCTGCCCCGGGCGTGACTCGAAGACAGGACGCCGGCGCGGCGGACTTCATGAATGAAAGGAAAATAAAGAATGAAGTCCTATAGCTCAGTTGGTTAGAGCGCCACACTGATAATGTGGAGGTCGGCAGTTCAAGTCTGCCTGGGACTACTTGCTTTTCTGACAGCAACTCCGATAGAATCCGTATTTGCGGAAAAGTAAAATTGAGGGGGATTAGCTCAGCTGGCTAGAGCACCTGCTTTGCAAGCAGGGGGTCAACGGTTCGAATCCGTTATTCTCCACACGGTTCTGAGGTCTGTGACGAAAAAGGAACAGTCTGAGAGAACAGAAGATCTTTGACATATTGATACAAGCGAAACTGTAGAGATTCAAAAACAAGAAACAATTTCTGACAGCTGAAAGTATGAGCAAATCCGTGCCCTTATGAGCAATCATGAAGGCACAGACATTGGCGAAAGTAAGAAAGGGCGCAGGGCGGATGCCTTGGCTCACGGAGGCGATGAAGGACGTGATAAGCTGCGATAAGCCGCGGTAAGGCGCAAATAGCCATTGACCCGCGGATTTCCGAATGGGACAACCCGTACGGCTTCGGGCCGTACACCCCGCATGTTCAAGTGCGGGGGGCGAACGCAGGGACCTGAAACATCTTAGTACCTGCAGGAAGAGAAAATAAACTAATGATTCCCCGTGTAGTGGCGAGCGAAAGGGGAAGAGCCCAAACCCGTGACGTGGCAACGCGCCGCGGGGGTTGCAGGACCGGGACATTGTATGGAACAGGCGAGAGGAAGCCGGCTGGAAAGCCGGCGCCGCAGAGGGTGAGAGCCCCGTATTCGAAGCCTCGTTCCGGCATACCGGTATCCTGAGTAACGCGGAGCACGAGAAATTCTGCGCGAATCCGCCGGGACCATCCGGCAAGGCTAAATACTCCCGTGAGACCGATAGCGAACGAGTACCGTGAGGGAAAGGTGAAAAGCACCCCGATGAGGGGAGTGAAAGAGATCCTGAAACCCTGCGCCTACAAGCGGTCGGAGCTGCGCAAGCAGTGACGGCGTGCCTTTTGCATAATGAACCTACGAGTTGCCGTGTCCGGCAAGGTTAAGCGCATGTGATGCGCCGAGCCGCAGTGAAAGCGAGCCTGAAGAGGGCGTATGAGTCGGATGAGGCAGACGCGAAACCAAGTGATCTACACTTGACCAGGATGAAGTCCCGGTAACACGGGATGGAGGTCCGCACCAATAAGCGTTGAA
>JAZASQ010000292.1:0-1672 GCA_036343235.1 Lachnospiraceae bacterium
GTTTTTCCTCCACCTACTTTAGAGGCCGCCGCCTTTATTGCTTTACCGTCAATGGCGATATGCAGTCCTTTTGTCTGCAGAATTTCCCCGATCCATTCGATAAATGCATAGATGAATAACTCTTCATCGTAAGCGTCAAATAGGCGGTGTCTTTTAGACGAGTCATTCGAATGATATCCTTATACGGATAATCATTCGAGGAGGATGTCTTATGGATAAAGAGGTCTACAAGGTTCGTTTGGACAAATGGCGCAAACTCATATACGAAGCAAACACCTGTGGTATGAAGAAAACGGAATGGTGCCGGATCAACGGGGTCTCGACAAAACAGTTCTATTACTGGCAGAAAAGAGTCAGGGCCCAGGCGTTGGAAGAGATGCCTGCCGGAACAAGTGCAGCTGACGCCGTACAGTGCGATGTTCCAGCAGCGCATCTGCCGTCGTTCGTGGAACTGAAACCGCCCACACAGTCCTGCTATTCGTACCCATGCAGTGCAAATACCCCCGGGGATGCCCCGGAGGCTCCCCTCATACTCAACTTCAAAGACTGCCAGCTACAGATACGCGGGAACGCTTCGGAATCCGTGCTCCGCATGGTAGTGAAGGTGTTGAGGAATGCTTAAGGAAGCTGGAGGGATTCGGCGCGTAGTGCTGAAGACCGGCCGTACAGACCTCCGCCGTGGGATCGATGGACTCAAAGCGGTCATCAGCCTGAACGGCATGGACCCCCTGGAAAAAGGGACGCTCTTCCTCTTCTGCGGCCGCAGGAATGACCGGATCCGTGGTCTCACCTTCGAGGGGGATGGCTATCTTATGATCACAAAACGGCTCAGCGGGCAGAACCGCTTCCAATGGCCGAGGAACGAAGAGGACATGAAGAACATCACCATGGAGCAGTACAGGAACCTGATGGAGGGATTTACCATAGAGGGGAGCATACGGGAGCTATAAAAAAACTGTATTTTTCCTGAAAAAGTACTTGCAATACGTGAAAGAATCCTGTATAATAGGTATATACCTATTATACAGGAGGACTCTGCCATGAGGTCAAAAGAAGAACAGACAGCCGCTAGGACGCAGGCGCAGGCAAAGTATGACAAAGGCCATACGACAGGCGTATATATGAAACTGAATACGGGGACCGACCAGGACATACTGGCCTGGCTGGACAGGCAGGAATCCAAACAGGGGGCGATCAAACAGCTGATCCGGGAGGAGATCCGCCGGTCAGCCCGGTGACCCTTTACCAGCCAGGAGTACAAGTCAGACCCGGAGGTTCTCTATGCAGGCACTGCTCGACAGCTTCATTCAGGAGATCAATACGATCGACGACGTAGATGAACTGCGTCGCCGCCTTATTGCGCTGAAAAAGGAGCAGCTCGAGCTCGTGGACAGGGAATCGGAGCATCTCCGTGCGCAGTCGGAGACAGCGCTGCTCTTCCAGCAGGCCTGGGATGAGGCAAAAGGCCTCCGCCGCGAGAACGAGGAGATGCGGAAAAAGCTGGAAAAGTTAGAGGCAAAGGACAAGCTGGACACGAACCGCCTCTTCGGGCGAAAGACGGAAAAAATGGATGACATCCTGGCCTCCCCTCCGGGTGACAGCGGCACAGATGACCCTCTTTCTGAAGATGCTGCCGAGATACAGGAGGAAGCCCCGGAAAATCCCAGCCCCA
>JAZASQ010000293.1:0-1669 GCA_036343235.1 Lachnospiraceae bacterium
ATCTTCGAAATAGTTGATCTTCATGGCGTTCTTGACGTCGCGAAGGGTTGCGGCAGCTACCTTGTCCGCTTCTTCCGTGCCGGTCTTCAGGATTTCATAGACCTCCGGAATCCTCTCTTCCCAGTAATGGCGGCGTTCCCGAATGGGAGCAAGTTCTTCCTCGAGGACTGCTTTGAGGAAATTCTTGATCTTCACGTCCCCGAGGCCGCCCTTCTCGTAGTGAGCCTTCAGCTCGTCGAGATTCTTGTAGTCCGGCAGATATTTCTCAAAGGAATCTTCTTTCACGAAAGCGTCGAGATAGGTAAAGACGACGTTTCCTTCAACATGACCGGGGTCACTCACCTTGAGGTGGGTGGGATCCGTGTACATCTGGCGGACCTTGTCACTCACCTCTTTTTCCGTATCGGAAAGGTAGATGCAGTTTCCGAGAGACTTACTCATCTTCGCCTTGCCGTCTATGCCGGGAAGACGGCGGCAGGTCTCATTTGTGGGCAGGGAAATCGAGGGCTCCACAAGAACTTCCCCATAGGTCTGATTGAACTTCCGCACAATCTCCCGGGCCTGCTCTATCATGGGCTCCTGGTCTTCGCCGGCAGGAACTGTCGTGGCCTTGAAAGCCGTGATGTCCGCTGCCTGGGAAATCGGGTATGTGAAAAATCCGACAGGAATGGAGGCTTCAAACTCCCGCATCTGGATCTCGGACTTGACCGTGGGGTTCCGCTGCAGGCGGGACACCGTGACGAGGTCGGAGTAATAGAATGTGAGCTCCGTCAGTTCCGGAATCTGGGACTGAATCAGGAAGGTCACCTTCTCGGGGTCCAGGCCGACGGACAGGTAATCGAGGGCGACTTCCATGATGTTCTGGCGGACCTTCTCGGGATTGTCCGCATTGTCGGTCAGGGCCTGGGCGTCGGCAATCATGATGTAGATTTTCTCAAATTCGCCGGAGTTCTGTAGCTCCACCCGCCTCCGAAGCGACCCGACATAGTGGCCTATATGAAGGCGGCCGGTGGGCCGGTCCCCCGTCAAGATAATTTTTCCCATTTTCTTTTCTTATGATGATTTCCAAGCAGAAATCACCAGTGCCTTTCTTAATGCATATTTGTCACAACGAGTGATATTTTAACACATCTCCAGGGAGCACGAAAGTGGCAGTGCGCCGACGGGGGACAAACTTTCAGGAAGAGTAAATCCGCACCATTCCGCTGATGCCGGAGGGACAGGTAGGCTCCGGAGTCTTTCCGAGGACCGCTGCAAAGGGGTTGAAGAAGTCAACAGACTCCCGTTCCAGGGTCGTTGCGACTTCAATGCGAAGCGTATTCTCACCCTTTCTGAGAGCGGACGTGATGTCCCAGAGGTAGGAAGGCACAATCTGTATCCCCAGGCTCTTTCCGTTCACGAAGAGCTCAACGCCCTCATAGGCGTCCGTGATTTCGAGAAAGACCTCTGATGGGATTTCGTCCAGGGACAAGCTTCTTTCGTAGCGGACGAAGCCCGAAAACTTCGGTTCTTCTTCCGCCAGCCGGTCCGGAAGCGCAATGGTCTTCGGCTTCTCAAAGGCAGGATAAGCTATAGCCCGGCAGATGCTCCGCGTCCAACCGCCCACAAGTTCCTGGCAATTCATTCCATCAAGGTGGGAAGAAAGCGGCCTTGCGGGCTGTCTTTCAAG
>JAZASQ010000294.1:0-1618 GCA_036343235.1 Lachnospiraceae bacterium
CCGTGCTGCAGGTCGGCCACATGGGGCCACATGGATTCAACTACAGTCGTATTGCCGGAAACGTCCGTATAGGGCTCATCAGCCACGTTCCAGTAGTTCAGGACCTCGCCTTTGGAATTCTTCTGACTTTCATCGAAGACATAGCGTCCCGCGATACCGCCGTTGGCGAAGTTTTCCAGGGTCCTGTATCCGAAGGGGAACAGGCAGAAGAATGTCGGGGAATCCCCTTCCGACAGGAAATCGTGCTTCTCATAGGCAGGCAGTCCCCGTTTGGCCCCGAACCACTCCTTTGTGATATTGGGGTTCGAACCGAACTGGCTCTGGGGGCCTTCCCCCTCGTAGACTTTGCCGTCCATCCAGGTGGCATAGCCGGCCATGAGGGGACCTTTTGTAAGGATATTCTTCTCCATGAAAGGCGCCTTCAGGCTCTCCTTGCTGGGGCCTTCCGGCATCTGCCGCCAGGGATAGGCGTAGGAGCCCATCTGCAGACAGCGGACGAACTGAAGGCCGGGGAACTTCTCGGCGATATAGGACCGGTACGTGCCATCCTGCTCGCCGCAGGCCGTGATGACGACCTTCTTCTCTATCTTTTCCCGCATGGCCGGCCATTCCGGCGATCCGCCGAACTCTGTCTCTATGTCCATCAGGGCCCGGGCTATGGTATTCGTCCCGCCCCAGACCTGCAGGTAAAGGGTCCGCGGGTCGTCGTCCAGAATGCGCTCTTTGATAAGCTCCGAGCCTTCCGTCGGTTTTTCCGTCTCACCGGCATAGCCTACGTTTCCGACCTTCGTAACGGAGCGGAGGTAGTCCGGCGTCGGATAGTCTTCACTATATGTCTTCAGATTCTCATAGACGGCCGCGTAGTCATCAAGCGTCTTTTGCATCCAGTCCGTCCCCGGCCAGCGGTAGGGCTGGTCATAAGGGGCTTCCTGAGCGACCCACTCGTCTCCGCAGGTTCCGTGCGGCTGTACGGCCCCGGGAACGCCGATCCAGTGGAAAATACTGGCCGTCTGCACGATGCCCTGCACGTCCACCTCGTTTGCATACAAAAGGAAATGCCTCAGGGAGTTCTGATCGTCCACTTCCGCGTCCTGGGTAATTATCGTCCGTATTTTCTCGCTCATATCTGCTCCTTTAAAGCCTTTTCCCACAGGCCCTGCCAGCGGGCTCTTTCGGCCTCGCTCATGGAAGGCCGGTAAATGCTGCGAGTCTCGTCAGAAAAAAGATCACTTTCGGTAAAAAATCCGTCCGCAAGACCGGCTGCGTAGGCGGCTCCGGCGCCGGACAGCTCGTTCAGGGAAGACGTCTCCACGGGAATTCCCAGGAGGTCCGCCTGCCGCTGCATGAGCCAGGGATTTTTCGAAGCGCCGCCGTCGGCCTTCAGAGATTTTACAATGCCGGGCATTGCCTTGTCCATCTCCTTCACCGTATCGGCAATCTGGAAGGCGATACCGTCGAGGGCCGCACGAACGATTTCTTTCTTCGTCGTGGTCCGGCTCATATTGACGAGACGGGCACGGGCTTCCGGCTTCCAGTAGGGGGCACCGAGGCCGGTAAAGGCCGGAATCAGAATGGTTTCATCAGCCGGATTCGCTGCCGCTGCAAGGTCCGCGGTCTC
>JAZASQ010000295.1:0-1617 GCA_036343235.1 Lachnospiraceae bacterium
CACTTTATCAAAAACAGTAATAGCACTCTTGAACTTGAAGACTATTACAGGATGAAGTTTGATTACGCAGTTGAGGATTCTCCAAAGGCGTTCAGATTTTTCGAACATCTGCCGGAACTTAAGGTTCTGGTGTTTGACAGACCATGGAACAGGGAATGTGCTTTTCCGAATGGAAACTATCAAAGATGCGCCGATTGGGAGAGCATCCGCAGGATTGTTACAGGTGAGTGAGAAAGAGATTTGAGGAAATTCCTGCATTGCAAGATCTATGATCTTCTGGCTCGCCTGAGACGGAGGAAAAGCTGGAGTACGTTGACGGGTTTCCAGGGAGGCTGGTTTCTAATACGTCATATGGAAGTTTGCGGAAGGTGAAGTCAACAAGGGGTCGCACCAAAATGCTTTATCATGATACCCGCAGAAGACTCCCGCCTCTGCAGGCGGTGAGATGAATGCGGGCCAGTTGTATTGTCGTCAGTCTGCTTTCAGGGACGGCAGACAGCCTTTCGAATGAGACTATTTGGGATAAACAGTCATATAACATTAGAACATTTGTTTGCGAATATACGTTCTGTGTGTTATAATAAGGTATGCAGCAAGGCAGCTGTCCTTCTGATCCTGCAGGCCCCTCAAGAAAGGCATTGTCATACCATGTACCATGTTGAATGCATCGACATACGTAAGAACGATCCCCTGTACCCATATCTCGACAGAGCCTCCCTTTGCGCGAACAGCATGTACAACGTTTCCAATTTCTACATCCGCAACCTGATGACAGGCCTGAAGAAAGACCCGTCCATGCGTACAGTGAACGAGAGGGCCGTCATAGATACCGTCTCCGGTTCCATCTCCGGGATCAATGAGAAGCTCCGGGAAAAGTATGAAATAAAGATCCGCAACATCCAGAATGCAGGAGGCCTTTCAGAGCAGGAAAAGGCGGAAAAGGCCGCAGGGGTAAGGTACCTCCAGTTCAGCATGCCGACAGCGGAGAAATGGTTCGCTTCCTACGGGCTCCTGGATGCCGTCTTCAGGTATACGGGGAATGAGGACTACCGGTCCTTCCATGTCCATGTCATGCAGAATGCCGTAAAGGCATGCTGTGAAGCCTGGAAGGGGTATTTTGAGGCCCTGAAGGCATTTTCACCTTCATCCGGCTCTACAGGCAGGCCCAGGATCCCCGGGTATAAAAAGCCAGGCGGCAGGAGCACGGCGGTCTTCAGCAATATTGCCTGCTCCATAAAGCACGGGGTGCTCTTCTTCCCCTGTTACAGGGAGGACGGCCCATCCGGGAGGAAGAGGAAACGGTGCAGCATCCCTGTCGCGGGTCTCCCGCACGCGTCGGGGGACAAACTGGTCGAAGTACGGGCCGTCCCTTATTTCGGCATCTTCCAGCTGCAGGTCGTCACGGACGACGGGCTTTCGGAAGGGGCTCTGGTCACGGATGAGGGGGACATCATTCGCGCGGACGGGGAGCCTTCCGGCGTCATGATACTGGATCCCGGCCTCAATAACTTCGCATCCATCGCAGACAACAAGGGGAACGTTCCCATTGTTATCAAGGGCGGAGCCATCAAGGCCTGTAACCAGTGGTTCAACAAGAGGATGGCCTTCCTCAGGTCC
>JAZASQ010000296.1:0-1592 GCA_036343235.1 Lachnospiraceae bacterium
AATCTCCAGAAGGAAGAGGTAGCGGCTCCGCTCGAAGAGCTCCCTCTTTGAAATGACGTTGACAAGGACCCAATCCGATGCGGCGTTTTTATAAATGGTGAAGAAATAATGCCGGCTCTGCTCCCCATCCCCGTACTCGGAGAGAATCTGGTGCATCTCATCGGAATCGAGGGCGATGGAACTGTATACAAGGCTCGGATTCCGCCCGTCGTGCTCCTCGAGAATCATATAGTCCGCTGTCGTATAGTCCCGCTCCCCTCTTCCGAAGGCAGCCGCCAGATAGGACTTTCTTATATTGAAGACCGCGTAGCCCATCAGGTTCCCGTTTTTCGGATTGTTCAGGCGCTTGGCCAGGGAAAAGGCGTCGTTCTTTCCGTTGTCGAAGAGGATATTGTCGGAATAGAAGACTTCCTTCCCGTTGGCCTCGTCGCAGTCGGTCACCCAGCCCTCCTCGAGAATCGGGTCCTCGTGGCTCAGGTAGGAGATGACGTAGTGGTTGTTGTAATCGTTCTGGGATTCAAAGACGATTTTCCCGTCCGTATTTACGACCAGGATGTCCCGGATGCCTGAATTATTGAAAAGGATATCCTGCAGCTCTCCGCGGATGATCCGGCTCTGCCAGGAAGAAAAGAAGCTCTGGTCGGAGTCGTTGCAGAAGGCGGAGCGGAAGGCCGTGTTTGTCAGCAGGCTCCTCTCCTGATCTATGATGCTCTGGAAGTTCATGTCCAGAATATTGTCCGCGACCTGCAGGGCGGACTTGTGGGCGCTGCGGTAGTCCCGGCTTAAGGACCTGCCGTAGAAATAGGACAGGACGGAGCCAAAAACAAGCACGGCCACGATGGACATGGCGGAAAGCGCTAAGAATATCTGCCGGCGGATGGGCAGCCGGTCGAAGTGATGTTTTCTTCCCTTCATAATTCAAGCGACCTTTCCCCCGGCCGCACCCTTTCCGAAAAAGTATACCGATTTTTCCCGCCCGTGAAAAGACCCGGAAGAAGTCGATGGCTTCTTCCGGGCAAAAGGAGGGGGGAAAATAATAAGTTCACGGATTCCCGCGGGAGCTTGGAAGCCGTCCCGGGAAAGGAATATGTCACTCTATCGTGATAATGAACTGGGCGAACCTCGGCAGGTGCATGGAGCCTGCTTCTTCCGTCCGGGCGATGATGTGGACGGTGTCACCGGCTTTTGCTGTGGCAGAAAGTGTCAGAGAGGCCTTTCCGTTTGCCGCTTCAAGTGTCAGGTTTTCTGCGCCGGAAAGCGTCGATGCCGGGCCGTAGATCCGGTAGGTCACGGGCAGGGCCTCTCCGGCTTTCGTATGGCCGGCAGCTTCCAAAGTGACGGTCTCTCCTGCCTTTGCGGAAATATCAAGGGGAGTAACGGCTTCCATCACAGGCGGAAGTTCACTGGCTGCCGAAGCCTTCTCTGTGCACCAGGCGGCCCGGGCCGCGAAACCGTGCTGCAGGTCGGCCACATGGGGCCACATGGATTCAACTACAGTCGTATTGCCGGAAACGTCCGTATAGGGCTCATCAGCCACGTTCCAGTAGTTCAGGACCTCGCCTTTGGAATTCTTCTGACTTTCATCGAAGACA
>JAZASQ010000297.1:0-1584 GCA_036343235.1 Lachnospiraceae bacterium
GAAGACCGCCGGGCGAAGATCGAGTACGGGAAGTGCGAGGAGTTGTCATCCGGCGATACGGTCTGCATATTGGCTCTCGGCTCCATGGTTGAGAAAGCCGGAATGGCCATGGAGATGCTGGTCCAAAAGGGCCTGCATCCGACCCTTGTCAACGCCCGCTTTGCAAAACCCCTCGATACGACTTACCTCTGCCGGGCAAAGGACAGGTACAAGGCCTTCATTACTATTGAGGACGGGGTTCTTCGCGGCGGCTTCGGGGAGCAGGTCCTGAAAAGTCTCTATACCATGGGCTATCGGGGACAGGTGAAAAATCTCGGCTTCCCGGATGAGTTTATCGGGCAGGGAGACTGCGGACAGATTTATGAAAAGTACGGCCTTTCGGCGGATGCCATAGCCAGGACTGTGGAAGCAGAATACGGAAAATAATCGTAATAGAAAATCCTGTGCAGGATGGAGTTTCCTGTGTATATGGAGGAATCAACGGCAGGAGGAACATGGCAAAAAAACGGCTGGATGTTCTGGTAACTGAAAGGGGCCTGGCAGCGTCCCGGGAGCGGGCCAAGCGCCTCATCATGGAAGGGAAGGTCTTTGTGGACGGACAGAGGGAAGATAAGCCCGGCATGACTTTCGCAGAGGACTGCGAGCTGACCCTGAAGGGTGAGGACATGCCCTATGTGTCCCGGGGAGGCTACAAGCTGGAGAAGGCCATGAAGACTTTTCCGATTGAACTCACGGGGGATGTCTGCATGGATATCGGGGCCTCGACCGGGGGCTTCACGGACTGTATGCTCCAGAACGGGGCAGCCAAGGTCTATTCCGTGGACGTGGGCTATGGGCAGTTCGCCTGGTCTCTTCGGACGGACCCCCGGGTCGTCTGTATGGAGAAGACGAATGTCCGCTACCTCACGGAAAGCCAAGTCCCGGAGTCTCTGGATTTCGCCTCCTGCGATGTCTCTTTTATATCTCTTTCCAAGGTCCTGCCGGCCGCCTACAATCTTTTGAAAACAGGCGGCCAGATGGTCTGTCTCATAAAGCCCCAGTTCGAGGCCGGAAAGGACAAGGTCGGGAAGAAGGGGGTTGTCCGGGAGCCTTCCGTTCACAGGGAGGTCATCGCCAAGGTCGTTTCCGATGTAAAGGCCATCGGCTTCACCCCCCTGGGTCTTACCTTTTCTCCGGTCAAAGGGCCGGAGGGAAATATCGAGTACCTGATCTGGCTTCGGAAAGATCGGGAAGGGAAGTCCCCCTTGCCTGTGCCGGACAAGGACGGCCATGTGGCGGAGGACACGCCGGATACACTTTCTGTGGTCTCCGTAACAGACGCTCTGCCTGAGGGAGACGCCCTCGAAAATATTATTCATGAGACAGTAGAAAAAGCCCACGAGGAACTGGACCGATGAAAAGCTTTCTCATAATCACAAGAGACGAAAAGGAATTGAACCGGACCCTGGCCCGGCGCATGGCCTCTGAAATTGAGCTCAAAGGCGGCAGGGCCTGTATCGCCGTGGAACCGCCAAGGGGCAACGACGACCCCATGCCTGTTCCTGAAGGAACGGACTGCATCCTGACGGTCGGCGGGGACGGGGC
>JAZASQ010000298.1:0-1584 GCA_036343235.1 Lachnospiraceae bacterium
GCAGTCTGAACCGTGCCGGTCGTCGAAAAGGACGTGGCCTCTTCTTCCGAGTAGGTAAAGGAGGCCGCAGTGACGTCATAGACACAGGTTTGCAGGAAGCTGTCGGCCTTGTCCCCGAGAGTTTCTCCGAAGAGTCCGTCTTCTGTTTCCGGGTCATAGACTTTTCCGTACAGAAGCTGCAGGATATAGCGGAGGATCGAAAACTGCATCCGGGTGGAAAAGTCGGAGAGACTCATGGTACTGTTCGCCTGCTTTGCACTATCGACGGAAGAGGCCGCCGTATCGGTGCCGGTCTTTCCTGAGCCGTCCGCGTCCACCTTGTCTGCCGCATCCTCGGCAGTTTTTGCGTCAGCGGACGTCGGACTGCCTGTGAGTCCGGTGGCGTCGTACAGAAGCTGGGCGAACTTTGTATAGTTTCCGGATACCAGGGGGTCGACGGCGACGCAGTCAGCCTGGGCGCCGACAATCGTTCCGCCCAGGTATTCGCCCTGCCCGGCCTTTGCCCTGGCGCAGGCCATATTCTCGTCGAAGGCCCCGACCCGGATTTTGGAATAGGAAAATCCTGTGTGCTGTGAGTAGGTATGCTGCGAACTCATGTCCACCGCAGCGTTTGAAATGATCATACACATTCCTCCCATAGGTAGTGATGCACCGGGACTTACGTATGCGGCTTCCATTCCAATATACGTAAAAACGGACGGGTACGAAAAAGAGTTCCATCTCCTCTTCGTCACCCGTCCGTGGTGAAGTCTGATTTTCAGGTCTGACCTGTTCACAGTATGTATCGACGCTCCCCGGCGAAAAGTTTACCTCCATTTCTTCAAAGTTCACCTGTTAAATCAATACAATCAAATACAATTTCGTGAGCTGAAAGGCGCAGAAAAAGCCTGCCTCAGGAAACTGAAAAACAGGCTTTAACAGGTGAACTATTTTTACTCACTGAAATTTTCATTCTTCAGTGCTTCGGCGTGTGCGCGGAAATCGGCCGCGGTTTTCAGTGCCCAGGGGTAGTCGAGGGCCTCGACGGAATCCGCCAGGGAGAGGAGCTTTCCCGCCTGCCCCTGGCTTTCGTAGATGTCTGCGAGGAGGGTGTAGTTCGACCGCATATCCGTTTTTTCCCGGGCCCCGAATTCGAGCACTGTCGCCGCCCCGTCCGTGTGGCCTTCTTCGAGGAGGGCTTTCGCGTAGTCGACGAGGAGGACCGTCACCCGGTCGAAGTCGTCGGAAATCTGCTGCATGGTCTTGATATTGGCGGCCCCGTAGGCCAGGCGCAGGTCGGTATTGGTCTTCCCGGTCAGGTTCAACAGGCGATGGGTGGCCAGGGCCCGAAGCTCGTCCTCAATCATGGCCGCTTCGTCGCTTTCACAAATGCCAAGTGGAAATTTGTCGAGGGGAATGGTAATATAGGACAAATTGCTTAAATCCGCGGACGGGGCCACAGCGGCCTCCCTTTCCCGGTCCCAGAAGGACTGCATGTCCCCCTTCTGTTTTCTGGAAAGGGACTTGAGACGGACGACAAGGACGACGGCGAAGATCAGCGCGACGATGACCGTCGGATAGGGTATGATGAAAGCAGCGTACAAA
>JAZASQ010000299.1:0-1575 GCA_036343235.1 Lachnospiraceae bacterium
GCAAGACTTCCCGCTCGCCGGGGCAGCATGCTGCCTTTTCCTGTTCGCTGACGCGGATTCCCCGGATGTGAGGCCCTAAGCCAGTATTTCCTTTGCTGCATCAAGGACCTTCGAAAAGTCCTCCATGAACTTCTCCCAGCCTGCATCCACTTCATCGTACTTGCCGTCCTTGCAGAAGAATTCCTGCTCCTTCGCTTCCGCGTTCATATCGACGGCCCCGACATTTAAAGACGTGGACTTGATGGCGTGGGCCATGATCTGATAGTTGTGGTAGTCCTTGGCCTTTGCTGCCTCCGGAATCTTTTTTAAGTATTCCTCGCCCTCTTCCACATAGACCTCGAGGATGGTCTTCCACATATCCTCGTCTCCGCAGTAGGTCATTGCTGTCTCGTGATCGAAATAATCCATTGCTGCCATTTTTCTTTCTCCTCTCAAATGTTTTTTACCGCTGCTCTTCTTTATTAAGTTCCGTGATTCCGTCAATGATCAGTGAAAATGAAGGGGCACTCCTTTCTTCCGACTCATGATAATAGCCGTCCTCAAAAAGCAGATTCCCGTCCGCATCTTTCATCTCCTCCATCATTTGCTGTATCTTTCAGAGTCTCCCGGATTCCGGAAAAATTCACTTCCCGGACAAGGGCAGAAATCTTTCTGATCTTCTCTACTTCCGCCTCCGGCAGGCGGTAGCCGGAAAGGGACTTGAGAACGAACTGCACACCGTCCGGATCCAAAGCGTCCGCCATCTCCAAAATTACTCCGTAAGCCTCTTCCAGGTCAGAAGCCTCTATTTCCGGCTTGTCGAGATCGGCTCCACCTTCACTTTCCTCTCCGCCCTCCGGCCCGTATTCACCTTCAGGGAGCAGCCCTTTTTCCCTGAGCACACCGGAAAGTTTCTTCAGAAGTTCCCGGTAATCCTCCAGCAGTTCTCCCGTATCGGAATCAATTCTGGAACGGGCGTCTGTATCGCCCTCCCGGGCCCTGTCACCTGCGTCCTCCAGGGCCTTCGCCCGGGCAGAAATGTCCATAGCTCCTATGAGTCTGGCTGAAGACTTCAGGGCATGGACCTTCACTGTATAGTTCTCAATGTCTCCTGCTGCCCGAAGGCGCTCTATCTCGTCAGCATTTGCATCCCCCAGTGCAGTAAAGTCCGTAAGAACGGATGTGTAAAGTTCTTCATTTCCCATGCTTTCCGCCGCTTTTTCGGCAGCAAGACCGCACTTACGGGCAAGGATGGAAAGCAGAGAATTATCCTCCGCTTCATTTTCATTGACATTTCCTGTCGTGACCTGTCTTGCAGCCGCCTCCGTTCCTGCGGAATCTGCCCCGTTCGGATGGTCTTCTCCTTCTGCAAGGATCTTTTCTGCCGGAAGAAATTCCCGAAGAGCGCCCGAAAGGTCTGCAGGGGTGACAGGCTTGCTGAGATAACCGTTGAATCCGTTCGCCAGGGCCTCTTCCCTCACGCCGGCGAAGGCATCCGCCGTGAGAAGGACGACCGGAGTATCATGGTTTATCCTGCAGGATTCTTTTTCCCGGAGTACATGCAGGGTCTGCGTTCCGTCCATGCCGGGCATCCGC
>JAZASQ010000300.1:0-1570 GCA_036343235.1 Lachnospiraceae bacterium
CTTCTGCTGCCGGTCCCGGTCTCCTATGACGGAAAGCCGCTCCAGCAGTCTTCCCGGCGTGAAGCTTTTTGCCGTCAGGAAGTCCAGGATATCCTTTTGAATCCCTGCAGGCAGACCTTCCAGCACAGCCTCTGCCCGGTCCCGGCTGATGACATAGGTCTTCGGCTCAATCTGAAGGGGATTGGCCCCGTCCGGCTGGATCAGGGAGAAGAAATCCCGGATATTTTTTCGGCTGACAAAGGGAGAAATCAATGTATCCTCCCGCCGATTCTGCAGGACGTCCCGGAAGTTGCCGTTGCCCTGGGAAGCGTACTCGGGCAGGGTGGAAAAATAGTTGTAGTCCCGCTCCAGGTCTCCATGCTTTCTCGAATAGAGATAGAAGACCTTGTTGTGGCCCATGCGGACCGGGAAGCCGCCCCGAAGACCGTTGTCGAGATAGCAGTTTGCTATATAGGCGTCGAAGTCGGGGAAAGCCGTCCGTGTCGCCACCCGGGAGGTCAGTTCTTCCGCCAACCCCTCTGCCCGGACCTTTTTCAGGCTGAAGTAGGCTTCATCTCTGGACTTTGCCGTAAAGCTTTTTAGAATCTCCGTGCTTCCGGTCTGCCCGTAGAGTTCATAGAAGGTGAGGCTCTCCCCCGGCTTCAGGCGGGCGCTCCGGCAGAAAAAGGCAGCCGGAAAGATATTGGAGGTCCGGCCGTCCGCAGGGTCCGGCGTCCCCTTCTCTTCAAAAGCCAGGGGATGAACGAAAGAGGTATCCCGGCCGAAAATCTGCCGGGCATCCACGATGAGCTTTACCTCCCGCAGGCCGTCTCCCCAGCCGGCTGCGAAGTTTCCTTCAGCAACCTCCTTGACCTCGGCCGAATCCGCCATGCTGGCCCGGACCCGGTAGACAGCCGAATTTTTTCCCAGAAACTCCACGCTCATGAAGGCCTTGGAGGTCTCAGTCATATTCTTGAGATTGTCGGCATTCACCCCGTAGGGGACGACCTCGGGCATGCCGTCGCAGACCTCGATTTCCTGTTCCTCTGCCCCCGTATTCGTGACTTTCACCATACGAGCCAGAGCACCTAAGGGTTCTTCCGGAAGGATGTAATACACGGCCTCCGTGGAAATCCCGCAGGAAGCCTCTTCTGTAAGGGTCAGGGAATTTTTCCGGATTGCCATCCGGCTCTTAGACGCATTTTCTATGGAAAAGGCCTCATGCACATGCCCGTCCGGGAAACGGATGAAAGTGCGGAAACCATGGGTCAGGACCTCCTGATAGGCCTTGTGGGCGGGGTAAAACTCCATGATAGCATGGTCCTTGTCCCCGGCCCCGAAGCTGACGACGGCCTGCCCCCGGTTTACATACATGCACCAGAGGGGAATGCCCTCCTCTCCTGCAATTCCGGGCAGAAAACTTGCCCAGGGCTCCTTTTCCATATAGCTTTCAATCGTAAATACGTCTTTCATCTCTTTCCCTTTCTCAGGATACGGCCGCGAAAATATCCGCCCTGCCGTTTTCCTCTGCCTGTGCCTTCAGTTCTTCATAGGGGATGCTAATATGGCCCTCTGTATCTCCCGCTCCGTA
>JAZASQ010000301.1:0-1568 GCA_036343235.1 Lachnospiraceae bacterium
CAAGATCAAGGCCATCGGCGAGGAAGCCCGTCTCATGCTGGGCCGGACCCCCGGAAATATCGTCGCTGTCCGCCCCCTCCGTCAGGGCGTCATCTCCGACTACACCGTGACCGAGAAGATGATCAAGTACTTCATTCAGAAGGCCATGGGGAAGAAGTCCTATCGGAAGCCCCGGATTTCTGTCTGCGTTCCTTCCGGCGTCACGGAAGTCGAGAAGAGGGCCGTTGAGGATGCGGCCTATTCTGCAGGTGCGAGAGAAGTCTATATCATCGAGGAGCCCATTGCGGCAGCCATCGGGGCCGGCATCGACATTTCCCGTCCCTGCGGAAATATGATTGTCGACATCGGCGGCGGTACGGCGGATATCGCGGTCATCTCCCTGGGCGGCTCCGTTGTTTCCACCTCCATCAAGATTGCCGGCGACGACTTCGACGAGGCCATCGTCCGCTATATGAGAAAGAAGCACAATCTCCTGATCGGCGAGCGTACCGCAGAGGATGTGAAGATCAATATCGGAACCTGCTATCCCCTTCCCGAGCCCATGACCATGGACGTCCGGGGCCGGAACCTTGTGACCGGTCTTCCCAAGACCATCACGGTTTCGTCCGAGGAGACGGAAGAGGCCCTGCACGAGCCCACCCGGCAGATTGTGGAGGCGGTTCATTCCGTCCTTGAAAAGACCCCGCCTGAACTTGCGGCGGACGTTGCGGACCGGGGCATCATCCTGACCGGCGGCGGCTCCATGCTGCGAGGTCTGGAGGAACTCATGGAGGACAAGACCGGAATCAACACCATGACAGCTGAAGACCCTATGGTCTGCGTCGCCATCGGAACCGGCAAGTACGTGGACTTCATGGCCGGCGACCACGATCTCGACAAGAATTGATGCCGGCGACCACGACCTCGATAAGAATTGATGCCGGCGGGCACGGCCTTGGCAAGCATTGAGTATGAAGAGATGCAGATTTTTCATTTTTGAAGATTTGCATCTCTTTTTTTGCCCCGGTACAGGTCCCGTTCAGTCTGAAGAGAGAAATTTTGAGCCAGATGCAGTCTTTTTCTCTCCTTACAAAATTTTGTTGGACACATCATCGGCCTGCAGAGAGAATATTCTTCAGAAAGCCTTAAGAATTCTCCTCCTCCGACTTTCCGTCATACAGAAACTGAACCGACAGAGAGAATATTCTTCAGAAAGCCTTAAGAATTCTCCTTCTTCGACTTTTTGTCACACAAAAACCGGGCCTACAGGGAGAAGATATTTCAGAAAGCCTTAAGAATTCTCCTCCTCCGACCTTCTGCCATACAGAAACTGAGCCGACAGGGAGAATATTCTTCAGAAAGACTTAAGAATTCTCCTTCTTCGACTTTTTGTCACACAAAAACCTGGCCTACAGGGAGAAGATTCTTCAGAAAGACTTAAGAATTCTCTTTCTTTGACTTTCTGTCATACAGAAACTGAGCCGACAGGGAGAAGATTCCTCAGAAATGCCTGGAATTTCTCCTTTTGAATGAATTGTTACATCTGCCAAATACGCGTTGCGTGCCGAAGGCTTTTATGTTAGAGTGGG
>JAZASQ010000302.1:0-1565 GCA_036343235.1 Lachnospiraceae bacterium
ATGATGCCTCTTGCATTTGCAGCCCCCGGTGAGGAACTGATGGTGGGACAGGTGCACGGAAACGATGAGACGAAGCAGCACCTTTCGGACTTAGGATTTGTACCCGGCGCCCGTCTCAATGTCCTTTCCCAGAACGGAGGGGACGTGATTCTCACCCTGATGAGCAGTAAACTTTGTCTGACCCGCCAGATGGCGGAGAAAATATTAGTAGTTCCTTCAGAGGGAAGATAAGGAAAGGAAGAAATGTATGAAACTCAGAGATGTGAAGATGGGATCCACGGTCCGCGTCGTGAAGATTGCCGGTGAAGGCGCTACGAAGCGGCGGATCATGGATATGGGAATCACAAAGGGGACGGATATCTTCGTCCGGAAGGTAGCTCCTCTCGGAGATCCCGTGGAGGTCACGGTCCGAAACTTCGAGCTTTCCCTCCGGAAGGCCGATGCGGATATCCTCGAGGTCGAGCCTGTCTGAAAGAATCATTCTTCGGCAGTCCGTCAGTGGCGAAAAATGTAAAGGCTTACAGAAGCCTTTTTTAAAAGCCCAAGAGTTAGCTCAAACGAACTGAAAGAAGAAAGAAATAACAATAGTTAGCGAATTATATTAGTCATAGAGAAAGAAGAAAAGTAGAAAGGAGCGTACGATGTCAGAGATAAAGATCGCTCTTGCCGGCAACCCCAACTGCGGCAAGACGACAATGTTCAATGACCTGACAGGAAGCAATCAGTATGTCGGCAACTGGCCCGGCGTCACTGTCGAGAAGAAGGAGGGCCGGCTCAAGGGCCACAAGGACGTCATCATCCAGGACCTTCCCGGCATCTATTCCCTGTCCCCCTATACTCTTGAGGAAGTCGTTTCCAGAAAGTACCTGGTCGAGGAGAAGCCCGACGCCATTATCGACATCGTCGACGGCACGAACATCGAGCGGAACCTCTACCTCACGACCCAGCTCCTCGAGATGGGCATCCCCACCGTCATCGCCGTAAACATGATGGACCTCGTCACGAAGAACGGCGATACGATTGATTTTGCAGCCCTTTCCAAGGAACTCGGCTGCAAGGTCATCCCCATGACGGCCCTGAAGGGCGACGCCACCGTGAAGGTTGCAGAGACCGCCATCGGCGAGGCTGCAAAGACAGGCCGCGGCGAGGAACCCCACGTATTTACGGGTTCCGTAGAACATGCCCTGGCCCACATCGAAGAGACGATTGAGTCCAAGGTCGATAAGAAGTCCCTCCGCTGGTTCGCTGTCAAGGTCTTCGAGCGCGACGAAAAGGCCATCGAAGGCATCGGGCTTACCGCGGATGAGAAGGCCCATATTGAAGAGCACATCAGGGACTGCGAGAAGGAGATGGACGACGACGCGGAGTCCATCATTACAAACCAGCGCTATCACTACATCACGGACCTTGTGAAGAAGTCCGTCAAGAAGAAGGAGCGGGCAAGTCACCTGACCGTATCCGACAAGATCGATAAGGTCGTTACAAACCGTATCCTCGGTCTCCCGATCTTCGCCGGCATCATGTTCCTCGTATATGCCATCGCCATGGGCGGCTGGACGATTTCC
>JAZASQ010000303.1:0-1558 GCA_036343235.1 Lachnospiraceae bacterium
GCCGACCATAGTCGTCCGCGGGATACAAGCGCCTCATAGCCGCGTCAGCGGCGTCTTTTCTTACTGTACCTTCCGGTCTTTTCGTATTTGCGCCTGTGTTCCTCCGTCTGCTGGGAGTCTATGTATTCCCTGACCTTCTCCATGACGGTGGTCCCTGTCGTTGCCACAAAGTAGGAAGGCTGCCACAGTGGAGCGTCCCCGTAGATGTGCTTTTTGACATGCGCGTCCATCTGCGGGTCCTGGTGGATCTCCCTGGCGGTCTGCGTCTTCAGTACGCGGATCAGGCCGGCCGGCGCGACCTTCGGAGGCATGGATATCAGCATATGGATGTGGTCCCTGTCTGTCTCCGCCGTCAGCAGCTCCGCATCGAACCGGGTGCAGAGGTAGCCGATATGGCCTTTCAGGAACTCCGATATCTCATCGTTGATGACGGGTTTTCTGTATTTTGTCACAAAGACGATATGGTATGTGAGCAGGTATACGCTGTGCGCGCTGCGGATGTATTCCATGACACCTCCTGACTAAAAGAACACTAAAATAAAAAGAACATTAGTTCGCTTTCTTCCTGTTCCTGTGGTATAATAATAGCATAGAAGCAGGGATAATATAAATGCTATCTGACAGGAACGTACTTTCGGACAGCAGCCTGAAGGGAAGGAGGCGGCGGATGAGGACGCGCGCATGCATCATCAGGAAGGACTCAAAGGCCGGGCGTTATTTCAGTGACATATGCTGTAAGTCGAAGGCGCTGCGCAATACCACGAACTTCTACATCCGCAACACGTATACCGGGATCATGAAGTCCCCGGAAGAGCGCACGGATAACGAGAACGAAGTGCTGCATAACGTGATCACCGGCATAAAGATGTATAACGAGCATAAGCTGCTGCTTTTTAAAAAGGACATCCGGAAGGCCCGCCTGACAGGCGGCCTTGAGGGACACACTGCAGTGCGGAAGGCGCTTAAGCGGTCGGAGCCTGTCCGATATCCGTCAAGGGAAAACAGGATGCTCACCTATGAAGTGCTGGACGCTGTCTTCAAGTTCACTAAGAACCCTGTCTACTACAGCCTCCCCGCACAGGTGAACCAGAACGCCATGAGGAAGACGTTCAAGGCGTGGAAGGGGTACTTTTCAGCGCTGAAGGACTGGAAGAAGCATCCGGGGAAGTATAAGGCGAAGCCGAGGATCCCCGGCTATATAAGGGCTGGGGAGGCGACGGCCTGGTTAACGAACCAGACGGCAAAGCTCACAGAAAAGGAGAACGGGGAGGGACACGTCCTCTCCTTCATCGATACCGAAGTGACAGTGGGATGCGGCCGCATCCCGGGGAAATATATCAAAACGGAAGTAAAGCCTTACCATGGGGAGTACAGGCTCCTGGTGACGTATGATGATAAGGCAGGTTCCCCGGAAGTGCCCAAACACCCCAGGCGGATCATGGGGATCGACCCTGGCGTGAACAACTTCCTTGCCATAGCAAACAACTACGGAGAAACACCGTACCTGATAAAGGGCGGCGCCATCAAGTCGTGGAACCAGTGGTATAACAGGAAAAGA
>JAZASQ010000304.1:0-1557 GCA_036343235.1 Lachnospiraceae bacterium
GTCTGCGTCACTTCCACTACGTTGTCTCCGTTGTCGTCTGCCACAAAGGCTTCCCAGGTCTGATGGCCATGGTTCTGTGCCGCCTGGTGGCTGTCATAGTAAACATCGAACTGCACGCCGTAGAGGTCAAAGTTTCCTGTGTCCTCCACGGTATACTCCACGCCGTTCATCACAACCTTCGTCCCCATAGGGACAAACGGGTTATTGGCATCAACAGCAATGGTATGCTCCGCAGTCGGGTACACACCGCTGGCCGTTGGCCCGCCGGACCATATTCCGCAACAGATCGGGCAGTTGCAGTAGCCACTGGTCACCACCTGTCCCAGGGATTCCCCGACACGTACCTGCCGGGTCTCCGTCACGGTTTCCGTATGGTGGCTTGTCGAAAACTCATACTGTGCCGCGAATATTTCCCGGAGTGTCCGCTGAACTTCGGCCCTTGAATAATCCTCATAGAGGACGGTCAGGAACGCTGCCAGCACATACGGGTTATGGCCGATTTCCGACATATCGATATCGTATTCGTCGTAATCCGGGTTATCTTCCTCAATCTCCCGAATCCGTTCCCGCAGGGCTTCCTCCATATCGCTGTAGTCCTCGTCCGCACCGCGGATATCCTCATCCTCCGCCGTAAAAGACGTGCCAATGACCGCGTTTCCCGTCCCGCCGAACAGCATGGAGCAGGAAGAAAGGGATCCCGCAATCAGGAAAATAACCAGGGCCAGGGAACCTATAACCAGCAGGAGATGGCTGTGCTGCCGGAAGAAGTTGGCCGCAATCGCGCCGACATCCTTCGTTTCCTTTACAGCTTTTCCGGCGCTTGCCGCTGCCGTACTGCCGCTTACGGAGGAAGCCGCTGCCGTCCCTGCAGACGCCTGCCCGGCCTTGATTGCGGCGTACTCCTTTTTGACGGCCTGTCTCTGCCGCCAGCGGGAGATGGGGTTTGCCGCTGCCTGCGGGTTTTCCGCCATACGTTTCCTGTAAAGGGCTTCGATATTGGCTTTATCCGCTTTGGCTTCCAGCTTCGCCGCCTGTTTATAATTCCGCATTTTGTGGCTGTACCGGACCGTATCCGCAGTCTGCGCCGCCGCTTCCGCAGCGCCTTCCGTTTCATTCACTGCCTGGACGCCCACGTTGTCGTCTTCATATTCAGCAACTTCCTTATGGGCTTTGGCCGATGCAGAGACTGCCGCACCTTTCATGATGATCTTCTGTTTCACGGCTGTCGGACGTTTGATCTCTTCGGTGATTTCTTTCTTCCCGAAGCGCAGCTTTGCTCCTTCCGCTTCCGCAGATGCCTTCTTTGTGCGAAGCTTCGTGCCGCTCGGCAGACGGGCTTTCGCCTCATCTGCCTTATTCACGGCTTTCTCTGCCCTGTCCGCTGCCTTCCGGATATCCGGGTTGCCAAGGTCTGCATCCGAAAACCGCAGTTTTGTTGTCTGTTTCTTCATTCACGCCTCCTGAATCACGCCTCTTTTGCGATGGGGTTGTCGATCCACTTCGTCGTCATGATGCGGTAGAGTTCCAGATCCGTCGGGAAGTGGTCCACGAACGGCA
>JAZASQ010000305.1:0-1543 GCA_036343235.1 Lachnospiraceae bacterium
CTCGTCGAAACGGTCCTCGCCTTCCACAATCTTTTCCTGCAGGGGCTGCAGCTTCTCCGGAACGGCGATGTTTACTGACTTGCGGCCGCTGCTTCCGGTCGTCCGCGAAAAGCCGGCCTTCCAGGGGTGGCCATGGTTGACGTCGATATTGATGAGGCGCTGCTTCCGGGCCTCCTTCTCCCTGTCCTCCGGGGAAAGGTCGTAGCCGAAACCCCCGCACTCGCTGATGAAGAGGGGCCGGTCGTCCTTGGGCTGTAAGAGGCGGTTCCTGAAATACTGGTGGCGGGAGTCGAAATCCGACACCTTCCGGTCCATCCAGCCCGAGGCGGAATCGATGAGGCGGTTCGGATCTATGCGCTTCACCATATGATACATCTTCGCGCTCTCGAACTGGCCCCAGCCCTCGTTGAAAATGGTCCAGGCAATGATGGAGGGGTGGTTGTACAGCTCCACCACCGTCTGCTTCGTGTGTTCAATAAAAATCTTCCGGCGGGTCTTCTCCGTCTTCCGATCCTGGCCCGGACCCAGGACATTTTCATCCGGCCGCAGGTCCCCCTGGAAGTATGGCAGAAATGTATCCCATATAAATGAATAATGTCCGCTCTGCACCATATCCTGCATTACCAGCATTCCGTGCCGGTCGCAGGCTGCATAATAATAGTCGGGCTCGACCTTGATATGCTTCCTGAGCATATTGAAGCCCAGCTCCTTCATGGCCAGAATGTCCCGGTCGTAGGCCGTCATGGTCCCGGGCACGAAAATCCCCTCGGGGAAGTAGCCCTGGTCCAGGACCCCATTCAGGAAGACGGCTTTGCCATTCAATGTCGGCCGCTTCCGCTCTCCGAACTGCTTCAGACATATGGCCCTGAGGCCGAAGTAGGTGTAGACCGTGTCCTCCCCGCAGTCGATCCGCAGACGGTAGAGGTGGGGATTGTCCGGGCTCCAGAGGACCGGGTCCATGGGCTCAAGGCGCCCCCGGTCGCCCGAGAAGTGAAAGGTCTCGCCGCTCCCCAGCTGTTCTCCGAAGCCGGACGGGTAGACGCCTTCTCCGACGATGACCGCCCGGAACCCCTGCGTTTGCCCCCTATGACTAATATTTTCCCCTTGGGCGTTTGTGCCTTCTTCCTTCGCAGAAAATGCTGCATTTGCGCCTGCATCCTCGGGAAAAGCTGCATCTATATTATTTGGGGCTGGGGAGCGGTTAAGGTACAGGCGGATATTGACGCCCTCCGTATCCGGCACCAGCTTGATCTTCTCAATATAGGTCTCCGGCACGGCCTCCAGCCACACGCTCTTCCAGATACCGGAAACGCCGGTATACCACATGCCCTGAGGATCCTTCGACTGCTTCCCGTATGGAATTGTCGGGTCGTTGCTGTCTATTGCCGTCACAACGAGATTGTTGAGGCCGGGCTGCACTGCAGGCGACTGACCGGATATTCGTTTTACATTTTCGTAGGTGGCGTTTTTTGAAGCAACCCTGCTGTTTACGCTTTCAGCCAATTTTGCATTTCCGCCGTCTTTTGCAGCACTGTTTGTCAAG
>JAZASQ010000306.1:0-1523 GCA_036343235.1 Lachnospiraceae bacterium
AACTATTTAAAATGCAAGCTTTTTCTGCAAAAAAAGTCCCTGAAACCCAATGATTTCAAGGACTTTTAGAAAGTATTCGTTTTTGAAAATATCGTTACGGGATCCGGATCAGAAAGTCAAGTCACCCCGTGAACAGTAACAAAAACAGCGCGAATCCGACAAACGACCCCCATAATCTATGGAAGCGGCTGTAAATTTAGTGTAAAATACAAATAATTGCGGGAAGGCAGGCCCGGCAAAAGAATGCAGCCGAGAAATGAAATGGCCTGCTTCTGCCCTGAAAACAAAAAGCGGAGGAAAAGAAAATGATAGACCCCAGATACGATACCCAGTGCCTGCTTGACCCCAAGGACGGCGAAGAATTGGACCCGGACGAAATCCATGACTATATTGCGGACAACTTCGAGGGAGATGAGCTGCTCTGCGTCGGCGATGAGGACATGGTGAAACTTCACTTCCACACGAACACTCCTTTTAAGGTCCTTGAATATTGCCAGACCAAGGGCGAAATCTACGACATCGTTGTGGAAGACATGGACCGGCAGACCCGCGGCCTGCACGGGTGAAGTTTGCCGCCGACATTTGCCGCCGACCGAAGGAAGGGGGCGCCCTTAGTTCGCCGAGGAGTGCGGTCCTGCCTGTGAAGGGACAAGGGGCGAACTTCCCGGGGGATTTACATTAGTCATATGGGAGAACGAATTTGCACGAACTCGGACTTGTCTTTCATGTCATTGACGACGTGAAGGAAATAGGAAAAGAGAATAATCTCACAGAGGTCAGTTCCGTGACCCTGCAGGTGGGCGAGGTGTCCACCATTGTGCCGGACTACATCACCGACGTCTGGCAGTGGGCAGTGAACCGGACGGAGCTCATGAAGGGGTGCGCCCTGAAGCTCGAACGCATTCCGGCGATCACTTACTGCGAGGACTGCCGGAAGACCTACCCGACTGTCGAGTACGGGAAGACCTGCCCCAATTGCGGGAGCGGGAACACATATCTCATACAGGGCAATGAATTTGCCATCAAGGAAATCGAGGCCTGCTGAGCGGCAGGCGCTTTTACGGAATTTTGCAGCCGGGTCTGCAAAAGAGAATTGAGGCGTGACGGGTGATACGTCATTTTGTCATAGAGATAATTAAATATTACCTGATACTGACCCTGGCTTTTACGGTGATTTCCATTATCCGCATGTATGTGGTCGAGACCTTCGCCTGCAACAAGAAGAAAGGCATCCGGCGGATTGAGGAACTCATGTCTCAGGGACGTTTCCGCCAGTACCCGATTTATGACTTCGATGAGGTACGGATCCGGAGAAAGCGGGGCGTGGCAAAGATTTCCGTTTTCCCGAATGATACGGGGAAGAAGACCAGGGCGGTCATCGTATGTCCCGGCGGCGGCTATGCCCATCTCTGCACGGAAACTGAGGGATTTCCTGTGGCGGCCCGCCTGAACGAGCTTGGCTATACGGCCTTTGTCCTTGATTACCGGGCCGGATTGAACTGCTCTTCCCATGCCCCCATGCA
>JAZASQ010000307.1:0-1519 GCA_036343235.1 Lachnospiraceae bacterium
ACAACGCATCGATGTTTGCCAGGGAACGTCTGGGATATCTGCTGACATTTGACAGACTCCTCAACACGACCCCGGGGAGCGGACTTGCGTTCCGCCCTCTTGCGCCCGCCCTTACGAACAGACTCTATCTGGTCTGGAAGCGGTATCAGACATTTTCACCTATTGCCGAGAGATTTTTGAGCCAAATCCGGCAGTCTTTCGAGGCATGAGCCACCACCCTATGCGATGCAAGTCCGCGTACTATGGACGCGGCACTCTGCATCTGCTCTTCGCAGACCTTCGTCCGGATCTGATTTCATCCACATTCAATCCGTGAAAGGAGTTTATCTTTGTACCCGCCAATCCACGAAAAGCCGCAGATCACATATTCCTTCGACAGGCTGGACATGCTCTGGGACCGCTATCCGCAGTTCCACGAGATGTCTACATTTGCCACGCTCGAAGAACTCCTCGAAGATCATGAATCCTACCGGAAGGACTTCGACGAACTCCGTGAGGAATATGAATCGGAGGGCTACGACAAATTCCTCGTGCAGCTGTCCTGGTCGGACCTTCCCTACCGCCGCGCGACTAAGGAATTTATAGAGAAGGCGGGCAGCATACGCACGAATCCCTACGTGGAAGCCTTCATAGACCAGTTCGCCCACATCGACACCGACAGAAAGGCCTGCTTCCTCTTCCCGGAAAGCTATATCTCTCAGTTCTTCGTCATCATGGAAGTCTGCAAGGAGGCGGAATCCTTCTATCCGGTCCGGAATCTATTCCCGGACGAGGAAAAAATCCACTATCTGGCAATTTTCGATAAGGCAAATATTGACGCGGTCCTGCTCATGTATCACCTTCTCTACACGAATTCTTCCCAGGACCTTTACGGCGGCTACTCCCTCTACGACTACTCGCTCCCGTGGTACCAGAACCATCTCTGGGTGGACGGCACGGTCCTCCGCTCCCCGTATTTGCCTGACAGACTCGCCAAATTCCAGGGCAGCCTGCCTTTCTACCACAACCCGGCAAAGACCGTCTACGTCAGACGGAATATCGAGCACATGAAAGAGTGCGGCTTCATAACGTCCGAGCTCGAATTTTTCCTGGACCTCACCCGGAGCATCATGCCGCTCTTTCAGTGGTGGTACACGGACCTTACCCTCTATGAGGAGAAGGACGGCCTGCGGACGAACTGGCGCCTGAGGAGGACCCGCATCCGGACGGAGCTCACCGCGGACGGCACGATAAAGCCAAAGTGGAAGCACGAGCTCTCCCTGTTCCAGGCAATACGGAAGCGCCACCCGGACACACTTTATCAGTATAGGCCCGACTGGCTCGGCCGGCAGAGTCTCGATCTCTACATTCCCTCGCTGAAAACCGCCATCGAGTATCAGGGAATTCAGCATTATATGCCAATTGACTTCTTCGGCGGAGAGGATGCCCTTGCCGCGCGGCAGGAGCTCGACCGCCAGAAGAAGCAGCTATGTGAGGCCAATGGCGTCCGGCTCATCGAGTGGCCTTACAGCTGCGAGCC
>JAZASQ010000308.1:0-1518 GCA_036343235.1 Lachnospiraceae bacterium
GATTTTCTAGAAGCATCGTCAGGTGCCATCGCTGTAAGAAGTCGTCCGAGGACGAGCTGAAAGCAATTAAGACTAAGAATAGTTCCGGCAACTGTTTGTACAGCAAACATCCGGATTTTTAACGGCAGCCTGCGCTGGCATGCAGCTACTCTGGTTTGAGCAACTGAATTCTGCGGGCTGTCTGAAGTGAAACTGGTGTTTAGTACATTGTACTGGTTTGAAAGGGTTCTATAAATCGATTAATTTATATAACTTCTTGAATTAGCAACGTTTTATAAAATTTACAGTAGTTTCTAGTACATGGCTTTGAAAAGCTCAGATGACAGGAGGAAGCCTTTTTTGCTTTGCTTAATGAAAAGCTGCCCCGGGACGCCGTAAGGCGCAGGTTCCGGAGCGGCTTTGTCTTTTTCAGGAGTTCCCTATATCAGCAGTGCCCGCGCTTTCCTGCAGCAGCTTCAGTGCAGTAGTCATTTTCCGAGGATCCAGCAGATCCCCTTTGCCGTGCGCAGTTCTGAATCGACAAAGTGGTTTCCGGAGTTCTCCTCAAAGAGGCTCTCCGATCCGCGCCTCAGGCACTCTGCAGAAAGCTCCTTCATGATGTCTGCATTCTGCCTAATATACTGGTTCCTGGTCCTCGTCTCGCGGTTTCCGATTGAGAAATAAACGCGGCGGGGCTTCCCCGCAAAATCATGCTCCATGAAGAAGTCACGGAAGCCGGGGTACCAGAGGGAGCCCGATGGAGCTGCGGCCGACTCAAAGATTTTAGTCTCAAAGAGCGACCAGATGGCAAAGAGCCCTGCCATCGAGTAGCCGGCGATGTGCCTTGCGGACGGCGCCCCTCCGGTGACGCTGTCAGCATAGGGAATGACCTCATCGAGAAGGAACCGGAGATAGTCCCCCGCGAGGCCGCGGAAGTCATCCTCGCGGCTCACGACAGGACCGTGCGGCCATGGCGAGAGATCCGCGTCCCAGGAAAGATTCGAGACTGTAACGAGGCTGAACGCGGGGGCGCCGAGCCTCCGGAACTCCTCAATGACCTTCTCCCCGCTCTCGACATAGTCGCTGCAGTAGACGGCAGGAGCTGAAGGCCCTGCCGGATACACCCTGACAAGCCTTGTCCCGAATCTCCTCTCAGCTGCTTCTGTGCTCTCCGGCATACGCTCACCTATTACGTAAAAAAACGCAAAAAGCCCGCAGCCTGGCCCTGGATCAGGCCGCAGGCTGCGGACAGACATCTTCCATAAAGAGTTTACCGCATGACTCCGCAAAATCGCACATCTGCAGCTCCGCGGGAAAGAGGCAGGAACCTTTGCCCTGCCCCGCTTATTCTCAGCGATGGGAGCTCTTTATTCAGGGATGGAGAGGAGGAGCGCCATCTTGAACCTCTTCTCTGCCCTGACGCTGTGGAGGTCGCCCTTCGCGAAGCGGAAATTCTCGCCCGCTTTGATGACATGCTCACCGCCTTCATAGCCAATGACTCCCTCCCCCTCAAGCGCGAAGACGATCGCATCGCCGGGC
>JAZASQ010000309.1:0-1513 GCA_036343235.1 Lachnospiraceae bacterium
GCCACCAGCGACCGCGTCGTCCAGGTCATCACTTGGGGCGCCGGCGCCACGATCCTATCGGCGAGAAATCTGGAAGAAGAAGTGAAACGCGTAGAAACAACAATCCGAACCGACCATTTAAATACATCGGATATGAAAATCGGAACCGGTCTACCTGTTCCGGCAGAAAAGAGGGGCTGACGCGCCAAAGCATGGGCCCCGTCCAAAAACGTAAATAGAATACCGCGGGGCTGTGCGGGTGTCCGTCTGGAGGGCTCGAAGGGGCACCCGTACGAACATAAAGCCGAAAGTCCCAGCTAGCCGGGTGCTCCAGTCGAGGTAGAAAATCCGGGTTACAACCCCGGATTTTCTAGGCCCGTTGAAGGAAAAGCCCTTTCAAGGCTTTTCCTGAATCGGGCCGACCCGACTGGAGCACCCGGATAGCGCTAGGACTTTCGAGCGTGAGCTAGAGTGCCCCTTCGAGCCCTCCAGCCAGACACCCGCACAGCCCCGCGGTATTCCGCACAACCTCCCGGGGCCCGCGTTTCGCGCTCAAGCTCCGTAGTAAAGGAAAGAAACCATGTTACAGAAAATCTGGCTCCGCCTGCCAATCAAACGAAAAATCGACACCTTCACCGCGGTCGTGGTCCTCATCATGCTATTCTCCGTCGGCATGGCCCTCTCCATGATGCACTTCTCCACCGCAGGCTACCAGGAAATCCTCGAAGAAGACATGGCCTGCCAGGACTTCATGGACGCCATGAACCAGGAAGGCCTCGCCCTCCACACCTACTTCACCGACGAAACCGATAACAACCGTGAGGACCTCGACGCCGCCATTGCCCGCGCCGAACGCTCCGTCTCAGCGCTCCCCTTCGACTACGAAAGAATCGGCGCCGAACGCTACGCCCGCACCTGGAACATCCGAAACGCCTATAACCAATACAAAAAAGAACGCGACCTTCTGCTCACGAGCCACGCCGGTGTCGGCGGAATGCTTACATCAGTCTACCGTCTCTACGACCGACAGAATTATCTGGAAACCTACGCACGGAAGCTCCTCCAGCTCACCGTAGAAGCCGGTTCCGACACCTACGAGGAAAAACTCCCCGTCTTTCAGAAGCTCCCGTTTGTACTTCTGAACATAATGCTGATTCTCCTCTTCATCCTGTTCCGCGTATCCGGCCGCATGACAGAAGCTATCGTCCGCCCCGTACTAAAGCTTAGTGAGGATGCTGTAAGCATTGCAAAAGGAAACCTCGATACACCCGACATCGTCGTCGAAAATGAGGATGAGCTCGGCAGCCTCGCGGACGTCTTTAACCGCATGAAGCATGCGACCCGCGACAACATCGATACCATCGTCGAAAATCACCGCGTGACCGAGCTCCTCCAGAAGGAAAAACTCGAAAACATCGAGATGGAGAAACGACTCGAGCTAAACCGCCTCGAACTCCTGAAATCCCAGATCAACCCCCATTTCCTGTTCAACACCCTGAACATGATCGGCTCCATGGCCGAGCTCGAAGATGCC
>JAZASQ010000310.1:0-1507 GCA_036343235.1 Lachnospiraceae bacterium
CACGGTGACGCTGGAGGAGATGCGTGACACATTTGACACATTATTCTGAAGAATCCTCCTGCGTACCGCGCACGCCTGTGCGGTACGCGCGAAAATCCTTATAATAAATCCGTCATTGTGTCATGGAGAGTTTACGGTTTACGGTTTACGGTTTATAGTTTAGAGTTTAGAGTTTATAGAAGATGAAAGCAATGTCAAAACAGCAGCTGGCGGATGCCGCCGGGGTGAGTGTGAAGGTTCTGATGAGCTGGTGCGGGCGGTATCAGGCCGAACTGGAGGCCATGGGCGTGAAGCCGAAGGCCAGGGTGCTGCCGCCAAACGTGGTGCGCTTCATCGCCGAGAAATACTGCATCGACGTCGACGACTAGCCTGCCTTTTCGGGCCCGATCCGCCTTTTCGGGCCCAAGGCGACCGCAACGGAAAACGCGCCTCAGAAAAGCAGTACCTTTGCATTGTCAAGAGTGACCAGGCGGACGGGCCCAGGAAAGGACAGCCCCCTCAGCGAGAAACCAGCCACCTTTCTGCCGGAAAGGTACTACCTTTCTCCGAGAAACCAGCCACCTTTCTCCGCCAGCATCACCCCTCTGACACCGAGAGCATTTTTCTATTGTTTTACTTTTTAACTTTTAAATTATGGCACGTACAAACATTCCCATGGTGATCAACCTCCGCCAGAACAACAACGACGACTCGAGCGCCTTCGGCAAGTATTTCGCCGAGGTGGAGCGTAAGGAACCTATCAACCTCAAGGGCTTCTGCCGCCACATGACCGAGCACGGCAAGATTGCCAGCTTCCAGATGTGCGAGCTGGTGATCAAGCAGATGGTCGAGTGCATGAAGGAGCTCGTCTGCCAGGGTCAGCCGGTGAAGATCGACGGCCTGGGCACCTTCTACCCCTCCGTCGACGGCGGCAAGCTGGGCAAGACGAGCGTCACCGACGCCATCGCCGGCGGACCGGCGGCGATGATCAACGGCATCTACCTGAACTTCCAGCCCGAGAACACGAAGGGCGAGAAGCTCACCTCGAAGGCCCTGAAGGCCGACTGCATCTTCGAGTGGGGCTACGTCGTGAAGTCCATCAAGAAGACCATCTCCGGCAAGGAGAAGCGCTACCAGGAGAAGATTGCCATCTCCACCTACGGCATCGCCGTGGCCCAGCCCGACGGCACCTCCGCTGGCGGTGAAGGCTAAGGAGAGAGGTTTTTGTCTAAGGAGTATAGGAGATAAGGATTTTTTTGGTCTAAGGAGTTTAGGAGATAAGGAGAAATAATCCCTCCGTAGAATAAAAACTCCTATTCTCCTCCTCTCCTTAGACTAAAAAATCCCTCCTTAGACTGAAAGAATATAAAAAATCCTATTCTCCTATTCTCCTTAGACAAAAAGAATCTCCGTAGAATTAAAAACAACTAATCCCCAGAAATTATGAAACTATTCAAGGACATCCCCGCCGAGAAGATCGGCAACTTCATCCTGACGGTCATCACCGCCTTCGTGTCAACCTTCCTCA
>JAZASQ010000311.1:0-1499 GCA_036343235.1 Lachnospiraceae bacterium
AATGAAGAGCACGAGGGCAAGCAGGGATTTCCGCAAACCTGCCTTCTTCGAGAAAAAGTAGAAAATGGCCAGAGCCAGCAGAATCCCGGAAAAAAGGATGAAGGTCACCGCCGTACCGACTGCAGGTATTGTCACAAATGTAGGCAGAAAGGTACCGATGATGGAACCGATGGTATTCATGGCCCCAAGCCGGCCCACCACTTCAGCATTGTTCTCCAGGGAGTCCGTCGTATATTTGACGAGAGAAGGCGTCACAGTGCCCAGCAGAAATAAGGGGTAAACAAAGATAATCATACAGGACAGGAAGGCCGCCCAGACGAGGAAACCTGTTCTGACCGTCACTGCCAGAAGTCCCGCAATCAATATAATAATAAATCGTCCCGCGAAGGGGATGGCCGCAATCCATACGGCCGCCACCAGCACCCGGGAATAGAGGCGGTCCGGATCCGGATTCTCGTCGGCCTTCTTTCCCCCGTAGATATTGCCGAGGGCCATGGCAATCATGATGGTGCCGATGATGATGGTCCAGACGATCTGGGAGGAAGAGAAATACGGAGCTAAAAGGCGGCTGGCCCCCAGTTCCACGGCCATGACAGCCATGCCGGAGAAGAACTCCGTCATATAGAGAAAGATGTGGCTATTGATCAGGGATTTCTTGTCTTTCATCCGAACCTCCGGAAAAATTTTCTCCCGATATAGTAACAGAAGTCCGGTAAAAAGACACGGGGAATCCGTCCGCCCGATTGACTATCACCATCTATCGGACTCTATATGAGTCATCAGGCTTTTGCCTTGAAGCGGTCATATTTAAGGCCGGAGATATCCGCACAGGGCGTTTCACCCGCCACCAGCTGGGCCGTCACCGTCGCTGCCGCGGGACTGATGCCGAAGCCATGTCCGGTGTACCCGCAGGAGAGAATGAGCCCCGGTACCTCCGGCACCGCATCAATCACCGGGACGCCGTCAATCATCTTGTCCATCCAACCACCCCAGGTACGGACGATTTTCGCATTCTTCAGACGGGGAATGTACTTGATAATGCCCCGGCAGATGCAGGGGGCGGTAAGGGAAGAATTGACCGGCCTGCCGTCATCCTTGTTCACGGGTTCCATACCGAAGGAGCCGCCGATATAGGCCGGCATGGCCATGAAACGCCGGTCCTCACCGACGAGAAGGGGCATGTTGGGGAAAGGGGACTCCGTCGGGAAGGTCAGCATGCAGCCATGGGCATAGTGGTTTTTCCCGCCCATGACGAAGTCGCCCTTGGCCAGGCAGGTAAGGACCTCTTCCATGGCATCGATACAGGGGGCCATGTCCATGACCCCGGCCCGGATCATGTCCTCCTCGGAAAGGTAAAGAAAATCAACTGCAGGATACTCACTCATGGCTGCCTCCTCAAAAAGTCTGCTTAGTCCGGAATAGTTTTCAAAGCAGTTCCCCCTGCGCTCATGCATGTGCAAAAACTGCCTTGGTTCGTTGCCAATAAAAAAAGAGCAAAG
>JAZASQ010000312.1:0-1499 GCA_036343235.1 Lachnospiraceae bacterium
GGAAATACGCCTGCTCTGTATTAAGCAAAAATAGATTCCTATAGTCCGGGAAAATAAAGCATATCGGTTTTCATTATTTTTTCACTGCAGGACAAACGTGATTTCCGCCGTCACTGCGGTTTTTCCGTCTACGAGGGCCTCACCCCGGGCAATACCCAGCGGCCCGTAGATCTTTTCAAGCTCGGCCTTCAGAATCACGACGTCCCCGGGAACCACCTGCTTCTTGAAGCGGGCGTTTTTGATGCCGCCGAACAGGACCAGTTTTCCCCTGTACTCGGGCATGGAAAGGACAGCCACGGCCCCGGTCTGGGCCAGGGCCTCTATGAGAAGTACCCCCGGCACCACCGGGTAGTCCGGGAAATGGCCCTGGAAGAAGGGCTCATCACTTGTCACGCACTTTCTCCCGATAGCCCACTGGCCCGGCTCGAAGTCTAGGATTCGGTCCACCAGGCGGAAGGGGTAGCGGTGGGGGATGATCTCTTCAATTTCTTTCCCCGTCAGAATATGGGGGTTTTCGCGGATTTCCAAAGTTTTCTGCTCCTTGCCTGTCAAATCGATACAATCAAATACAATTTCAAGTTCTCACAGGCCCTGTTTCTGTGCCTCGCAGGAAACGCAATTTTTGGGGTTGACAGGCAAGCAAAGGTTGACGCCCGTCAACCAAAGCCTACACTGCCCCGAAAATCAGGGCTGCGTTGTGGCCGCCGAAGCCCAGGGAGTTTGAGAGGACATACTTGAGTTCGGCACTTCTTCCAACGTTTGGCACATAGTCGAGGTCACATTCCGGGTCCGGAACTTTATAGCCCGCAGTCGGCGGAATGAACTGATTCATCAGGGCCTGGACCGAAATCACGGCTTCGACACCGCCGGCGCCGCCCAGAAGGTGGCCGGTGACGGACTTTGTCGAGGAGACGGGAAGATTCTTTGCGTGGTCTCCGAAGACCGCATGAATGGCCTTTGTTTCGCCTGAGTCATTGAGGTGGGTGGAGGTTCCATGGGCATTGATGTAAGAGATGGCTTCCGGCGCGAGCGACGCGTCAGCGAGTGCGAGCGCCATGCAGGCGGCTCCGCCCTCCCCTCCCGGAGCAGGTGATGTGATGTGGTAGGCGTCAGAATTGACCCCATAGCCGCAAATTCGGGCCAGAATCCGCGCCCCGCGGCGAAGAGCGTGGGTCTCTTCTTCCATTATTATTATTCCTGCGCCTTCCCCCATGACGAAGCCGCTTCGTTCGGCGTCAAAGGGAATCGAGGCCCGCAGGGGGTCCGTCGACTTGCAGAGAGCCTTCATGTTGGCAAAGCCGGCCACCGCCAGTTTCGTAATACAGGCCTCCGTGCCGCCGGCAATCATCACGTCCTCGTAGCCGTCCCGGATCCGGTGGAAGGCGTCGCCGATGGCATTGCTTCCGCCGGCACAGGCCGTGACAGGACATGTGCTGATCCCCTTGAAGCCGTGGGCGATGGAAATCCGGGCTGCCGCCATGTTCGATATGGTCATGGGA
>JAZASQ010000313.1:0-1497 GCA_036343235.1 Lachnospiraceae bacterium
CCTTTTCCTCAACTGTAGCCAAGCAATCCCTCCGGCTGGATAAAAATAAAAAAAATGGCCTCGATTCTGCAATCGCGGCCATATATGCAAACCATGATTACGGTCCGCCGCGGCCGAGCACCGCCTCATCTGAGCGCCCATTGGGCGTACGAACCCGAAAGGCGTTATTCCGTGCGGAAACTGCCTTTCTAATGAGGGGATTATATTATATGAATGTGATACAAGCAACAGATTTTGAGCACGCAGGATCCTCCGGAGAGAGCGGATTTTGCAGAAAATTTACCTTTATATAAGGGAAAAAGCGATATACGGCACACATTCTGCTAAAATAGGGACGTATCCGGCTGAAATGAACCATGCCGGTCCGAAGGACTCTCAGCCGGATGGAGGAACTATGAAGAAGGAAAAGGGCTTTACCCTCATCGAGCTCGTAATCGTCATCGTCATACTCGGCATACTTGCGGCCACCGGGCTCTCCATGTTCATGGACTTCACCGAGGAGGCTAAGAACGCGAGCGTCGAGGGAACCGCGAGCGGCTTCGCGGCAGGCGTCATGATGGTGCGCGGACAGTGGGAGGCGAAGGGCCGCCCGCAGACCTACAGCGTCAACACCACCTTCTATGACGGCACCTGGCTGCAGCTCACCACCCCGACAAGGGACCAGCGGGAGAACAAGGGCCTGATGCCCGGCTACCCGATGGAGGCCGGAAAGCCCACACAGAAAACCGGCAGCACCTCGGTAACTCCTGCAGACGCGCTCTCCGCGAGCTCCTGCCTCAACATCTGGTACGGCATGCTGCAGAACGCCCCGAAGGCCTCCACTGACTTCAGTGAGCTCAAGAGCAGCGCGAGCGACTACAAGTACTATGTCGCCTACCAGGGAAGCGCTGACAGCAGCGACACTGCCGCAAACAGCAGCAGCAACCCCGCGCAGAGCATCCCGACCGACTACCCGCAGCACTGCGTCTACTACATGCTCTCGAGCCTCAACAGGAACGACAGCGGAGACTACATGGATCCCTGCTCCGGCGGCAAATGCGACACCTCAAGGTACAAGAGCTTCAGCTACTACCCAGCGAACGGCACTGTAAGGACCCACATCCACAATGCGGAGTCGGCAGGGAACTAAGAGCTGAGAGAGTCAGGGAATTGAAGAAGCCGCGGAAACGCGGCTTTTTTGTTCTTTGGAAATAGACGGATGACGCTTTTCAGCCGTTGTCATGGTTCACCTGCCAGTAGCCCAGCTTTCTGCCGCCAACCCTGGTCAGTCTGCCTTCATCCTGCAGTTTCCGGAGATTGTAGGAAACTGCCCGCTCAGTCCTGCCAGTCTGTCTGGAGAGTTCTGGCAATGTTATGTCAGGCTGTTCCAGAATAAGATGCAGAATTTTCTCGGAAGTACCGGAAATGTTCTTTCCTGAAACTTTCTCCTTTCCTGAAATCTTTCCTGAAACTTTCTCCTTTCCTGAAATCTTTCCTGAAACTTTCTCCTTTCCTGAA
>JAZASQ010000314.1:0-1487 GCA_036343235.1 Lachnospiraceae bacterium
ATGGTCTTCGGGATTCCGATAAAGCGGATGGGGCAGGTGCTCTGCTCCCCGTAGGCAGAGAGCTTCGCAACCGTATCCATGGAGTCGTTGCCACCGATATAGAAGAAGTCGGTCACGCCGAGCTTGTTTAGCTTGTCAACCAGGTCCTTATAAAAAGCCGTATCCGAAACCTCCGGCAGCTTATGGCGGCAGGAGCCTAAGTACATGGACGGGGTGTGGGCCAGGTCGTCCAGGCTCTTCTCGCCCGGAAAGCGGTCGAAGAGGTCCACGGTCCGGCCTTCGAGGAAGCCGGAGATGCCGTTTACCATTCCGTATACTTTTGAAAATCCGGCTTTCCGGGCCTCCCCTATAACCCCCGCCAGGGAGGCGTTTATAGCTACGGTCGGCCCGCCGGACTGGCCCACGATGGCAACTCTTTTTTTCTCATCCAGGATGGACATATTCTTTCTGCTCCTGCTCATGCTGTCAATTTTTGCGTCGAAATCTTTCCTATTTTACCACAATAGAGCAGACAGCGCCACTTTCGAGGCGGACTTTTGCGAAAATCAAGCTTATAAGGCCCAGGCCGGCGCCATGGATTGGCGGACTTTTGCCTCAAAACAGCCTGTAGGCCCAACGCAGGCCCTATGTTTGGCGGACTTTTGCCTCAAAACAGCCTGTAGGCCCAACGCAGGCCCTATGTTTGGCGGACTTTTGTCGCAAAACAGCCTATAGGCCCAACACAGGCCCTATGTTTGGCGGACTTTTGCCGCAAAACAGCCTGTAGGCCCAACGCAGGCCCTATGTTTGGCGGACTTTTGCTGCGAAACTGCTGATGAATCCAAAAAAGGCGGGCCTGCACGCATTGCGTGTAGGTCCGCCTGAGCAAACTTTTCCGAAAGAAACAAAGTAAATCTTCCGCTTCCTTAGATGATTGGAATCTTGACCTTTATGTCGCTGGTCGGGTAGGCGCTGCAGGAATGGAACCAGCCCATTTCCTTGTCCTCCCGCCGGCGGCCGTCGCCCAGGGGCGACACAAAAACGGTTCCGGCAAGAAGCTGGGCCCGGCAGAAGCCGCACTCGCCGCCCCGGCAGTGGGCGTCAATCGGAATGCCCGCCCGCTCGAGAGAAACCGCAACCGGCTCATCGGCCTTGGCATCTGCGACAGTCTCCGCAATGCCGCGGACCACGGTCATCTTGTAGGTCTTCCCGATCTGGTCCTCAGGGAAGCCCGGAATCATCTTCACATTGGTGGGCTGCTGCATAGCTTCATGACGGAAGCGCTTCTCCGGAACGCCCATCTCCTTCATGATGCCGGTGAGCATATTAAACATGGGAAGGGGCCCGCAGAAGAAGTAGGTCGTATCCTCTTTCGAATACTTCTCGATGAGTTCCTTTGTAAGGAAGCCCTTCTCTCCATCCCACTCTTCGTCATCGCTCATGATGTGGACGATGTGAATCTTGTCCGGAGCCTTCGCCCGTGCGGCTTCCAGCTGGTCCCCGCAGAC
>JAZASQ010000315.1:0-1479 GCA_036343235.1 Lachnospiraceae bacterium
AATCCTGCATAATCCGGCATATAGTCATTGACTATGCCTATGTCCTCGTCCCGCCGCAGGCCGCAGATCTTGATTTTTGTCACAGAAGCCTCACCTCCTGCAAATGGCATCCTTTTTGACTGGCGCCGGGGAAAATTCTAGCGGGTTTTCCGCAAATGGCATCCCCTTGCCCGGGCGACTGAAGCAATTCATGCAGATTTTCCGCAAATGGCATCCCTTTTCATACGCGCCGGGGAAAATTCTTGCGGGTTTTCCGCAAATGGCATCCCCTTGCCCGGGCGACTGGAGCAATTCTTGCAGGTTTTCCGCAAATGGCATCCCCTTGCCCGGGCGACTGGAGCAATTCTTGCAGATTTTCCGCAAATGGCATCCCTATCTGCCATCTCCGACTCGACTAGGCTCTGTCTGCGCGCTGCGCGCTTGCTAATCGCCAAGTCTCCCTGTATCCGCAGCTGTAGGGTTCTCACTGCGCTACGCTTGTGACAACCCAACACCTGCGGAAAGTTGCGCCAGGGCGAGCCGCTTGTCGCGAGCCCGCATCAGGGTCTCCCCGATGAGGACGGCATCTACGCCTGCTTCTTTCAGTTTTGCAATGTCAGCCGCATCCCGGATACCGCTCTCGGAGACGAAGACCACGTCAGAAGGCGTTTCCTTGCGGAAGGCCACGGACCGGCCGGTGTCAACTTCGAAGGTCCGGAGGTCACGGTTATTTACTCCGACGATTTTCGCCCCGGATTTCAGGGCCCGCTCGTGCTCAGCCCCGTCGTAGGCTTCCACAAGGGCATCCATGCCGAGTTCTTCAGCAAGAAGCCTGTATTCCTTGAGCTGCGAGTCATCCAGGATGTTGCAGAGAAGGAGGACGGCGCTCGCACCAAGGGCTCGCGCCCCGTAGACCATGTACTCGTCCACCACGAAGTCCTTCCGCAGGACCGGGATTGCAACCTCTGCAGCAACCTCTTCCAGATACCTGTCCGCCCCCTGAAAGTAGAAGGGCTCGGTCAGGCAGGAGATGGCTGCCGC
Source organism: Lachnospiraceae bacterium (assembly GCA_036343235.1). Taxonomy (GTDB): domain Bacteria; phylum Bacillota; class Clostridia; order Lachnospirales; family Lachnospiraceae; genus RUG306. The sequence continues at coordinate 1,021 of JAZASQ010000315.1, forward strand.
GCCGGCTTCTTCATATTCCCTCGCAATTTCAAGATAGGGAAAGTCCGGCGCAATCAGCCCCTTGGAGGGGGAAGCCTTCTTGACCTCGCAGATATAGGAAAGGCCCGGCCGCTGCAGGGCGTGGAGAAAGCTTGATTTTTCCTGGTCCGCGGCAGGGGCCTTTCTCCGGGCCTCGGAAAAAGCCTCGGCCCGCCCCCGCATCTCCGCCAGGCTTACCTTCTTCTTTTCTTCCGCCACGCGCTCAACTGTGCTGGCTGCGATTTTTTCAAGTATGTTCTGCATATATTTGTTTCACATAAACCTTTGGATGGGTCATTGCTGTTTTACGCAAACTTTGGAGGGCAATTGTTGTTCTACATGAATTTTCATTGGCGGACTTTTGTTTCAAACTGCGGTGCTGGACCCAGGTTGCCGGACCTCTTTGGGCTTATATCAAGTTTCAGGACAAATGTCCGCCAA
>JAZASQ010000316.1:0-1474 GCA_036343235.1 Lachnospiraceae bacterium
CAAACCTTCTAAGGACCGGGTGGTGCCCGTCTGCCCCGTTGCAGGAAAATGCGGGGGCTGCTCTGTCATGCCCCTTTCCTACGAGGCCCAGTGCCGGGTCAAAAGCGACATCGTCCGCGAGGACCTCATCCGCCTGGGCGGGTTTGAACCGGATTACATGACTAATGTAATGCGCCCTTGTATCCGCATGACGTCACCCTTCCCAACCCTCTTCCGCAACAAGGCCCAGTTCCCGGTAGGGAGGGCGGCTGACGGCCATATCCAGTTCGGCTTCTACGGGCCCCACAGCCACCGGATTGTGGAAAATACGAAAGCGGATATTATCAAATCGGCAGTAGCTGGCAAAGGAGTGTCGGCAGTGACGGACAAAGGTATTTCGGCGGGCTCGCAGGGCGGCTCTGCAGAATCTCCGGAGCCAGTCGCCCGCCCCATCTGCTCCCTTGGCCCCTCCTGCAGCGACGCCGTGATTTCCCGCTTCAAAACCTGGATGGAAGAGTATTCCATCGAACCCTATAATGAAGAAACCGGTAAGGGCCTGGTCCGGAACATCCTGATCCGCCAGGGCCGGACCACAGGCGAAATCATGGTCTGCCCGATTGTAAACGGCAATAGCCTGCCCCACTGGGAGGCCCTGGCGGACAGTCTCTTTGAACTTTCGGGCATGACCTCTTTTTCCTTCAATATAAATACGACCCGCGGCAATACTCTTCTCGGTCGGGAGACTCACCTCCTGCGCGGCTCCGAGGTCATCCATGACACTATAGGAGACCTCACCTTCCGCATCTCTCCGAATTCCTTTTTCCAGGTCAACCCGGAGCAGACGGAGAGACTCTATGCCAAGGCCCTGGAATATGCGGGCCTGACAGGAAGTGAAACCGTCTGGGACCTCTACTGCGGGACCGGGACCATTTCCCTCTTTTTAGCACGGCACGCAGCGCGTGTATGCGGTGTGGAGATTGTCCCCCAGGCCATCGAGGACGCGAAGAAAAATGCGGCGGAGAACGGTATCACGAACGCAGCATTCACCTGCGGGAAGTCGGAGAATGTAGTGGTAGAGGACGCGCCGGCGGCTGGCAGTCATTCTGCAGAAGCCGGGACAGCAGGTGGACAGATCCTTCTTCCCCGGCCCGACGTCATCGTCGTGGACCCGCCGCGGAAGGGCTGCGACGGAGCCCTGCTCACGACCATCCTCTCCGCCGCCCCGGCCCGCATCGTCTACGTCTCCTGCAACCCGGCCACCCTGGCCCGGGACCTGAAGGTTCTCTGCGCCGATGGCCGCTACACCCTCGACGAGGTGACGCCGGTGGAGCAGTTTGCGCACAGTATGCATGTGGAGACGGTCTGTTTGATGTCAAGGGTCGAAGGAAAATAGGCGCGAAAGCCCAGTAATACAGCGGTTTTCGGACAATCGAGCAAATTTGGCATCGGGCAGGACGAACGCTTCTCGGTAACTTATCCAAGGGCAAAAAGGCTC
>JAZASQ010000317.1:0-1473 GCA_036343235.1 Lachnospiraceae bacterium
ATCACACCACTCGTCAAAAATGCCCTGCCACTTCTGCACTTCCTCATCTGACGGATTTTCGTCCGTAAGGCAGTCAGTCCACCAGTCCGGAAAGCCCTGAAGCCGGGCGCACTCCAGCGGTGTAATCATGCGCACGCGCCAGTCGGCGTTGACAACAGGCGGACACTTGTAGTCAGTAGCGACAAGCGTACCCGCCTGGTCAGGCATGGCGTGGGTAAAACGGGATGACTTGTTCATGAGGTACACTGCGGGAGGGTCTTTCCAGTCCGCCGCAGCCAAAGTCATGGCAACATCCGCTGATGCGCTCGTATGTCTCGGCTTTCCCGCAAGGCAGTATGTCTTTGTGTCGGGCACGCAGACAGCATGGCGGTCAGCGGTGTTCAGCGTGAAAGACACATCCTCATCAATGCCTGATCCGCGAGGGCCGTTTTTTTCTGCCCTGTTAATCATCGACCCCTGTAAGCATACAAGCGGAGCGTTAAGCCCCCCGGTGCCGAGATGTGAGGTGATGGTCGGAGATGTATCGCGTGGTCCTGTATACCTTGCGTCATTGCGGTGATTATCGAAAAGCACCAGCATACCGCCCTGATTGCAGGCGGGCGAGCCGCCGTTGATATCAAGAGTTCTTGCTGTATCCGCCCGGTAAATGCCACTGTACGGGTTGGAGGACTTCATGCTGTTAGACTCATACGAGCAAAGGCCGTAGACAATCGGCAGGTGCTGATGTGTCTCAGCTCTCAGAGTCGGCGACAGGTTATTCTCGATGCTAATTGATGAGCCACCCTGATCATTCAGGACTCCGACTGTCTCTCCAGCGCCGTTTTGAGCGGTTCGGGCAAAATCTTTCCGCGCTGCCTGCATCTTCGCAGAATGCCCTGACACGCCCTCGGACTCAAATAATATTTTTCCGGCGCTGTTCCCGTCAAAATCTGCGACAAGGTAGACTCTTTTGCGTCTTTGGGGGACTCCCCAGTACTGAGCATCGAGGATTCTCCAGGCGACAGAGAAATCATCTCCCATGATAAGGCCGCTGCTGTTCCATTTTTCAGGTTTAGGAACTGATACATCTGATTTTTTGACATTGCAAATTTCCTCAAGAACTCTCCTAAAATCATCTCCCCCGGCAGAGGATAACGCCCCGCGGACATTTTCCCAGACAATAAATCTCGGCTTCTGGTATTTTGCCCGCATTTCTTTAATAATGCGGATTGCCTGAAAAAACAGGCCTGACCTTGCACCGTCAAGCCCGGCGCGCTTTCCGGCGATGCTCATATCCTGGCACGGCGAGCCAAACGTGATGACGTCAACAGGCTCGAGATCCGCTCCGTTCAGCTTCGACACATCGCCGTAATGCCTTACATACGGCAGGCGCTTCTCCGTAACCCTGATAGGGAACGGCTCAATCTCAGAACTCCACACCGGAGTCATACCGGCGATAATGCCACCCAGCGGAAAGCCGCCGGAACCGTCAAA
>JAZASQ010000318.1:0-1470 GCA_036343235.1 Lachnospiraceae bacterium
CCGGAGCCGCGAGATCAGTGCTTGCCTGGTGCTGCAGGCGCAGTCCCAACTGAAGGCAATTTACAAGGACAACGCGGATACCATCATAGGCAATATGGATTCCCGGCTGTTCCTGGGAGGGACGGAGCCGACCACGCTGAAAGATCTGAACCAGGCGCTGGGAAAGGAAACCATCGACACCTACAACACCGGCGAAAGCCGCGGGCGGGAGCAGTCGCATTCGCTCAATTACCAGAAGCTTGGGCATGACCTTTTATCCGTGGATGAGCTACAGGTGATGAACGGCGGGAAATGTATCCTGCAGCTTCGCGGTGTCAGGCCGTTCCTGTCAGACAAATATGACCTGACACAGCACCCGAATTACCGTTATACGGCAGACTATGACAAGAAATATACCCTCGACATTGAGAAATATCTTGACCGAAGGCTGAGGTTAAAGGCCAATGAAAAATTCGATGTCGTAGATGCGGATGAAGATGCCGGAACCGGTATGGAGTAAACAATCGCACTGACAACTGAATATGTTTCCAGAAATGAAGCCCTTTGTTACGCACAGCTGTGCAGATAAAAGCAGGGGGCTTTTTTCATTGTCCGGATTACGGATCCGCCGGAAAGCAAGCCATGCTGGCAAGAGAAGAAAAACAAAGAGGCTTTCGGCGGCGGGACGAAGACGGACAGTAACACGCTGCATATTGCAGCATATCAAACCACTGCCGCAAGGCAGACAAAGAAGGAGGCCCATAATGGCATTTTTCAACAGCGCAATCACCGTATTACAGACCCTGGTCATTGCCCTTGGCGCAGGTCTTGGCATCTGGGGAGCCATCAACCTGCTGGAAGGTTACGGCAATGACAATCCCGGCGCGAAGTCGCAGGGAATGAAGCAGCTGATGGCGGGAGGAGGAGTCGCCCTGATCGGTACGACGCTTGTTCCCCTGCTGTCCGGTTTGTTTGGCTGATCGGCCGGCAAAATTTCCTTTCAGGAACGAAGTGAAAACTGCTGACCAGTAAGCATAGTTACAGTCAATGGGGCACTGCCCCGCACCGGAGCCGGATGGAAGCTTTTTCTGTCCGGCTCTTTTCATGAAAAGGAGGAAACAACATGGCATTTTTCAACAGCGCAGTCACCGTATTACAGACCCTGGTCATTGCCCTTGGCGCAGGCCTCGGCATCTGGGGAGCCATTAACCTTCTGGAAGGTTACGGCAACGACAACCCCGGCGCGAAGTCGCAGGGGATGAAGCAGCTGATGGCGGGAGGAGGAGTCGCCCTGATCGGTACGACACTGGTACCGCTTCTCTCCGGATTGTTTGGTTAAGACACGGGAGGTAACGCCTTTTGAACACAATTCTCGAACAGATTACGGAATGGCTCAAAGGGATGCTGGTCGACGGCATCATGAACAATCTGTCGGGGATGTTCGACGCGGTCAACCAGCAGGTTGGCGACGTGGCGGCTCAGGTAGGGAGA
>JAZASQ010000319.1:0-1454 GCA_036343235.1 Lachnospiraceae bacterium
CAAAACCGGGCCCTTCCAAGGGCCCAAAAAGGCTCAAATTCCAGGTCAAAATCGCTACCCAAAAAAACGCTGAAAAAGTCTATTCAAATAGACTTTTTGCCCGATTTTAGGGGGGTGTTTTTTCTAGTGCAGGATCGCATATTACACTCCGTGTATAATATGCCCTGCTCTCCGAGGGCGCCCGAAAACGGGCGAAAAAATGACCAAAATCACCCTCGAAAAACCCCCCCCCTCGAACCCCCGAAAATCCGAAAAAGTGAGGTCTAAAAAATGGCTAAAACTCCGGTACTTTGCATTGCCCTGACTCCGCAGGAGAGGAAGATCTGGGACATGCTTGCCGCCAGTCAGAACATTGGTCCGTCGACGCTGGCCAGACAAGTCATTGAGCACACGATAATGCAGGCAAAATTTGACGGCGAGAGCCAGTATGAGCTGAAGCAAATCCTCAGCACAGCAACCGGAGTGCCGGCACCCAGAGGCCAAGGCAGAGGCAAAAGGATTGAGGTTACTGTAACAGCTGAAGACTTGGAGAAGCTGAAGGACTGGCAGCTTGTCTTTAAGGAACCAAAAATTGGCCGTGTTGTCCTTAAGATCCTGAGGGGCGTTCTGCAAAAGCCTCCGGTCTTTTCTGCTGATGAGCTGGCAGCCATGCAGAAAGCCATGTCCGAGATGAGTCGGATCGGCTCCAATCTCAACCAGTTTGTGCGATTGCTCAACATCCTGGCTCAGGAGCCGGGCAGGGCGGTTATACAGTTTGATCCGGCCGAGCTGATTAAGAAGCTTGAAGACATGGAACAGAAGAACCGGGAATTTCGGCAGCGTGCCCGGAAGATTCTGCTGGCGGCAGTCAATGCGATGAAATAGCTGAACGGTAAACAGGAAACGTTGATGACAAAGACTGAAGACGAGGAAATCAGGTTTGGCCGCAGAGTCTATGAGCATGACGTCAAACCATCGGCAGCGCAAAAGCTCTTTCCGACGTACGGCGGCGGCATGAGCTCACGGGCCAAGGCGGAGAAGTTCGCAGCAGGGCGGCCTGAGGTCGTCATGAAATTCGACAAGACTTCGGTGAAGTCGGCACATCATCTCCAAGAGTCCGGCCGCTACATCTCTCGCAACGGCAAGCTCGAATGCGAGGATGACGAGGGCCAGGTTCTGGCGGGCACAGAGGCCATTGATGACAGGATGCGGAGCTGGGTCGAGGATGAGGAGCTGTATCAGCAGACCGGAGCAGGCAGGCCGTCGGACAAGCTTGCACGGCGTTTTATCGTTTCCACTCCTCCGGGGACAGATCCGGAAGCTTTGAAGAAAGTCGTCAGGGACTTTACCGAGGCCGAGTTCAAGAGCCGTGGATTTGAATTTATCTGGACAATCCATACCGACAAAGCGCATCCGCACGCACATGTACTGATAAAGAACCGGGCCGCAGACGGCAAGAGGCTCCATTACAGCAA
>JAZASQ010000320.1:0-1450 GCA_036343235.1 Lachnospiraceae bacterium
CGAACCGGCATCGGAAGTCCCTGCCCGGGCCATCAAGCAGGTCAACGGCCTGCCCCTTTCGGTCGTTCCCGTATCCGTCATGATGGTGCTGGACGGAACCCCGGAAGAGCTTGGAATCAAGGATTACAACATCTTCTCCGCAGAGGACATGAATATGTCTTCCCTCTGGGAGAACGAGAAGACCATCGGACCCTATAAGTATCTCACAAGTATCTGCTTGAACCTGGCCAATCCGGGCTGCTGCCCCGAGGGCTACACCCAGTTTTCCATCACGGCCCTGCCTCTTGTGAACGCCTTTCTCGACGTGAAGGAGGAGGACTACCCGGCCCTGAAGGAAAAGATCGGGCGGGAGCTGATCACAGGCTATGAGCGGATGACCGGTATTGTCATCCATGACAAGATCCACGAGATCGAAGTTTCCACGCCTGTCACGATTTCCCACTATGTAGGTGCCTGGAAGGGCTCTATCTACGGCAACCTCCACAGCATGGAAAACCACGCCGTTGCCCGCCTGCAGATGCGGGAGGAGGACCATGTCATTGAAGGCCTTGAATTTGCCTGCGCTGCAGGCATGAGCGGCAACGGCATGGGCCCTGCGGTCACGAACGGAAGGGCGGCAGCGAAATTCGTCGCAGAAGCCATGGAGAAAGGAGGCGCCCTCTAAATGAAAGTCAAAGGATTTTTTACAGACATAGGCGGCGCCGGCCGTGTGACGAAGGCCCGGGAAGCAGCTATAAATAATGCATCTACGAAGGCAGACCCTGTCGACCCCATTCGGGCTTTAGCAGATGCTGCCCATCCCGGCCCCCGGGAATACACCCTGACCAAGGTCTATGACGCATCCCCGACTTCGAAGACTTTCCGCTTCGAGCCCGTTAACGGCCATGTACCAGTCTTTCAGGCAGGCCAGTATGTAAACATGCATTTCAAAATCGGAGAGAGCGTATTGACCCGGGCCTATTCCATTTCAAGCGCCCCCTGCGAGGCAAGACCCGGAAAGCATGTTTCTTTCGCCCCGGATGAAAACGGGACATCGGACAAGCCTTACTTTGAAATCACGGTTCGCAAGAACCGCCCCTACTTTGTTCCTGACTACCTTTTTGAACAGGCGGCGGTCGGACAGAAGTTCATCTGCGACCTGCCGTTCTCAGACTTTTTCTACCAGCCCCTGCGGGATTCGAAGAATCTGATGGGCCTGGCGGGCGGCTCGGGTATTACGCCTTTTGCTTCCATGGCAAAAGAGATCGCAAACGGTGCGCTTGATGTGGACCTCACCATTCTCTACGGTTCCGTCAAGCACACGGATATCGTCTGCGGGGACCAGCTGGAAGCCGCACGGGCGAAGGCTCCGGACAAGATTCACATCGTCCACATCATGAGCGATGACGAAGAGTGGGATGGAGAGAAGGGCTTCCTTACAAAGGAACTCATCGAGAAGTATTCGAAAGAG
>JAZASQ010000321.1:0-1443 GCA_036343235.1 Lachnospiraceae bacterium
GCAGGTGAGACAGTCGGCGATACAGGTTATGGCGCTGCGGCAGAAGGCGCAGTTTCAGCGGAAGCCGGTGAGATTCAGCCTGCCGGGGTGAACGTTGAACAGGAACCCGCCGCATCTGCGGAAGGGACGCAGGGTGCCGGGACAGCTCCGGTACAGGGATCTGTGACCGGCGCTGCCCTCACCGGCATCGACCTGGCCAAGGCAGCCGGCGAAAATGCGAAGCGGGTCTCCGGCGGCTATGTGATTCCCCACCTTGACGAGGCGGGGGCGGATATTCCCGTGCCCGAAGTCGCCGCGACTGAAGAGCATATTATAGGAAAGGTCCCGGAAGAGTCCGAGCCTGTGGAAGAGAAAGACTTGAAAGAATGGCATCCTCCCGTCATGACGAAGGATGAGGCCGAGGCTTCGGACGCCGGGGCCCGGGCGGCGGCAGGCACTTTGGATAGAGAAGAAGCAAAGCGGCAGCTCGACAACCTCACGGACCTTCTGCAGAAGCAGATTGACGAATTGAACCGGGAGGACGCGGAAAAGGAAGAGGCCGGGGCCGCGGAAGCTGAGGCGCAGGCCGATCTTGCAGCTTCCATTGCCGGACTGACGGAAGAAGAAGCAGCCGGGGCTCAGGAAGACATCGCAGCAACTCAGGCTGGAGCAGCAGAGCCTGCGGATACCGCTTCTGACGGAACTGCCGGCAGGGGAAGCGCCGCCGCCGCATCGAATGAGTTAGTATATTCTAATATCGCAAACGAACCGGAAAGCCCTGTTGAAGAGAATACAGTTTCTGACGGGCAGTCTGGTGAGAAACAGCTGTCAGATGAAGTGAGCGAGCCGACGGAAGCAGAGCCGGAGCCGGCCGAAGCCGACCTTTCCAAGGAGGGCAGCGACTACGACCTTCTGGCGGATGGCCCCGCGGATACAGAGGATGAAACAGCCCCCGGTCCCATCGGGGATCCGGAGCTTGCCGCTGAGCACAGCGAGTCAGCCATCCTGGCCGGAACGGTAGCGCAGATGATGGCTGAAGACCAGGCGGACCGTGCGGCGAAGAAGCCCAAGAGGTCCGACGAGGCAGCTATGGACGCCGAGCTTTCCGCCATGATGAAGGCGGAAAATCCGGAAGGGGTCGTGGATCTCGGGGCCGAGGAGAAACGGCCGGAGTCCGACCTTCTGCCCCACGACTATGACAATACAATTGACCTCGGAGAGGTGGACCTTTCCGCTGCCCTTGCAGCAGCCACGGAAAAGGCCATAGACGAAGACGCCCGGGAAGAGGAAGAGAAGAAGAAAGAGTCTGACGACTACGTCAGTGAGGACGGCCTGCAGCAGGCCATTGCGGCAGAGTATTCCGATTCGGAGCTCACGGAGGACGAGAAGGAAGCCTTCACATACTTCACTCCCATCAGCGGGATGGAGAAGTCCCTGGCCATGCTCCTCATGGGGGTACGGGCC
>JAZASQ010000322.1:0-1421 GCA_036343235.1 Lachnospiraceae bacterium
CCTGCCCGCCCGACCGGCGTATGCGTGGGATTCGCCGAAGGCAGGCCTGCGGATATAGGAGGCGAGCTCGTCAGCGGTCAGCACGCGCCCGCGGAGGGCAATTATTATTAAATAGAGACATATATATAGGAAGATTCCGACCAGCAGGCCGAGAAGGAAATATTTGGGGCTGAAGGAAGGCTGCTCGATCGTCGCTGCGACGTCGTCCTCCTCTACCGTGTCTTCCGTATCCTCCTCATCCTCTTTGACTGTCCGATGAGAATAATTATATTCCTTTTCCAGCTCGGCCAGACCGGCATCAAAGACTGCCTTCTGGTCATCGGTGAAAGATGAATAAGTCGATTTCAGCGAAGACTGCATATCGACTACATAGCTCTTGTTTGAAGTGATATTGGACCGGAGCCCGAAATCCACTTCTTCCGTATTGAAAGCCGAAATCCGGTGGATCAAATGGGGGCCGACGGATTCGGAAAGCTCCGCCTGCAGGGCCGCGACCGACTGGTCAATGGCCGACACGCAGTCATTGGGATCCGTCTTCCGCACGCCGGGCACCCCATCCGGAATGACGAGGGACATGTTCAGGATCGGCACGACGGCCACCTGGGCGTCGCTCTGGCTGGACCCGCTATAGGACACGCTGAACAGTTCCCGGATATACCGGTCATCCGTCCCGCTTTCGCAGCCGAGCGCATCACCGATATTGGCCACATAGGTGCCCCGCGTCAGCTGCTTCGTATAGGATTCGCAGAGAATGGTCGCCTTTTCCGGAGAAATTCCTTCTATATAATACTGTAGATTCAGCACGTGCTCGTTGTAGGGATCCACCTGCATGAGCAGGGAATGCTCCATATAGTCGTTCATCTGCAGCATGTACTCTTCACTGGTCAGGCTGACATCCACCGCGTTCGCTTCTTCACTGGTCAGTTTCAGCCGGGCCACTTTCGCTTTTGCCTGTAGCTCCTTCAGGGCCTTTTTCGAAAGGCCGCTCTCCTCTTCCTCCTTTTCTTCCGTGGCTTCTTTGGCCTTTTCGAGCGCTTCCGCTGTAGCCGCTTTCGCCGCCCGCACATCCTTCACATACTTGACGCCGGAGAGCGCAAATGCACAGATAATGGCGCAGACCACAATGACCCGCCACTGGATCAGACACTGCTTCAACAGGTCCAGAAGGTCAATTTCCACTTCGTCGTTCGGCTGCACTTGATCCATCTGAATTCCTCTCTCCGCGTCTCATCAAAGGGATTCATTCCCCTTCAGTTCGTATCCTTCTCTGCTTTCGGGGACCCGAGGCCCCTCAGTTTCTCTCTATATGAATAATATAAATCTCGAAGAATTTCTGTTCATCAAATCACGAACGATAAACGTGTCACAGAAATTATACTCAAACTAATTTATTTTAACGTATTAGGAGGAAGGACACAAGA
>JAZASQ010000323.1:0-1414 GCA_036343235.1 Lachnospiraceae bacterium
ATTTGATGATTTTGCAGTATTCTATGCCATTTAGCCGAGGATGACCTTTACGGTGTGGGTGGTGCCGGGGACTGCAGCGGGCAGGAGATTGCCGGCGACCGGGGTGCCATCAACAGTCATAGAGGCGACGCCCTTCTGGGCGTGCGCATGATTGTTGATTTCGATGTGGTAATGCACACCACGGTAGGTGCGGTCTACGGTGTAGGATTCAAGTGAATCCGGGATGCATGGGTCGATCCGGAGGCCATCGAGCGTCGGCTGGATGCCTAAGATATACTGGCTCATGCAGGTGAAGGTCCAGGCCGCCGTACCGGTGAGCCATGAGTTTTTGCCCTCGCCCGGGATCGCAGCATCACGTCCTGCCACCATCTGGCAGTACACATACGGCTCCGTCTTATGAATCTCTGAAATATCCTCAAGGTAGATCGGGCAGGTCTTCTTAAACACATCAAACGCGCGGTTGCCATGCCCGAGCACTGTCTCTGCGCAGGCAATCCAAGGATTGTTGTGGCAGAAGATGCCGGCATTTTCCTTGTATCCTGGCGGATAGGACGAAATCTCACCCAGCTCGACATGATAGCGGCGGTACGCCGGCTGCTGCAGGATAATACCATACTTGCAATCAAGAAGTTCAGCCACAGACGCGAGCGCCTTTTCGGCCTTTCCATCCTCCTTACCGATCTCTGCCATTACGCACATGCCCTGCGGCTCGATAAAGATCTTTCCTTCCTCACATTCGTGCGAGCCGACCGCGTCACCATGCGCGTCAAACGCCCGGATGAACCAGTCACCATCCCAGCCGGCGGTCTCGACGGCCGTAATCATGTCCGAAACCTCCTTCTGGACAGAAGCCGCCTCATCCTTTAGTCCACAATGCTCACATATTGCGGCATATTCCTTTCCGTATTTCACAAACATCCCGGCGATGAACACGGATTCTGCAACCGGTCCCTCTGAAGGTCCGGTTGTCTGGAAGCTTTCCCCCGGTGTTTCCGAGAAGCAGTTAAGATTCAGACAATCATTCCAGTCCGCGCGGCCGATCAGCGGCAGCTTGTGCGGCCCCTTATGCGTAACCGTAAAGTTGAAGCTTCGACGAAGATGCTCCATGAGAGGCTTCGCCTCCGAGAAATCACTGTCCCACGCACACGGCTCATCCAGAATCGAGAAATCTCCGGTCTCTGACAGGTATGCATATGTACCGGCAATCAGCCAGAGCGGATCATCGTTGAAGCCGCCACCGATGTCAGCATTGCCCTTCTTCGTAAGCGGCTGGTACTGATGATAGCAGGAGCCATCCGGAAGCTGCGTGTTCGCAATATCGAGGATCCGCTCGCGGGCCCGTGCCGGAATCAGATGCACGAAGCCGAGAAGGTCCTGACAGCTGTCGCGGAAGCCCATACCGCGGCCCATGCCG
>JAZASQ010000324.1:0-1406 GCA_036343235.1 Lachnospiraceae bacterium
AAAGAGCAGGTTCTCCGGGTGTTCCCGGAAGTAGGGCAGGTCCTGAAACCAGTAGTAGATGAAGTCGGAGACCTTTCGTTCCCCCGGGGTTCCGTTCACGCTTCGAATCGCTACCAGCTCTTTTGTCAGATCCAGAATTTCCGTATACATGCAGACTCCTTTTGAAAAAAGACTCCGGTCAATGATACATTTTCTGCTCATGTTCATCCGGCTCAGGGAAAAGATGTTTTTTCTGCTCATTCACCCGGCCCAGGGAAAAGATGTTTTTTCTGCTCATGTTCACCCGGCTCAGGGAAAAGATGTTTTTTCTGCTCATGTTCACCCGGCTCAGGGAAAAGATGTTTTTTTCTGCCCTGTGCATACAGGCTGAAAATGAGGGGCTTTATATTATTCATTCATCCTTGAACATTCTGCGGTTGACGTAATTGATATGCTCTGTAAGGGCCAGCTTCGCGAAGTCCCGCTTGCCAGCTTTGAGGTAGGTGAGAATGTCGTGGTGTTCCTTTATGGCCTGGGCGACATTGAACTGCAGGGTCCCGGAAAGGACATTGCAGCGGACCATGGCGGAGTTTAAGGACCTGATGTCTGTTTTCATGACCTCGTTGTCCGAAATCTCGGCCAGGGCACAGTGGAAGTCGCAGTCCAGCTTCGAGAAAGTGATGAGGCCGTCCGGGGCTTTGATGTCCACTTCCTTCTGGGCCTTGTAGATGGAACTGATGGCTTTGATGACTTCGTCCGTGAGGCCGGGCCCGTCCAGGGCCAGGGGCTCGAGGGCCAGGCGGACCGCCGTGATGTCCTGCACTTCCTTTGCCGTGGTCTTTGCCACATATATGTGGCCAGTGGCGTCCTCGGAGACAATCTTTTCATAGAGAAGCCTTGTCAGGGCGGCCCGGATGGGGGTCCGGCTGATATTCAGCTTTTCCGACAGCTGTTTTTCCGTCAGCATGCTGCCGGGTTCGAACTCCAGGGTGAAGATTTCGTTCTTGATTTCCCGGTAAGCCGTCTGCTCGAGTGTCTCACTCTTCTTTGGCTGGATTTTTGCCATGCAAATGCCTCCCTTTCTATAGATTCCCTCCCTATGGTCTTTGCATGCGGCGTGCGGCGGTTTCTCTTCGGCGGAATGGCATCTCCTGTACCGGAGACCCTCCCGAGCCGTATACCTATTTGGTCAGACGTCCAAAAAAGTATACTGTTTTCCTGCCGATTTGCCGATTATGGGCGATAGTATAGTCCCAAATTTGGAAAATGTATACTAAATTTTTTAAAAAATTCAAAATATCTTGACGAAGACAGGCAAACGTGATAGAAGGTATACATAAATCGGACAGGAAATTTGAAAAAGCCAAAGGGGGCTTTCGGGTACCATCACCCGGAGGTCCTCTTTCTTTTTATCGCAGGCCCGCGCA
>JAZASQ010000325.1:0-1400 GCA_036343235.1 Lachnospiraceae bacterium
CTGGGCTTTACTGGTATGATAAACAAAGCGGTCAGCTTGTTCAGACAGGAGAAAAAGGAAAAAACGCTGAAAAGAACGGCTATCAGCTGACATCGATGAAATAGGGCATAAATACAAGCATTTAAACGCCTCTGAATGTTCCATTTAGGGGCGTTTTACTATGTACGAGGCAGCAATTGCTGCCTCTTTGCCTTACAGCTCCGGTCCTTTCTTGGTCTTGCTCTTTGCCTTCGCCTTCTCCGGAGAGACCTTTGTGGCCGTTTCTTTGGCCAGAGCATCCAGCTTATCCCTTGCGGATTCGCGGTGTTCTACAGCCTTTTCCTGCGACGCTCTGGTTTTGTATGACTCCACCATTGCCTTCAGCTCCGTGTTCGGGACCTGAGTCTTCACATCCTGCCAGACATTCTTTCCGGCTTCGTTCTTGCCCTGAAGAGTGGGCTTTGTAACGACCGTAGTGCCGTCAGCGGGGATCTTAGCCCAGAGGCCCTTACCGTACTGGTTCTCATGAACGGCCTTTGCGGGGAGCACAAAGCTTGCCCACGGCGTCTTGTCCGCCGGATCCTGGTTTGGAATGGAGATCCGCATAAACTCCCTGCCGTCCTTCGACTGGAAAGGCTCTGCGAGGCCTTTTCCAAACTTGATCGTTACTTCTTCCTGCGTCGGGAGCTTCACTCCCTTGGCGATCTGTTCCTCGGCTTCCTTTACGAAATCGGGAACGAACTGATCATCTTTTCTACCGTTCTCAGGCATTGTCTCATTTCCTCCTTTATAGGTTGAATCGTTTTCATTGACGCGAAGGATCTGCTCCGCTGTCATCGAGATCTTATCGTTTGCAAAATCCACGATTCCGGACTCCCGGAAGCTGAACATGTCTCCATTCGAGCCGCCTACGATCACATGATCCAGACAGGGAATATCCATGAGCTTTCCGGCCTCCACGCAGCGTCTGGTCGTGGTGATATCCTCTTTGGACGGCGTCACATCACCGCTCGGATGATTGTGCAGCAGCAGGAATCCGGCTGCATTGGACAGGATACCGGACTTTAGGATGTTCGGGATCGCCGCTACAGAGCCGTTGATGCTGCCCATACTGACGATGTTGAAGTTGATGGGTTTCAGCTTGTTGTTGAGGTTTACCACGCAGAGGACCTCCCGGTCATACTGGGAAAGTTCCTTCCGCATCACATCCAGCGCTGCTGTCGGGGAGGAGAGAGGGACATCCGAATAAAGCGGATGCCCCTCGGCCAGGCGGATGCAGACCTCTTTCAGCTTATATCGCTTCGTCCCGGTCTCTGTCATCCCGCTCATAGCTGTCCTCCCTGAACTCGATGGTTGATCTTCAGCACCTCATCATCCGGCATGAACCGGATATAGTCCCGCAGCTCCTGCGGCGTCATCTC
>JAZASQ010000326.1:0-1396 GCA_036343235.1 Lachnospiraceae bacterium
AGGCGGCGACGCCGAGCCGATCCCAAAAACCCGTCTCAGTTCGGATCGGAGTCTGAAACCCGACTCCGTGAAGCTGGATTCGCTAGTAATCGCGCATCAGCCATGGCGCGGTGAATACGTTCCCGGGCCTTGTACACACCGCCCGTCAAGCCATGAAAGCCGGGAGTGCCTGAAGTGCGTGACCGCGAGGAGCGCCCTAGGGTAAGACCGGTGATTGGGGCTAAGTCGTAACAAGGTAGCCGTACCGGAAGGTGCGGCTGGAACACCTCCTTTCTGGAGCGGACGTTCCGTGGTACGGACCTTGTCAGAGTTCGCCATGATTCGCTGTCCGCGTTTCTTGTCTATTCGGTGCTGTTCGTTGATGATATAAGGAGAGAGAGAAGTTGATGCCGGGCCTTCACCCGCCCTTGGCAGCCTGAAGCCAGTCCTATAGCTCAGTTGGTTAGAGCGCCACACTGATAATGTGGAGGTCGGCAGTTCAAGTCTGCCTGGGACTACGCAGCGGGCCGCGTGAACGCGGCGGTGGCGCGCGCACCTCGGGGGATTAGCTCAGCTGGCTAGAGCACCTGCTTTGCAAGCAGGGGGTCAACGGTTCGAATCCGTTATTCTCCACTTCATGGGGCACAGTCCCCGACGAGATCCATGACATGCTGACGACCAAGTTAAACTTTACAGTAAACGAATCGCAAGAGATACGATACCAAACAGCGAGAGCTGGAAGTATGAGCCCGCTGCCTATGAGGCATGCGGAACGTAGAAAAAGGAAAGTAGGAAAGGGCGCATGGCGGATGCCTTGGCTCCGGGAGGCGACGAAGGACGTGGTAAGCTGCGATAATCGCGGGGGAGGTGCAAACGACCCTTGATCCCGCGGTCTCCGAATGGGACAACCCAGTCACCTTTGGTGACTATCACTATGTTTTGGTAGTGAGGCCAACGCGGGGAACTGAAACATCTTAGTACCCGCAGGAAAAGAAAATAATTCAATGATTCCCCCAGTAGTGGCGAGCGAACGGGGAATAGCCCAAACCCAGGCTGTCACGGCAGTCTGGGGGTTGTAGGACCGCGACGTTGCAAGAGGATGGTGAGCGGAACCGTCTGGAAAGGCGGGCCGCAGCGGGTGAAAGCCCCTTACGCGAAGCCATCGGAAGCATAGCGGCATCCTGAGTAGCGCGGGGCACGAGGAATCCTGCGTGAATCTGCCGGGACCATCCGGCAAGGCTAAATACTCCCCGGAGACCGATAGCGAACCAGTACCGTGAGGGAAAGGTGAAAAGCACTTCGGACAGAAGAGTGAAAGAGTCCCTGAAACCATGCGCCTACAAGCGGTCGGAGCACCCTTTGGGTGTGACGGCGTGCCTTTTGCATAATGAACCTACGAGTTGTTTTTGCCGGCGAG
>JAZASQ010000327.1:0-1396 GCA_036343235.1 Lachnospiraceae bacterium
CGAACTCTCGACCAGGAGGGATACTTCCTCTATCTGTACCGCATCCAGGCCGATGGCCCTGATCAGGTCTGTCTGGCTTCCTACATCCAGCCTCCTGTATCTGATCCCCGCGTACCGCTCAAGCATGATCGCGGGGATAAACCCAAAGATTCCCCTTTCAAACATTTCGCGGAGGATGAATTCCGGCCGGTATCCCGAAAATGAAGCGTCTTTGAGATAAATATCCGTAATCTCCGGAAGAGAACCTATACCGCCCTTATGGCTCCTTGCGAGGGCGGCCAGCATATATCCCTTTGGCCTGCCGGGTTCATCCTCCGTCACGAGCTCGATTCCCTGCAGGAAAGCCTTATTGGCCCGCCTGGTCTGGAACCTCCTGTATCCAAGCGCATCCGCAAAAGCGTCCCCGAAAAATCTCCTCGCCGAGACGAGGTCCTGTACGGGCTCCACCAGCGGATCCCCTTCCTCCATGTGGATAAGACGGGCTGAAAGGATCCACCCCATAGCTGTTTTAAGGGATTCCGGGATGAAAAACTTTATTTCCGGAATACCCCGGTACCGCCTGGTCTTGGAAGGCTTTGCCGGCAGGTACTTGACCCTGAATATCAGCTCCTCGGAGACGCATCGCGCGTCCTCATCCCGGTAAGACCCATCAAGGAGCATTTCTTCTGTCATTTTTTTGGGAAAAGGCAGGGATGGGACAGGCAGCAGGACGATATCTGACTGACGCAGCGCGCCCAGAAAATGAAGCGATGTAAAGAGCCAGAGATTTGCATCGTGCTTTGAGCGGACCGCTTTTTCAACCATCCGGTTTTCTTTCCATGAGGCCGGGTTGAACACGCAATAAGCCATTATGCTGAAATCCCGGATGGAGTACGCGTCCCTGCGGTTTTCTTTCTGCCGCCTGGAACTGATTTCATAGCTGCAGCTGCCGACCACGAATTTATCCGCGATAAATTTTGCCAGGAGCTTTGCAGACGTCAAAGGGAGGCGGCCGGCCGTTTCCTCCAGAAGGCGGTCAAGCTCTTCCTGGCTGAAGCTGGCGAGCTCCCTGTCACAGGACGACAGTATAAAATCCAGGATCTTCCATCCCCCAGGCTGGTCAAGGATCCCTTCGGAAGCTGCGAATTCGAGATAAAGCCCGCAGGTTGAAGGCATCCGGTCTTTGTAATGATCCATCAGGATCATCAGCCGCTCCCTCGGCGGTTTTTGATACGCCTCAAGCCAGAGCCTGATCGCATCGCGCATGCATTCGTAATCATCCACGCACGTATCCCTGCCGCAGTTCACCGGCTCCTGTCCAAACCACCCGTTTACATCCAGAAAGCCGAGAAGGTCATCCCTGCACCTGCAGATATCCCTGTACCTGGATCCTGTCCGGGCCGCGTCCTCTAAAACC
>JAZASQ010000328.1:0-1392 GCA_036343235.1 Lachnospiraceae bacterium
GATAAAGCTACAAGGCAGGCGATCTGTGAGGCCGTGAGCCGGGAGATTGCAAAGCAGATGGAAGATTACACTGAGCGGTGGCTGACGGCCGAGGAGGTGTGCAAGACTTTCGGCATGATCTCCCCGGACTGGCTCAAGCGGTACGGGCATAAATTGCCACGGGAGCGGATGGAGGTCACGGACTCCAAGACGGGAAAGGTGACGGCATCACGGTGGGGCTATCCGCTGCACCGGCTGCAAAGATTCTTTGCAGAACATGAGAACAAAAGCATAACTATATAAAACGAAAAAACTATGAAGAAGATTTGGGAAGACTTAAGAGCTGAGAACTTCAGCAAGAAGGAGATGGTGGTCTACGGCTTCCTCTATCCTTTGGGGATGATGGTCGTGCTCGTTGCTGCGGGGGCGATAGGATAGAGCCGCTGCGGTGCAGCGGCCTACACAACGGAACGGACGAGACGGCGAGGCGAAGCCCTAAAGGGCTCCTAACAGAACCGGGACGGACGGAAGAACAGAACCGGGACGGAAGGAACGGACAGAAGAACGGGCGGAAGGAAGAACGAAAACGAACAAAACAACAAACCATTAAAATAAAAGACTATGGAAATTGAAGGAATTATTACGGAGGTGTGCCCTGTAAAGAGCGGAACGAGCGAGCGGGGACCGTGGAAGATCGCGGGCTATGTGCTGGAGACCATGGAGAGCTTCCCGAAGTATATTTACTTCGAGGTCAGCGACGGAGCGGATCATCGGATCGAGCGACTAAATATTTCGCTCGGCAAACGGATGGTCATTTACTTCGAGATCAACGCACGGAAGTTTGAAGGTCGCTGGTATAACTCAATAAGAGCGTTTGACGCGAAGGAAATTGCGCCGACGGGGAATTATACCACCAACGGACAAACAAGGGCGTAATTTGCCGAAAAACGGCCAAAATAACGATATTTTAGTATGAGCAATAAAATACCAGCGCCACCGACGGGGGAAGCGACGCTCGACAGCAAGTTTGAGCGGAGCTTTTTCGACGATACCGTGGCCTATCAGGAGCCGCCATTTCTCTTCGAGTTCAAGGGTGTGGGCTTCTCTCCATTAGGAGGTATTCAGGCGCTGAGTGGCCAGAAGAAAAACGGTAAGAGTATTTTCGCTTCTATCCTTATGGCCACGGCGCTGAGCTCTGGGAGCAGTACGAGCCGGTTTGCCACCCGCTTTCCTGGACTGCGGTTGCGGCAAAGCACCATTAACCTGCTCGGCCATGAGCCCCGCGTGCTGTACGTCGATACCGAGCAGGAGAAAGAAAACACCGACAAGGTGATCGAGCGTGCGAAGTGGCTGGCAGAGATGGAGAGCCACGTTCACAATGAGCGACTGACGATTCAGTGGCTGCGTGCCATC
>JAZASQ010000329.1:0-1389 GCA_036343235.1 Lachnospiraceae bacterium
AAAAATGAAGGCACAGGCCCGGAGGATGTCCAGCCGGCATCCATGAAAAAGGTCTGGTGGCGATGTCCAAAAGGCCATAGCTGGAGGGCGGCAGTATATGCGCGGACAGCCGGGAACGGGTGCCCGTACTGCGCGGGCAACACGCTGGACCGCGGTGTGAATGACCTGCTGACAGTAGCTCCGGAGATTGCCGGACAATGGGACGCGGAAAAGAACGGCATCCTGGGGCCCCAGGATGTGACAGCCGGAAACCGGAGGAAGGCCTGGTGGATCTGCCCCAGGGGCCATAGCTGGGAAGCGTCGGTTGCAAGCAGGGTAAGCGGGAAGGGATGCCCGTACTGTGCGGGAAGAAAAGTGATGCCCGGTTTTAATGACCTTGCGACAGCCGATCCGGATCTGGCGAAACAGTGGAATGATGAAATGAACGGGGGCCTCTCTCCACATGATGTCACGGGAACGAGCCACGCCGCGGTATGGTGGACCGGGAAATGCGGGCATGTCTGGAAAGCGACAGTGGCAAACCGGAGATATGGAAGCGGATGCCCTTATTGCTGTGGGAAAAAGGTCCTCGAAGGGTTCAATGATGCAAAATCGAACTATCCTGAGTTTATCGGGGAATGGGATTATGAAAAAAATGAATTTCTCCCGGAACAGGTCTCGGTTTCCAGCCAGAAGGAAATCTGGTGGAAATGCAGCAAAAGCCATTCATGGAAGGCAAAGCTTCCTGCCCGGCGCAACGGAAGCGGATGCCCGTACTGCGGGAACCGCAGGGTGGCACAGGGAGAAAACGATTTTGCATCCAGGCAGCCGGAGCTCCTCAAAGAATGGGATTATGAAAAAAACAGGGGGGTCCTGCCGGAAAACATTACATATCAATCCCGTAAAAAGGTCTGGTGGATCTGTGAGAAAGGACATTCCTGGAAAGCTGAAATCTATCACAGGTCAAAGGGAACGGGGTGTCCGGTCTGTGCCAAACTAGCGGACAATCATCCTGTCAAGGCCGGGGAAACCGACCTGGCAACGATCAGCCCCGGACTCGCGTCTGAATGGGATTACGGACGGAACAGGGGACTGTCTCCCGAACAGGTCAGGCCGTTTTCAACAAGAAAAGTGTGGTGGGTCTGCAGCCGTGGACATCATTGGCAGTGTACGGTTCAGATCAGGCAGCGCGGGACAGGATGCCCGTTCTGCGATGGAAGGATCCACAGACAGTCAAGGCTGATATAAGCATCGTAGCTGCATAAAGAATTGAGGAGGCTTTTTATGGACAAACGAATACGCTCCCCCACCTGATTTATCCGGTGGAGATTTACAACTGAATATGGAACAGATCAATCAGAGAGCCACTCGTGTACTGAACGTTCACTATTAACGAATCAGCAAACAACG
>JAZASQ010000330.1:0-1385 GCA_036343235.1 Lachnospiraceae bacterium
AATTCGGACATCGGTCAGGGCATCAAGACGACCTTTTCAAAGATTGTGGCTGAGGGGCTGGGGATTCCCCTTTCTCAGGTAAAGATTGAAAATCCTGATACGGACCGGGTACCGGATTCCGGCCCCACGGTGGCTTCCAGGTCTCTCATGATTGTGGGAAAGCTCTTAGAGCGGGCTTCGGCAAGGCTCAAAGAAGAATGGAAATCCGGAGAAGAACAGGAAGTGGAAGAGCACTATAAACATCCTGACTTCATGCTCCCCTGGGACGGGAAGTCCTTCCATGGGGACGCCTATCCCACCTACTCCTGGGGCTTAAACGTCGTGGAGCTGGAGCTGGATACCCTGACCGGCCAGTCGAAGCTTTTAAGTGTCTGCGGGATTTTTGATGTGGGTAAGGACATAGACCGGACCATCATGGTGGGGCAGGCCCAGGGCGGCATGCTGCAGGGCATAGGCTTCGGCTCCATAGAACATATGGAAACGAAGGAAGGCCGGGTTTTGCAGAACTCCTTCACGGACTACATGATTCCGACAGCTGAGGATACGGTGCCCTTTCAGATTGCCTTCATAGATAATCCCTATGAGGGCGGGCCCAAGGGGGCCAAAGGGGCCGGGGAGCTGACTCTGGTCGGGGCGGCCCCGGCCTATGAAGCGGCTGTTGAGCAGGCGGCAGGAAAAGTTTTCAATGCCGTTCCTCTGACACCGGAAAAGGTACTGAAAGCCCTTTCGGAAAAACCTGACGCAACGGGCTGAGACCTTAAAAGGAAGAGACAAAAGACATTTTCATGAAGACAGGTGTTCATCATGATAGAATTTACGCTGAACGGGAAAACGGTAACGAGCCAGGCCGGTCCGACAGACCGCCTGCTCGACGTTCTTCGGAACGAGTTTGCATGCCGCGGGCCCAAAGAGGGCTGCGGGGAAGGTGAATGCGGGGCCTGTTCCTGCCTTGTGGACGGGAAGCTCATGAATTCCTGCATCACTCCGGCGGGGGCCGTGGCGGGGCGCACCGTCGTCACCCTCGACGGCTTCCGGGACACGGACCAGTACAAACTGCTGGATCAGACTTTTGCCGAGGCCGGAGCCGTCCAGTGCGGCTTCTGCACTCCGGGTATGATTATGGCGGCCCAGGCCCTGCTTGCAAGGAATCCCCATCCCACGGAAAAGGAGATTCGCCTTGCTATTTCAGGCAATCTTTGCCGCTGCACCGGCTACAATATGATCATAAACGCCATCTCCCTGGCCGCAGAAAGGGGGAATGGATTATGGTGAAAGCATATTATCCTGTTAATGCCTATGAGGCGATGAAGGCCCGTCTGGAAGCACCCGGAGCCCTTCTCGTAAGCGGCGGGACGGACGTCATGGTACGAAAGCCCGAAGCAGAG
>JAZASQ010000331.1:0-1380 GCA_036343235.1 Lachnospiraceae bacterium
AGCCGCCCTCTTTGTCATGCCGTGAATACTTGAGGCATTACTTCTTCAGTGAATTGCGGACAGCAATCCAGCCGCTGAACTGCGCGATCATGAGGAAGATGTTGATGATGAAGGCGAGGATCTTGCCGATGTAGGCGATTTCGCCGATCTTTGCCACAATCAGCGCAGTGATGAGGGCAATGAGGACAGCCACGATATAGGCGAGGACTACCTTGACGATATTGTGCAGCACCATCCCTGCGGCGTTATGGCAGGCAGCCGAGGCGGGAACTCCGTCAGCGAGCGACTCAGCGGCCGAGAATACGGTGAATGGCACAAAAAAGCAGAAGAAGACGATGTAGACAATGGAGGCCAGGATATAGAACGGCCTTATAAGCATGAAAGGATGAACAAACTGGCTCAGGATCCAGAAGCCGAGGCCGAAGACAATTGCCATGGCAATGGCGAACGCGACGAGAAGCAGGACCCAGGCACCGGAGATCTTGAGGCTGGCCTTGAAATTCGGGGAGACCAGTGCGCCGATGAAGCCGGGAAGAGGAGTCCCGCTGTTGAGAGCTGAGGTCATCCTGGTCAGGGCATCAGCGTTCCAGCCCATGGCGACAAGGAGCAGCGGGATGCCGGTGACAATGCCGAACAGGATGCCGCCGACTGCCGTGTCGTTGTAGATCATGGCTCCTATAACCACGAGGATGGTTGCGACAATCAAAACTATTATGTTGAGGACAATATACCCGAGGGTGAACATCAGGCTGCCGCCGAGTTTCGTGAACGGCATGCAGAAGCCCTTTGCGTAGCTGATGACAGAGCCTTCAGCGGTTCCGCCCTGTGCGTTTGCCCCGGCGAAGGGTGCCTGCTGGTTTTTGTCCTGAGTTTCAGGTGAGTCTGACATGATTTTCTCCAGTTGACTGAAATTGCCGCCTCTGCCGCCAGTGAGACAGGGATGTCTGATGGGCTTATGTGCCCCCGTCATTCCGCATCATATTCTGCGTGAGGCGTCTGTGCGTATTTTAACCATTCCAGGAATTGTTACAACAAGACAATTGATGTGCCGCTGTTTTTTCCTGATGCCGGCTATGATATACCGGGCAGTGTGACGGGGCAGATTATATCTTCCTTAAGAATGTCATAGCGGGTCATCTCTGTAAAATTTTCTGATCCGGACTGCTTCAGTCCGGCTGCTGCCTGGCGGCTGCAGCTCATGCATACGCTGCCCCTTATGCTGTGGTAGACTGCCGTCCGTTACAAGACGGGGCAGTGGGGGCTATGAGACTCTCTGAATTGAAAACAGGCGAGAAGGGCGTCGTCGTCAAGGTGACCGGGCAGGGCAGCTTCAGGAAGCGCATTCTCGAGATGGGCTTTGTCAAGGGCCACACGGTGACG
>JAZASQ010000332.1:0-1365 GCA_036343235.1 Lachnospiraceae bacterium
AACCAGGGATCAATAAGAAAAGTAATGCTGCCGTACTCTATTTTCAAAGTAGCATTCCTGATTTGTTGAATGATCATGTTCTCCCTCGCAAACGCCGATTTGCGCCTCTCTTCTTCTGGCTCTTTACATATAGAAAGACTGTCGGCTGAAAGGCAGGCAGGGATCTCAATCCCCCCGCCATAGTCCAGTCCTGCTTTTTCTGCCTGTGTATGCTGGTATTCCCGCGGGATTTCGTAGATTTTCAGAATGTGACCTCCATGTCCGTCCGGGACAGATCTGCGGAGCCTGGCACCTGTCTGGTGGAAATGGAAGGGGACGCCGTATTCCACGCATTGGATATGTGTATTCAGGACCCAGCCGTAATCACAGGTACGGGCTTTTGGGCCGGATTCTCCCCCGCAGGAGACGGACTCCAGGATGCGGCTTCCGTCCTCGTTCACACTGCTCCCGTATTCCGCCAGATATTTGCGTATATCAATGGCTTCCAGCATCGGCTCATGCGTAATGGATTTGTGCCGGATCGGAAGCTTGAGAAAGACCGGAAGTCGGCGGTCAGCCCGGGTTTGATCTTCGCAGGTACAGCTGATATGGACATGATCCCATCCCTTACCTCAGTCTGCAGGGAGGCATTGAAGGATCCGCTCCGGGCGCTTGGTGATCATAAAGAATGAGCAGTCAGGTCGGCGGCAAGATGGCAGTATTGCAGCGGTAAAACAGTAAACATCATTCCCGCAGCGTCCTGCTGAACAGAGGCAGAACACTGCGGGATTACTGTATCAGGGAGGAATTTTATGAAAAAAGTATTTGCAAGTCTGGTGATCCTTCTGTCAGCGGTCCTCTGTCTTTCCGGGTGCGAGGACAATAAGATCGATGATGGCCTTGAAAAACAGGTCACTGAAAAAGGGAAAGAGATGATGCAGGCGTGGGTGGATGAGAACATGCCGGGCGCGGAGCTGGACGAAGCCGCTACGGCATTTCTTTTTGAGACCTTGGGGATCACGCCGGAGATAAAGGACTTCAGCTGCTTTGTCATGGCGCCCGCCCAGGACGGCGAATCGACGACAAAGACCTTCAACAAATATTTTAACTTCGGGATCCCGGCTGATGTGAAGAATATAGATGCCTTTGTGCGGGAGCCGGGCTCCAGACCGCAGCTGGAGGTCACGGCGGACCTCCGCCTTCCGGAAGATACGGATCTTTTTGCCTATAATCTTGCGGGAGTAAAATCCCTCTGCGAAGAGTGCGGGATCTTTTTCCACAATCTGGACCTCGCCACCGAAGACCAGGAGTTTTCGTCCCTCTGGTCCAGGGAGACGACAACTTATGAAAGAGGCTGGATCGACCAGGATGACTTCCGGCTCCGGG
>JAZASQ010000333.1:0-1363 GCA_036343235.1 Lachnospiraceae bacterium
CCGGTCTTAGGAAGCCATGCCCAGTCAAAATAGAACCGGTCGCTTTCGTCCAGGTGGAACATGTCATGCATGAGCTGCAGGCGTTCTTTCCCATTCAGCGCTTTAGCCCTGACGCCGAGCCTGCGGAAGTTGTTGAGAAGATCATTCTGCACATGGATGAGCCGGGGCTTTGCCTGCCGCATGCTGTCCGCCTCAATGCCGAAGGTCAGGTATTTGGTCTTGGTCAGGCCGTTGTTGCCCTGCTCCAGCTGGGTCTTCAGCATCTGGCTGTATTCGCTCCGGACGGAATTGAATGCGTCCTTCTGGAAAGGGATCCGGATGCTCTGTTCAAAGCTTTCGGCATCGGTCGCCATATTCAGAAAGGACAGTTCAAAGTGAATGGAACTGTCGAAGAAGTTGAGGAAACTGCACCATTCCTCAAAAATGGCCGTCTTATCCTCGTCCTGCGCCAGCTGATAATTGATGTCCTGATAATGAATTGTCTTGGTGTAATAGTTATCCGAAACCCGGCAGATGCCGTCCGGGAACATCCGCTGGAAAGGAATCGACTGCTGGGCCGTACGCGGCACCCCGTCGTCCTTCCTCGCCCGCTCGATGATCTCCTTTACCTGCTTCTGCTCACGCTTTGTGAGGCCTGCCGGCAGACGGATTTCCGCCGGCTTTCCTTTTGCGCTTTTTCGGGATGTTCTTTTGTTTCTTCCGAACAATCTGGTTTACCTCCTTTTCTGCCTGTGCCTGCCTCTCCAGGATCGAATAGTAGTTATCCGTCTGGTAAGGCCGGATCTTCGGGCGGATGAATTTGCTTTCGATAAAGTGCCTTGCAACGACTTCAAAGGGCTGTCCGTCCCGCTCATACATGGCGAGAAAGAACAGCGGCAGCATAAGGACCATCATGCACATGACGGACAGGCTGACATTTCCTGTCACCTTCTTCATCAGGAAGAAGGCCGGAACACCGATCAGCGCTGCGCCGCCAAAGCAGATGAGCTGCCTTTTCGTCAGGTTGAAAAACACCTTGGACTTGACCCTTGATAAATCTCTCGGGACCGGGATATACGCAGCCAAAGCCGTTCCCTCCTTTCTGCCGGATGCACCGGCGTTCATGGTTTCTACTGCAAAAATGGATTTTCTGATTCAGGCTCAATGCGCTGATAGCACGCTCTTGGCCAGGCCTCCCGTCTTGAACAGGGAGAAGCACAACAGCACCGTGTACCCCATCACACCCCAGATGGATGCGATAATGTCATCCGAGAAGGATACTGTCTGCACGAGTACCGCATAGATGCCCACACAGATCATGATGAGGAAGCCCTGGAAGCCGAGGGCAAAGAGTGACCGGAGATAGTTCTGCCCGATCTGGCTC
>JAZASQ010000334.1:0-1362 GCA_036343235.1 Lachnospiraceae bacterium
ATGACGCCGACGATCTGGCTGTTGATATTGTCCACGAGATCATTGACCGTCGTCACGATCTGGGGGATGACTGCAGACAGGAAGAAGGCGACAAGGGCAATCAGAATCGCAAGCGCGATCAGGGAGCAGGACATCCGGACACGGTGCCGTGTCTTCGCCTCATCCTTCGTCCGTTTGAGAAAGGGCGGCAGCATAGCCTTTTCCAGGGCCTTCATGATCGGGTTCAGGAGGAAGGCCAGGACGAAGCCGATGATGATAGGCGCCAGGGCTCCGTTCAGCGTCCGCAGAGCCGCCGCCAGTCCGGCATACCGCTTGACGCAGAAATAGAAAATGATGACAAGGACCGCCGCAATGACGATGACGGACGCCCGCACGAGATAGAAGCGGTACTGGTCCCGCGTGATGCGGGTGCTGCGCTCCCCATGCTTTTCTTCCATATTCATTTCCTGCTCAGCCTGCGCCATGTGTTCTCCGTAGTATTTCCAGAATAATATAAGGGGAAGGGCGGATCCCCGTCCCCTACACTTCCTTTGATCAGTGATTCCTGTAATAGTTGATCAGGCAGCCGTCTTCAATGATCTCCCGTTCATCGTCTGTCAGGTTTCCGAGCGTGAGCTCAAATTTTTTGAGGCCGCCTTCCTTTACGACGTAGGCGTCGATCGTTTCCTTCTTCGTCTTCACCGCGTCAAGGATGCCGGGAATGAAGAGCATATCCCCGTTTGCGAAGGGAAGGTCCGTATCCGGTACTGCAATGCGGAAGGGCAGCATGCCCCAGTTGATGAGATTGCTGCGGTAGCGCTTCGTCGCGTAGTCGTTTGCGATATTCGCCCAGCCGCCGAGGACCTTCTGGCAGGAAGCCGCCTGTTCGCGGGCGCTGCCGTCGCCGGGCTTTACGGCAAAGATCGTGGAACCCACGCCGAAGTTTCCGTGATGGACATCCGGGAACTGCTGATGAACGATGCCCATAGCCTCCCGAAGCCCGGGAAGAGCCTCGCCTGCGCATCCGCCGGCCATCAGGGCATCCTGGGCCTTCTTCACTTCCTTCGCCCGGCCCACATAGGCAGGATCCTTCCGGGAAAGAGCAAATTCGGAGAGACGGAGGGGATTCGACCGGTAGGAGGACGTTTCGCCGGAAGGAATGAGCTCGTCCGTCGTCGTCACGGGATCGTGGATCTCGGAAACGACCTTCAGGAAAAGGTTCTCCGGCAGGGCAGGCATTTCGGGCCAGTCCTTGATATTGGGGCCGAAGGCCAGGGGCTCATCGGGATGCGCCTCGCCCTTCGAATCATAAACGCGGTTCTCATAAATCTTTGAATCAAAGAAATAGGAAGGCTTCGTGAAGTCGATGCCCTCGAGCTCGTC
>JAZASQ010000335.1:0-1350 GCA_036343235.1 Lachnospiraceae bacterium
AAGCCGTCGCGGCTCTTGTCGCCGTGGCCCTGGGTCGGGGTGTCGATGACGAGGTCAATCTTGTGGCCGAGAATTAAATCCATGACATTCGGGGATTCCTGACTTATCTTATTTACCCAGAGGGCGTCAACCCCGTGCTGCTGCAGGTACTTGGCCGTGGACCGGGTCGCGTAGATTTTGTACCCGAGGAAGGCGAAGCGCTTGGCCACAGAAACGGCCTCGGGCTTGTCTTTGTCGTTTACCGTAATGATCATCTGCTTGTACTTCGGCAGCGTCACACCGGCCCCGAGGAAGGCCTTATAGAGGGCTTCATTGAAGGAAGGGGCAATGCCTAAGCACTCGCCTGTCGACTTCATCTCCGGTCCCAGGGAAATCTCAGCCCCCCGGAGCTTCTCGAAGGAGAAGACGGGCATCTTGATGGCGAAATAGTCCGCCTCCGGCTGCAGGCCCGGCGTATAGCCGAGCTCTTTGAGCGAGTGGCCCAGAATGACCTTCGTCGCAATGTCCACAATCGGGATGCCGGTCACCTTGCTGATATAGGGAACGGTCCGGGACGACCGGGGATTTACCTCGATGACATAGACCTCTCCGCCCATATCGATGAACTGGATATTGATGAGGCCTTTGACATGCAGGGCCCGGGCCAGTTTCTCCGTATAGTCGCAGATCTTCGCCTTGACCTCGTCCGAAATCGTAGGGGCGGGATAGACGGAAATGGAGTCGCCGGAATGGATACCGGTCCGCTCTATATGCTCCATAATGCCGGGGATGACAATGTCTTCGCCGTCGCAGACCGCGTCGACCTCGACCTCCTTGCCCTGCAGGTACTTGTCAACAAGGATGGGGTGGTCCTGGGTGTAGCGGTTGATGATGCCCATGAACTGCTCGATTTCGGCATCGTTGAAGGCAATCTGCATGCCCTGGCCGCCGAGAACATAGGAAGGCCGCACAAGGACGGGATAGCCGAGGCGGTTGGCCACCTCTTTCGCTTCCTCTGCCGTAAAGACCGTTCCGCCCGCTGCCCGGGGAATGCCGGTCTGCTGCAGGATCTCGTCGAAGAGCTCCCGGTCCTCCGCCGCATCGACGTCCTTGGCATCCGTGCCGAGAATGGGAACGCCCATCTTCATGAGGTCCTGGGTCAGCTTGATGGCCGTCTGGCCTCCGAACTGAACGACGGCCCCGTCGGGCTTCTCGACCTTCACGATATTTTCCACGTCTTCGGGTGTCAGGGGCTCGAAGTAGAGCTTGTCTGCAATGTCGAAGTCCGTGGAAACCGTCTCGGGGTTGTTGTTGATGATGACGGTCTCCCAGCCCTCCTTGGCAAAAGCCCAGGTGGCGTGCACGGAGCAG
>JAZASQ010000336.1:0-1349 GCA_036343235.1 Lachnospiraceae bacterium
CGGCAAACAGACCGTAAAGGAACTGATCGGGCAGAACCAGGGCGTATCTAACATGGATATCGCCAAAACAGACCTTCGCGGTTTTGAAAAAGTTGCCCAGAAATATGGTGTGGATTATGCAATCCGGAAGGATGCTTCCCAGCAGCCGCCCCGCTATATCGTGTTTTTCAAGGCAAGGGATGCGGATGCGCTGACATCGGCATTCCGGGAATATTCAGCCTCTGTCATGAAGAAGAAAGACAGGCCGAGTGTCCTGAAAGCCCTGAAGAAGATGAAAGAGCTGGTGGCTTCCATCCCGGATAAAGTACGGAACAAGGAGCATTCGTTATGAGGATTGATACAAAGAAACTGAAACGGCTGCTCCTCCTTAATTTCCCTTATATTTTTGTCGGGCTGATCGCAACCAATATCGGGGAGGGATGGAGGCTGGCTGAGGGAGCTAATTCCTCGGAAAAGCTGCTGTCTTTCATGACAACACTTCCGGCGGCATTCCAGACTCCACTTCCCAGTTTCCATCCGTTGGATCTGCTGATCGGCATTCTGTGCGGGGCTGCTATCCGGCTTGCTGTGTATCTGAAGGGAAAAAACGCCAAGAAGTACCGGCATAATACGGAGTATGGATCCGCCAGATGGGGGACGCATAAGGATATCGAACCGTTCATGGATGAGAAGCCGGAAAACAACATTATCCTGACAAAAACGGAGGGTCTGACGATGAGCAGCCGCCCAAAAAATCCGGCCAACGCTCGGAACAAGAACGTTCTGATCGTTGGCGGCAGCGGCTCCGGTAAGACCCGCTTCGTTTTGAAGCCAAATTTACTTCAATGTACCTCGAAAACTTACCCTGTATCCTTCGTTGTCACAGACCCGAAAGGGGATATCGTGGTATCTTGTGGCCGTTTTTTGCTGTCCCAGGGCTATTCTGTAAAAATCTTTAATACCCAGAATTTCCGCAAGAGTATGCGGTACAATCCCTTCGCCTATATCCACAGCGAAAAGGATATCCTAAAACTGGTCACTACCCTGATGGCAAACACCAAAGGGGAAGGCAATGCCGGGGACCCGTTTTGGGAAAAGGCGGAAAAGCTGCTTTATACAGCTTTGATCGCCTATATCCATTACGAAGCTCCGGAGGAGGAGCAGAATTTCGCGACTCTTCTGGAGTTTCTTAACGCCATGGAAGTAAGGGAGGATGACGAGGAATTCAAGAATCCGGTGGATCTGATGTTTGAAGCATTGGAGAAACGGAAGCCCGGGTGCTTTGCCTGCAGGCAGTACCGCCTCTTTACCCTGGCGGCGGGCAAAACGATGAAAAGTATCCTGATTTCCTGCGGTGCAAGACTCGCGCC
>JAZASQ010000337.1:0-1333 GCA_036343235.1 Lachnospiraceae bacterium
AAATCAAATAAAGGACTAAATATGGAGAACTCCGAAAACAAATATAGTTTTGACCCGACAATTTTGAAAGCCCTGATCGACCAGGGACCCGATTTTCTGATGGAACTCTTCCGGATGGCCATGAACGAGGCGATGCGCCTGGAACGGGAGGCATTCCTGAACGCGGGTGCGTACGAGCGTACCGAAGGCCGCCTGGGCTACGCCAACGGCTTCAAGTCGAAGACGGTCAAAATGCGCTCCGGATCCGTGGCCCTGTCGATACCGCAGACACGAGACTGCGACTTCTACCCGCGATCGCTGACAAAGGGGCTTCGTTCCGAGAGGGCGCTGACGCTCGCCATGGCGGAGATGTACGTCCAGGGAGTCTCCACCCGCAAGGTGAAGAACATCCTCGAAAAAATGTGCGGGCTCGAAGTCAGTTCCACGCAGGTGTCGGATGCGGCGAAGACGCTCGACGAGGAGATACGGCTGTTCAGGGAGAGGCCCCTTGGATGCTATTCGGTTCTCTACGTAGATGCGGAATATCAGCGAGTCCGCATGAACGGTTCCGTCGTAGATGCCGCAGTACTGCAGGCTATAGGAATCAATGCCGCAGGCAAGCGCGAGGTGGTCGGGATGTCTGTTTCTACTAGCGAAGCCGAGGTTCACTGGAGGACGTTCTTCACGAGCCTGGTGAATCGGGGCATGCACGGCGTGACGCTGATAGTGAGTGACGACCACCCGGGAATGAAGGCGGCGAGGAAGGCCGTGTTCCCGGCGGTTCCCTGGCAGCGCTGCTACTTCCATCTCTGCCAGAACGCGCAGGCGTATGCGAGGAAAATCGAGGAGCGCAAGGAGATCGCCAGGACAATGCGGAACATCTTTTCCCAAGTGGACAAGGCGAATGCGCTCATGGCGCTACGCGGTGCTGTGCAATACTGGTCCGAGACCAAGAAGCACCAGTCCTTCGCGGATTGGCTGGAAAGCAACGCGGAGGAATCCATGACCTACTTCGACTTCAACGAGGGATGGTGGCGAAGAATCAGGACGTCGAACTGCGTAGAACGCCTGAACAAGGAAATCAAGAAGAGGACAAAAGTCGTAGGCGTCTTCCCGAATCCAGAATCGTGCGAGAGGCTTATCGGCTCGCTACTGATGGAACAACACGAGGAATGGATGGAAGAAAAAACTTACTTAACCGAGAAGGAAATGGAAAAATCTGCTTTTTGTGCATGAATTTACAGAAAAGGACTTGCCTAATCGCAATAACTGTGGTTGAATGTTAGCCACCGAACACATTGACAATATAATTCATCCTCGAGATTCTTTAAATCGATATCGTTAAAGTTATCTT
>JAZASQ010000338.1:0-1319 GCA_036343235.1 Lachnospiraceae bacterium
CATTCTGAGGTCCTTGTCCACCCAGAGTGTATTGAGGGTTGTTGCATCGAATCCTGTCAGGAACATGTTTACAACGATGAGGATGTCAATCTCACGGTTCTTCATGCGGAGTGAGACATCCTTGTAATAGTTCTGGAACTTCTGCATACGGCAGATACCTGAGTAAGGAGGCTCCCTAGCAGAACATGGTCCTGATGAATTCGGCTATTCCGAATTAAGGTGAATTTTTACCTTTTTTCGTAATGGCTTTGCGGCAGGGAGGTGCCTGAGGCAGGCGTCTCCCCGGCAGAACATGGTCCTGATGAATCCAGTCATTCCGAATTAAGGTGACTTTTCACCTTTTTTCGTAATAAACCGCTGCAGACGCTCGCTTTGATACACAGCCATCTCGGACTCAGTGCAGCAACAGGAGAGAGCCTCTCATGGAGGGAATTTCCGGTGCTCTGAACAAAGACAGGCTGCCTGCTCCGGCAGGCAGCCAGGGAACCTTGATGGGGAGAAACAAAAAAGCCGCGGATTGGACGCGGCGAAAATACATGTTTTAAGGAACTAACTGCGGCTTGTTGTGGATCTTCTTGCCGCCTTTGCCTTCCGGAGACCGCATTCCATGGAGCACTCCTGGTGTACATATCGGCCAGAGTTCCGTCAGGCTTTCGCATATTAGCACCTGAAAAGGCCAAATGGTTGAGATTTGCTCACACAACTGTCTGATTTTTAACTGTTTTGGGATATATATAACATTTTTGACAAAAATTGACGGAACTTTTCCGGAACCGCCGGAGGAATTGCGGCGCTCCCGCGGTTCCGTCTGCAAGGGCGGACGTTCCGTCCCGCCGTGCAGCATGCCTCTGGCTCAATACGCCCGCTGTGCAGACATGCATCCCTGAAAGTGTGAAACATCCTGCACTCTCATAATTCTTCATGTGAGATCCGGCCTGTTTTACATGCACCGGCGTTAATAACCGGCGCCCTCTGAGGTACAATGCGCCTTTGCCAGCCCCGGATCCGCCGCGGATGTCCTGACTTCAGATCTGATCGCAAGAATAAGAGAGGCTCCGCCGAGCGCTGCCGGGCAGTCAGTTTCGGAGATAAAACAGATGAATAAAATTGTTCTCGCGGCCGCCGTGGCCGCCTCGGTTGCCGCATTCCCCGCACTCGCGGAGGAGGACAGCTCCGTCGATCCGCTCCTTACCATCTGGACGCGCGACGCGACTGACTACAATGCGTTTTCCAAGGTCGCGGAGCGCTATACCAAGGAAACCGGAATAAAGGTAAAGATTGAGAACCAGGAGCAGTCCGAGATCAAGTTCGAGAAGGCC
>JAZASQ010000339.1:0-1312 GCA_036343235.1 Lachnospiraceae bacterium
AGGAGAAGTCATGGCAAAGGTCTTGTATTATAATGTTCCGGACACCCTCGACTACGAGCGGGGGCTGCTGGAAAAATGGGGCGTTGACGACGTGGAGCTGACGGAAATCAAGGACCCCGACCGCCGGCGCAGATTCGCAGAAGACGCGGCGGAAAGCCGGGCGGACGGCCTTGTTGTCATCTACGAAGACGTGACCCGGGAAATCCTTGACTCCTGCCCAAACCTCAAGATCATCTCCCTGCAGAGCATAGGCTATAATAATATAGACATAAAGGCGGCTACGGACCACAAGGTCTGCGTCACAAATGTCCCGGGCTACTGTGCTGAAGAAGTGGCCACCCACGCCATAGGAATGGCCCTTGACCTGGCCCGGAAGATCACATTTCTCGACCGGGATGTACGGAATGGGAACTGGGACCCGGTGGCCGGCTATCCTGTCTACCGCATGAGTGGGAAGACCTTCGGCCTCGTCTTCTTCGGGACCATTCCGCAGAGGATGGCCCCGGTCCTCACCGCTCTCGGCATGCGGGTCCTGGCCTATGCCCCGACCAAGTCTGCGGAAGAGCTTGCAGAATTCGGCTGTGAAAAGGCGGAAACCTTAAATGACCTGCTCGCGGAGTCCGACTTCGTCTCCCTCCACTGCCCGCTGATTCCGGGCGTCACGGACCACCTGATGGGGGAAAATGAATTCCACCACATGAAGAAGACCGCTTTCTTCATAAATACAGCCCGGGGGGCCTGCGTGGACGAACCCGCCCTGATCAATGCCCTGAAAAACGGAACCATTCAGGCAGCCGCTGTGGACGTGCTCGCAAATGAGGATTCAATCACAAGTCCCCTGATCGGCCTCGATAACTGCATCGTCACTCCCCACGCTGCCTTCATGTCGGAAGACTCCTACTATGAGGAGCGCGAGCGGTGTCTCCGCCACCTCTGCCAGCGGCTCGCAAAGCGGCTCGCCGCCCGGCCCGACAATCTCGTGAATCCGGACGTCGTATACTGAGCCGGGGGTTTGTTACTGTTCACGGGGCATAGCCCCGCAAACAGTAACAGCCGGACCGACAGGCGGCCCGCAGCGGCGCATGGAAAGTTCGCAACAAGTGCGAAGCGACGCTTCGCTGCTGCAAAAACTTTCTCGGGACTGCTTCGCAGCCCTCGCGGTACCCGTGAACTGTAGCGAAGGTTTACATTAAAGTCATATAATTCCATCGGAGTTCTCATGAGTTCACTGATCATCATTCAACAGATGGCCGTCATTGCAATTCTTGTCGCCATCGGCTGGGGCCTGCAGCGGGCAGGCATTCTCGACGAC
>JAZASQ010000340.1:0-1295 GCA_036343235.1 Lachnospiraceae bacterium
CGTCATCCTGATTGCCCACCGCATTACGACCCTGATGGAGGCCGATGAAATCATCGTCCTTTCGAATGGCCGCGTGGCGGAGCAGGGCACCCACGAAGAACTCTTAAAGAAAAACGGCATTTACCGGAAAGTATATGACATGCAGACGGCGGGACTTTCCGCCGGGGAGAAAACAGCTTGAGAAAAAACGGGGCTTCTGAAAAAAAGAATAATGAAAAGACCCTGCACTTCTTCGGCCTGAAGGAGCTCATGCCCTTCCTGCGCCCTTACCGGGGAAGACTCATCGCCATGATCATCCTCGGCATCGTGACAAGCGTCTTTGACACGGTCTATCCCCTCCTCAATTCCTATGCCCTGGACCACTTCATTACACCTGGGACTTTAAAGGGACTTTCGGGCTTTATATTAATATATATCCTCGTGGCCCTGCTGCAGGCGGCGGACGACTACTTCACGATGTACTCCTGTGGGAAAATCGAGATGGACATGGACCGGGACCTGAGGAGGGCTTCCTTCAACCACCTGCAGACCCTGTCCTTTTCGTATTTCAATCAGAATAATGTGGGATATATACACTCCCGCGTCATGAGCGATACCAGCAAAATCGGGGAACTCGTGGCCTGGCGGATGATGGACTTCGTCTGGAACGCTTCGTACCTCATCTTCGTTCTCGTGACCATGCTGGTCATGAATGCCCGCCTGGCCCTGCCGGTCATCCTCCTGATGCCGGTGGCGGCAGTCATTATCTTCCTCTTTCAGAAGAAGCTGCTCCGCCTGAACCGGCAGGTGCGGGAACTGAATTCGAAGATTACCGGCGACTTCAACGAAGGCATTACCGGCGTCCGCAGCGTTAAGACCCTGGTCATCGAAGACCTGATGCAGAAGGATTTCGAGAAGGATACGAAGGAATACCGGCGGACGGCGGTCCGGACCGGCCACAATTCGGCCCTCTTTACCTCCCTGGTCACGATGATTTCCAGTCTCGGCCTGGCCGTCGTCCTCTGGCGGGGCGGCCTCATTACCATGGAGGGGGCCCTGAAGCTGGGCGAGCTTTCTGTCTTCATGTCCTATGCGGTCGGCATGATGGAACCCATGGAACATCTGATTGCGACGATTTCGGCCCTGCTGGCCATCCAGGTCAATATCGAGCGCTTCATGAAGCTCGTGCATGAGGAGTCCGATGTGGCGGACACTCCGGAGGTTGTTGAAAAGTACGGGGACAACTTCCACGCGAAGAAAGAAAACTGGGAACCCCTGCAGGGGGATGTGGAATTCAAGGATGTCTCCTTCCGCTA
>JAZASQ010000341.1:0-1291 GCA_036343235.1 Lachnospiraceae bacterium
CATAATTGGAGACCACGGCCATATTGATATCGGAAGCGTAGTTTTCCTCTATGTAGCGGATGGCCAGGGAAATCTTCCGCCGGACCGGCTCCTCATGCAGAGCCTCACTGTCCTTCTGCATGCCGATGAGGACATTCATGAAGGTCTCTTCAAGGTTCTCCAGACTTCCGCAGGCCAGAATATCCGACTCCTTAAGGCTCAAAAGCCGGGTCTTCTTCTCTTCGGAAAGGGCTCCGGAATAGATATCTGCCAGCTCCTTTGCATCGAGAATCAGTTCCTGTATGAACTCTTCTCCGTCCACATAGCCTCTGCGGGCCGCCTCAAAGAAGGAATGCCATTCGCTGTTTAATTCTTCCACCTTGCCCGTGCCCACGAGCTGCAGGCGCCTGGTCCTCCGGCTCTCGGTGAAATACTTCTTCGCGTCGGCCACAAGGGCTTCAGAAGGCTTCGCCTGCCGGGCTTCGGAAGTGAAGAAATCCCGGAGCTTTTCCTGCCGGGCGACTTCGAGTTCGGCTTCTATGTCTTTCAAATCCCGGTCCTTCTCATGGACCAGAGCTTCAGCTTTTTCCAGAGCTTCCTTGAACTTGTCCCGCTCAAGGGGCTTCAGGAGATATTCACTGACCCCGTTCCGGAGCATCTCCACGGCATAGGAAAAATCGTCATAGCCGGATATAGCCATGATGACCGGAGAATAGCCCTCGGCATGAAGGGCCCGGACCAGGTCGATGCCGTCCATCTTCGGCATGCGGATATCTGTAAGAAGAAGGTCCACCGGCTTTTCCCTCAAAATTGCAAGTGCCTCTTCCCCGTTTTTTGCTTCAAAGATTTCCCGGAAGGGAACTCCGCTCCGCTCAGTCATGGTCCGGATGCCGGCACGTATGAGTTTCTCATCTTCTGCGATTAAAATATTATTCATGTATGAAAACCTCACGTCTCACTATCCAGTCGCTTGGGCAGATGAAGGACGACCTTCGTGTACTTGCCTTCCTCCGCATAGACCGCCACCCCGTATTCGGGGCCGTAGGTAATGGCAATCCGGTCCTGCACGTTCTTGAGGCCCACGCCGTGGCCCCGTTCCCTGTCTGCATCCACATCTATGGGGCTCTCCAGCTTTTGCCGCAGGGAATTCAGTGTTTCCTCGTCCATGCCCAGACCGTTGTCCGAAACCTCGATGTAGACATCCCCTTCTTTCTCAAAGCCCTTGATGTAGATGGTGGCGTCCTCCCCCAGGGGGGCGATGCCGTGAAGGACGGCATTTTCCACCAGGGGCTGCAGGGACATCTTCGGAATC
>JAZASQ010000342.1:0-1290 GCA_036343235.1 Lachnospiraceae bacterium
GTGAAGCGATGACGGATGTTGGCGGAGGATCCTGTGACTATGAGGGTATCAGGGCTGGCGATATATCTGAATGCATGAAGAGCTTCGGGACAAACGGCCGGTTCGGCGACTGCGTGAACTGCATCCATTTTTATCCTGACAAGCCTGGCCTGCGCATCTCAATGAGGGAGGATTTCCGGAAAAAGGTCGATGATGACGGGCTCTTCCTTATGCGCATGATTGAGCAGGTGCGCCGTGGGAACGGATCACAGGAAGATATCATGTCGGCATTGCTGAAGCTGCAGAACAGCAGTGCCTCTTACAGAAAAATACTGGAAAGGGAACAGGGAGGAAAATCGTAATGGCAAGGCCCCAGAAAACAGACCAGCAGCTGCTGGTCAGTATATTGGAAAGGTATTTTGCGGAAGTTGTCTTCGGAGATCCTTCCGGGATAAGGTTCACAGACCTTGAGAAATATGCGGCCTCGCAGGGGATTTCCGCAAAGGAATACGAATTCAGAAGGAATAAGGCAGTACGTGCAAGGATGGCGGAGCTTCAGGCGTGTGCGGGACAGGAAGACCAGGGTATCGGCACCCTCGCTTATAAGAGCCTCGACATAGAAGGCATGATCAGGAACTGCCGCGACCTTACTGACTTGAAAAAAAAGATGAATGAGGTGGATGCGTACTGGAAGTCCATTTATGACAGGTGCGTTGCTTTATCAAAAGACAGCCGGGCAGCGCTTGTCCAGAAAGCAGATTTTGAAAAAAGGCTTGCAGAGATGCAGAAGGAAACAGACCACCTGAATGCCCTGTATGAAAACTCGGAAAAGGAGAATAACGGACTTCGGAGGGAGAATGCCTATCTGAGACGGATGCTGGAAAAATATTTGTATCCTGATCTCGCGCGCCACCTGATGAAAGAAGAACACCTTCCGGTTGACGGTCCCCGGTATGTAACAAAGGAGGCCTTAACAGAGATGATTGAAGGAAAGCAGCCACTTCCTTTTGGCGGGTTTCAGGCCGAAAAGGAAAAGCCTAAAACGCCGGCTGAACTTCTCCTGGATGAAATGAGGAGGCAGGCAGAAAAATGAACCAGTATCCGCTGATCAGGGGAAAAACAGATTTAAAAACGAGATTCCCGGAAGTCGCTGCCCAGTGGGATGATGAAAAAAATGAAGGCACAGGCCCGGAGGATGTCCAGCCGGCATCCATGAAAAAGGTCTGGTGGCGATGTCCAAAAGGCCATAGCTGGAGGGCGGCAGTATATGCGCGGACAGCCGGGAACGGGTGCCCGTACTGCGCGGGCAAC
>JAZASQ010000343.1:0-1287 GCA_036343235.1 Lachnospiraceae bacterium
CAAGGTGGCCGAGCAGCACACGGTGGGCCAGCGGATCAAAAAGCTTCTTGAGACGCTGAAAGGCGTCCTGTGAAAGTACTTGAAAAAGTACCTGTCCGCTGTATGGGGACGGGGTTTCCGCAGGCGGGAGAAAAAGGCCTGTGCAGAGGAAAAACTGTCCGCAGGGTAGAGACAGGTGTTCGGCCAGGAAATAAAAAACTGTTGACAAAGGCCTCGTTTCCGCTATAATGCTTAATGTCGGTTTGGGAAATGTATACCGAATCGATATGAAAAACGTGAAGGCGCCGGAAACACGTTCGGAGCTGGCTTTCGAAAACAGAGGCGGAATGTACAAGGGGGTGCAGGAGAATGTTCTCTGCACCCCTTTTATTGCACTTCAATTCTTTATCAGATGAAAGCATTAAAGCGTTTCTTCCATATAATATGTGTTAGGAGAGTGGCATCGTGGCCAAATACATCATCAAGCGGGTTCTTTTCGCAATCCTTACGATCTTCATCGTAAGTCTCATCACATTCTTCGTCATGAATCTGGTCCCCGGCGGCCCCTTCAACAAGGAGAAGGCCGTATCCCAGGCCGTTCTGGACGAGCTGAATGCCCGCTACAATCTGGACAAGCCGGTCGGGGTTCAGTACCTCCTCTATATGAAGAATATTCTGCACGGCGACTGGGGCGTTTCGTTAAAGACCACCCGTGAAATCTGGCCGGACATTAGTTCCCGTTTTGCGGTATCCGCAAAGCTGGGTATCTCCGCCATCGTTCTCGCCCTGATCATCGGCGTTATCCTGGGTTCTATCGCGGCCCTGACGAGAAACCACTGGCCGGACCGACTCATCGTCTTTCTGACGACCCTCGGCACCGCAATGCCTTCCTTCGTTCTGGCAACCCTCCTGCTCCTCGTCTTCTGCCTGAAGCTGCAGTGGTTCCCCGTATGGAGCGCGGACAATCAGTCCTACTTCCTGCCGGTCCTTTCGCTTTCGGTTTACCCGATGGCCTATATCACGAGACTTACGAAGACGTCCATGCTTGATGCCCTGAATCAGGACTATGTGCGGACGGCCAGGGCCAAAGGCGTTCCCCAAAAGAAAGTCATCTTCGTGCATGCCCTCCGAAATGCCCTGATTCCCGTTGTCACCTACCTCGGACCAGAGATTGCCTACATCATCACGGGGTCCATGGTTGTCGAGAATATCTTCACAATCGGCGGCCTCGGCGGCGCTTTCGTTTCGTCCATCACGAACCGGGACTACACGATGATCATGGCGGTCACCCTCTTCCTGGCCATCCTC
>JAZASQ010000344.1:0-1283 GCA_036343235.1 Lachnospiraceae bacterium
CACTGAGGCGGACTGCCGCGAAGCCGGACTTTCTTCCGACCCGCGCGGTGTGGATTACGTGCTGCAGTACCAGCGCCGCTATGAGCTGCTCCGGAAGGCGTACAGAAACAGCCGGATCGAAGAGAATGAGAAGTTCCGGGCATTCACAGAGAAGGCGGAATGGCTTCAGGACTACGCTCTGTTCATGGCTCTGAAGGAAGAGAACGGAGGAAGGCCCTGGTACGAGTGGGAAGATCCGCTGAGACTCAGGGATCCGGAAGCCCTGGCAGCGGCGCGGGAGCGTCTGAAGGAAGGTATGGGTTTCTGCAGTTTTCTGCAGTTTGAATTTTATGAAGAGTGGATGCAGCTGAAAGATTACGCGAACCGGAAGGGGATCCGGATCATCGGAGACATTCCGATCTATGTATCCCCCGACAGTTCGGATGTCTGGGCGGATCCGGAACTTTTCCAGCTGGATGAAGACCGCCGTCAGACCGCCTCGGCGGGCTGCCCCCCGGACGACTTCAGCGCTACGGGACAGCTCTGGGGCAACCCCCTCTATAACTGGGACTACCATAAAAAGACTGGTTTTGCCTGGTGGCTGAAACGACTTAAAAACTGCTTTGATATTTATGACGTGATGCGGATCGACCATTTCCGCGGCTTCGATGAATATTTCTCCATTCCCGCCGGCGCGGAGGACGCAAGAAGCGGTCACTGGGAGAAGGGCCCCGGTATGGATCTGTTCCGGAAGGTCTCGGAGACCTTTCCGGGACGGGAGATCATCGCGGAGGACCTGGGGTATGTGACGGACAGCGTCCGTCAGCTGGTGAAGGACAGCGGCTATCCCGGGATGAAGGTCCTGGAATTTGCCTTCGACTCAAGAGATTCCGGCTGCGCGGAGGACTATCTTCCCCACAATTACGAAAAGAACAGTGTGGTCTACACCGGCACCCACGACAATGAGACCGTGACCGGCTGGTTTACCGCGGGCCTGAAGCCGGAGGAGAAGGAGGCAGTCCGAGACTATTTCTGCGACCACACGACTCCTGACGCCGGGATGTATATGCCCCTGGTCTGCGCCGCCATGCGAAGCGTCAGCAGACTCTGCATCATCCCCATGCAGGATCTTCTGGGGCTCGGAAACGAGGCAAGGATGAACACTCCTTCCACCTACGGAAACAACTGGAAATGGCGTCTTCTGAAGGATGAATTCGGAGAGAAGGAAGTGAAGACGCTGTATGAGATCACGAAGCGGTACGGAAGGATCGGAAAATGAGAAAAGAGGAAGGGAGCTGCCGCAA
>JAZASQ010000345.1:0-1270 GCA_036343235.1 Lachnospiraceae bacterium
CCAACAAGTATGTCAGCTACATTATCCGCGTGATGGAAAATGACCAGCTGGAAAACCTGTACTATGGTAAGCGAATCCATGACAGGGAGGATTTTGCAAATCTCCATGAGACGTGCTGGAGATCTCAGATGTCCATCGTGATGCCCGATCCGTCGAATCTGTCTATGCATTACGCCCGTCAGGAATACCCATTCTACGGTACAGGCGACTATCGCTCGCCGGCGGCAACGATCCTTCAGAAGAACGGCAGCCGCGTGGTCGATTTTAAATTTGAATCATTCTCCATACGGCCGGGAAAACCCGAACTTCCGGGACTGCCGGCGACCTATGTCGAGTCTATAGACGAGGCTGACACGCTGGAGATCACGCTGGTGGACAAGCTTTCCGGAACAGAGCTCGTTCTCTCTTACACAATTTATGAAGATTATCCGGTCATCACAAGACATGCAAGATTCCTGCAGGTCGGCGATGACCCGGTCGTGCTCGAGCGCGCCCTCTCCATGAGCGTTGAGTTTCTTGATATGGACTATGAGATGGTCCAGCTCAGCGGAGCCTGGGGCCGTGAGAGATATGTTCACACTAGAAAGCTGGATATGGGAATTCAGAGCATCCAGGGCCTTGCGGGGACGACGGGAGGTGCGGAGCAGAATCCATTTGCAGCATTAAAGAGAAAAGAGACGACTGAGCAGGCGGGGGAAGTCTACGGATTCTCGCTCGTCTACAGCGGAAACTTCCTTGCCCAGGTCGAAGTTTCCACGTTCGACATGACGAGAGTCACGATGGGAATTCACCCGGAGAATTTTGCCTGGAAACTGGAGAAAGGCGAGACGTTTGTCACGCCGGAAGTTGTCATGGTCTACTCCGACAAGGGCATGAACGGCATGAGCCAGGTCTACCACAGACTGTACAGAACGAGACTTGCCCACGGCGAGTGGAGA
Source organism: Lachnospiraceae bacterium (assembly GCA_036343235.1). Lineage (GTDB taxonomy): Bacteria > Bacillota > Clostridia > Lachnospirales > Lachnospiraceae > RUG306. Next base: position 939 of record JAZASQ010000345.1, read on the forward strand.
GATAAGGAGCGCCCGATCCTGCTCAATAACTGGGAGGGCACATATTTCGATTTCACGGAGGAGAAGCTGCTCGCGATGGCGAGGAAGGCTAAGGAAGTCGGCATTGAACTCTTTGTCCTCGACGACGGCTGGTTCGGCACCAGAAACGATGACTATCGCGGTCTCGGCGACTGGTTCTGCAACATGGAGAAGCTGCCGTCCGGCATAAATGGGCTTTCCGAGAAGATGGAGGAGATCGGGGTCAAGTTCGGTCTATGGTTCGAGCTTGAGATGGTCAATAAGGACAGTGATCTCTACCGCGCGCACCCGGACTGGATCATCCATGTGCCCGG
>JAZASQ010000346.1:0-1270 GCA_036343235.1 Lachnospiraceae bacterium
ACAAGCTGTACTTCTTTTGATATCAATAAGCTCTCCTTCTCTCCGGGCGCACGGAACCAGGCTTCATAGCCGGTGAGGCCTGGTCTGCCTGCCTGAGCAGCCCGGCAGGGCATGTGCAGAGCCTGATCTCGATCATCAGGCACCTGGTTTACGGTGAGAAGGCGGCCGCCTTTCTGTTGTTTTCATCATACATCGAAGGTTTTGGGGAGTACATGTCCAGCTCGTGGCATGGGGGCTCTTCCGGCCGGGCTCGGGCGCAGGGCCGCGCACGTATGAGTATGACCAGCCACTGCCGGAATCGACTGAAATACCGACTCTTCCAGCGGTAGAGAGTTGAAACGGAGATCCCTGCATCCCTGCATACCTGCTCAACTGTATGATGCTTGAAGGTACGCCTCTGGTACGCAAGAAGCACAAGGAAAACAAAGTGAATAGTAAAAGGTGTATGGCGGAGAAGTCCGGTGGGAAGCTGAACGGATATGCGTTTTCGGCTCTTCCGATCCCATGTCCGGATAACCGTCAGCTGCACAGGACATGCACAATCCGCTGGCTCAAGTATGACTGACCGGGAGTATGCATTCTTTGGCGGCTCCAGGTTTTTCGTGCTGATTTGTTCTCTGACGTCAGCAATCAGGCGACGAAGGCTGGATTCCTCGTCGTCATTGCTTTTCGCGTGGTTATCGTCTATCATGATGGTGTCCTTAGGCAATGAGGATTACCCGTTCCGACTGACATCGGGACAGGTACACGGAGAAAGGGCTGTGCTGGCTGGGCGGAGCCCTTTCTTTTCTTTCTGCTCTCAGACAGTATACCGCCGGGCATAAAAAAAGGCACCTTTCGGTGCCCTCTGTACGACTGATCTTAGTTTTTCTTCCCCGCGGCGGACAGTAAAACCGTACTTTTTCTGTCCACGCCAAAGGGAAAACTGCTGTCAATGGAACCGGAGCGTTATCCTTTCCGAACCTCATCCGTTATTCTGTCCATCCATAAGGATGTTTATGTGACCGACAGAACAGGAAATCCTGCGCCGCAGTTCTGGTATGTACTCTGTCCGAGCAGCTGGATTTATGCCGCCGAATGGAAGGGATTTATGTGTCCACAATAGTAGGGATTCCGGCTTCCGCTCACACATCGGGATAATCCATCTCATCACAGGGCTTCCTCCTTCACTTTCTTGTGCGGCTTCAGTTCAGGAGCATCAACCTTCTTTTCCGGCTTCTCGACCTTTTCATCCGGAAGGGGGACAGCCATAATTCCACGGCCCATCCGG
>JAZASQ010000347.1:0-1267 GCA_036343235.1 Lachnospiraceae bacterium
GATGCGGCAACGCTCGCCCGCCTTCTTGCCCTGCTGATAGTACCAGCCGAGATATTTACCGACACGAAACGCGCTGTCTGCAGTCAGCACCACATTTGCCTCACCGCGATAGCCGTCTGTACCAAAATATTTACCCATTGCTTTATGCCTCCTTCAGCTCCAGAAGATACCGGCGGAGCGCATCCTGCCAGGTCGGGAGCGGCTGGAAGCCATTTTCCCTTAACTTCGATTTATCAAGTCTTGAATTATACGGACGCGCCGCTTTGCTGAGGCCGTACTCTGCGGTCGTGACCGGCGTCACCTTCGTCGTGAGGCCTGCCTGCCGGTAGATTTCCTTCGTGAAGTCGTACCAGCTGATGTAGCCGCCCTCGTTTGTCGCATGATAGTAGCCGTATTTGTCCGTCTCGATCATGTCGACGAGCAGCCGGGATAAGTCCAATGTATACGTCGGGGTGCCGACCTGGTCGTCGACGACACGCACTTCGTCGTGGGTTTTTCCGACGTTCAGCATCGTTTTGATAAAATTCTTGCCGTTAAGGCCGAAGACCCAGGCGATCCGGACAATGAAATATTTTTCGAGTGTTGTGGCGACGGCCTGTTCACCGCCGAGCTTCGTCTCGCCGTAGACATTTAAGGGCTTATAGTCCTTGCAGTCGGGCTCCCACGGGGTCGTGCCCTGGCCATCGAAGACGTAGTCGGTCGAGATATAGACCATCTTTGCGTCGACGAGCTTTGCCGCATCCGCGATGTTCTTCGTGCCGTCAACATTGATAGCTTTGACCTTCGGTTGGTTTTCCGGGTCCTCGGCTGCATCGACGGCGGTCCAGGCTGCGCAATGCACGATGACGTCCGGGTGGGTGTCGCGGATCTTCGAAAGGACCTCGGGGCGGTTCGTGATGTCCATGCCGACGTAGGGCATGGTTGTCACGGCCGAGCCGTCGGCAACGCCGGCGTACTCCGGCTTAAGATCCGAGCCGACGCCCTCGTAGCCGCGCTTCGCGAGCTCGTTCATCACGTCGTGGCCTAGCTGGCCGTTCACACCTGTAACAAATACTTTCATATTTCTCCTTTTTGGCTATGCGGACGAAAGCAGGCTGGCACAGCGATGCCCGGAGAGCGGCAGTAGAGTCGCGAAGGGGCACCCTAGCTCACAGCTCGAAAGTCCTAGCGCTATCCGGGTGTCTCATACGGGCCGGCCCAATTCAGGAAAAGCCTTGAAGGGGCTTTTCCTTCAATGGGCCTAGAAAATCCGGGGTTGTAACCCGGA
>JAZASQ010000348.1:0-1253 GCA_036343235.1 Lachnospiraceae bacterium
GCAGAGGGCTTTGAGCAGGTGATGGTTGAGTTCGACCATGTCTCCTTTGCCTATCCGGGAACGGAAGATAAGCCGGTCTTAAAAGACGTTTCTTTCCGCCTGGCGGCGGGTGAACATGTGGCTGTAGTCGGTACAAACGGAACTGGAAAGAGTACCCTCGTGAAGCTCATGTCCGGCCTTTATCTGCCGACTTCCGGAGCCGTCCGAATCAACGGCATCGATACGCGGACCATGAACAGAAGAGAACTTATGCACCATGAGGCCGCTATTTTTCAGCAGCCATTCATCACGGATTTTACAATAGCAGAGAATGTGGCTTTTTCGGAAGAAGCAGACGATGGCGGTGTCACTTCTGCTTTGCAGATGGCCGGTCTTTCGGCCCGTGTCGAGAAACTTCCAAAAGGCATTCATACAAATTTGGGGAAGCATTTAAGTGAAGACGGAGTCTGTCTGTCCGGCGGCGAGACGCAGAAACTCCTCATGGCCCGGGCACTCTACAGGGATCCTTCCCTCGTTTTCCTCGATGAGCCGACAGCGGCACTCGATGCCCTTGCTGAGCAGGCGGTCTATGAAAATTATTCTGATAATATGGAAGGACGGACGGCGGTTTTCATTTCCCACCGGCTGGCGTCGACGAAATTCTGTGACCGGATTCTTCTTCTCAATGACGGACGGATTGCGGAAGTGGGAACCCACGACGAACTCATCCGGGCGAACGGAGAGTACGCTGAACTTTTCAATGTGCAGGCGAAATACTACCAGGGAAATACGGCAGAGGAGGCGCAGGCATGAAGGATAAAAAAGCGATAAAAAAGATGACCCTTCGGGACATGCTTTCCTACGTCTCTTTTCAGGCGAAAGGCTTTCCGCAGATCCGTATCTTTCTCGTTTTCGGGGCAGTTAGCGGGGCGCTCATTTCCTATGTGAACAGCTTTCTCTACGCCGGCATATTAAACGACCTCCTGGCAGGAGAGTACGCCGGCGCCCGGCAGGCAGCGATACAGCTCGTGATTATTGTCCTGATTCTCGGTCTTTTGTCCTCTCTGGCTCATGCGGTCTATCAGATTTCCACCTTTCCCAGTACATTCCGGACGAAACAAAGAACAAATGAAAAATCCTATACTATGAGCTACGCGCGGATGGAGGACGAGGAGACTCTGCGGAAGATCCGACGGATCCGGGACGGGGAAAACGGACACGGGGGAATCCCGGAGCAGCTTATGAGTATCTACGACTATCTGCAGAGTCTGACA
>JAZASQ010000349.1:0-1249 GCA_036343235.1 Lachnospiraceae bacterium
CCTTTACAGCGATGGACAAAAAGCGTTCCCAAAATCAGGTGAGCTTGTACTGACCAGCCCGGGAATGACCGGTTATCAGGCCGATGGAGGAAACAGTGAGCCTTCATTCAGTCTCTTCAAAGCTATGGAGAACAGGCTTTCTCAAATTTATGAAGAATGGGCTTGAAAGACTAGCCAGCGCATTCTTGTGACTTCAGCCATGAGTTAGCTGGCTTTTGCTTCCCCATATAAGGGAGTGTTCGAACTGCCGTGACCGGCTGTCAATTTTTCTCTGGAAGGATCCCGGAATGAAAATGACGGATCCACTGTCAGACATAATGTCCCAGAGCAGGCGGTCTCTGACAAGAGCCGATACGATCAGAGTACTCATCGGAAAAGCAGGGCTGCAATATATCGTCACAAACAGAACATATATTCGATTTATCTTGCAGTTCTTAATTACATATGATATATTAGATACATGGAAAAGAGCATTTATAATATCGATGAAAACGGATTATCATATGGTCGCGGGTACGTCTATTCGCTCCAGTACCATATCGTCTGGTGCACCAAATACAGGCGGAAAGTACTGACCGCAGGGGCGGATGAGGATTGTAAACAGCTCCTTCTGGATCTTGCAGAGGAGTACGGTTTCAGGATCCCGGCAATGGAGGTCATGCCGGACCATGTCCATGTGCTCATCGACGCGAAGCCGCAGTTCTATATCTCCGACATGGTGAAGATCATGAAGGGCACCCTTGCCAGGCGCCTGTTCCTGCTGCACCCGGAGATGAAGGAAAAACTGTGGGGAGGACACCTGTGGAACCCTTCCTACTGCGTGGTGACTGTCAGCGGCAGGAGCAGGGAACAGGTGGAGGAGTATATCAGGAGCCAGAAGGAAAAGGCCTGGGGCGGGAAGGGACGTCCGCCGCGGGACCTGGAAAGGCTCCAGAGATACCACAGGGAAGTGCTTGATGCAGAGCATGCGGTGTCCCGGGAAGGATGACAGCCGGCAGTCTGACCATCCTGTATCTGTACTGCCCCATCTGCACAGGAGGTGCCCCGAATGAAACAGATGTCTTCATATCCTGTCAGGATCAGCCGGTCCGCTGACATACGGAAGACCCTGTCCGCCACGGCGGTCATCTACCGGAAGGCAGTGGATTTCTTTATCAGCGTCTGCATGGAGGAATGGGAGGCTGTTTCTGCCTGTAAGGGGCAGACGGGAAAAGTGAACGCAGTAGAAGCCTTTACGATAAAGACTTCC
>JAZASQ010000350.1:0-1242 GCA_036343235.1 Lachnospiraceae bacterium
GATTTCCCTGAGATGGCCTGCTCCAATTCATAAGAATAATTCGTAGTAAGCAAGGCATCCATCGGAATCGCAGCAAGCTCAGAAAGCATCGCTCTCTGCTCTTCCTCGATTCCATCCTTCAACATGCCCCGGCAGATGGTCTCCGCAGAAGCTTCCACCATATCTCCCGTGGCCGCAACGACCTGCATGCTGTAGGGCAGGGCCTTGATCTCCTTATACGGCCGGTCGGAGACCGACGCGATCATTTCCTTCCAGGAACTCTTCCGAAAGCTTCGATTGATTCCATTTCCCAATAATAAAACTTTACCGGTCATGAATATCCCTCTATCCCCTCATCTTCAGCCTCGTCACCGGCGCCAGCGTCAGTGCCTCTTTCACAAACTCCGACGGGCTGTCTTCTTCACTCTGCACCGACAGAAAACGCAGGTGGTTCTTGGCCCGCGTGACCGCCACATAGAAAAGGCGGCGCTCTTCCTCATAATCATTGGACCGCGTCGGGAAAATGTCCTGCAGGGCGTCGAGGAGATAGACCGTGTCGTATTCGAGGCCCTTGCTCAGATGGATGGTGGACAATATTATTCCTTCGTCTGCTTTCCGGCCTTCCGCAATCAGCTTTTCGAGCTCGTTCATCCGGCCGAGGAAGTCCGTAATACTGCCACACTGGGAAGCGAGGATCTCATACATGTCGGCCTTCTTGGCATCAAGCTTCTTCTCGGACATGTACTTGTCGTAATTGAGCTCGTCACGGATAATCCGGATAGCCGCGGCCGCATCGCCTTTCGCCATCTTCCGCAGGCGGTAGGACACGAACCACAGGCGCTTGATCTTCCCTCCCTTGGCCTTGGCAGAAAGCGCCATGTGGGCAAAGAAGTCATTGTCCGTGAAGTAGGCGGCCGCTGCAGCCTGGGCTTCCTGCTTCGTCACGTAGGCGCCGACCTTGTAATAGATCTGCATGAAGGCTTCAGCGTCCCGTCCGTTCAGGGCCAGGCGCAGAATGGCATTGATGTCCCGGATGACCGGGTTCGAGAAAAAGGTCGTGTCGTTGCCCTTGATCCGGTAGGGAATGCCCTTGCGGTCGAGGAGATTCACGATCGGCAGGGCGCTTTCATTATTCCTGTAAAGAACGGCCGTGTCCGCCGGCACGCGTGACGCAATGTCACAGACCATCTCCGCGACTGCCCGCCGGCTCCGGAAGGAAAGCTCCATGATGTCGCCGCTCTCTTCCCGGTCCGGATTCATGGA
>JAZASQ010000351.1:0-1236 GCA_036343235.1 Lachnospiraceae bacterium
CATCATACAAAATGGCGACATGGATGCGGGATATGTCGAGGTCCCGCTGGATGTGGAAAAGACATTTGGCAGGAAGAAGGTCCTCGTTCACGCGACCTTTGACGGTGTTCCATATGACGGGCAGGTTGTCCGGATGGGGACTCCCTGCCACATCATCGGCATCCGGAAAGACATACGGACAAGGATAGGAAAATCCTTTGGCGATACGGTTCATGTCGCGATAAAAGAAAGATGAGGCGCTTGCAGAAACGTCTGAATCCGTTTCCGATATAAAAGCGCTTCGGCCGTCGGACCTGCCTCCCAGAAAACATTACGTCAGACACATTGATTGAGGACGGAATATAGCCAATGAAACTTGCGCTTGCTCAGATGATGAATGAAGGCAGCATGGCTGCCAATCTTGATAAAAGTCTTTCCCTGATCGGTAAGGCAGCTGCCGCCGGTGCTGATTTAATCCTCTTTCCGGAAGTTCAGCTGACGGAGTTCTTTCCTCAGTATCCGGGACTGGATGTAGCAAAATATGGGCTTTCAATAGACAGTCCGGAAGTTACGTCATTGCGGGAGGCCTGCAGGAAGAATCATATCTATGCGGTACCGAATATTTACCTGAAGGAGAAAGGCCTTTTCTACGACGCGAGCCTGCTGATCGACTGCGATGGACAGATTGCCGGAATTCAGAAGATGGTTCATGTAGCCCAGGCACCGCAGTTCTATGAGCAGGATTACTATACACCGGCGGACGATGGCTTCCATGTCTTTGACACAGAGCTCGGCAAGATAGGCCTTGTGATCTGCTTTGACAGGCATTATCCGGAAAGCATCCGGACGGAAGCGCTGATGGGGGCAGATATTATTCTGATTCCGACAGTCAATGTGAAGTCGGAGCCTGCAGAAATATTTGAGTGGGAGATCCGTATCCAGGCTTTTCAGAACTCTGTTCCCATTGCCATGTGCAACCGGGTCGGGAGCGAAGGCAGGATGGAGTTCTCCGGAGAATCCCTGGTCACAGATGCCGAGGGCCAATGCCTGCTTGAGACGGATGACAGTGAAGATCTTTTTTACTGCGTAGTATATCCGGAGAATACAGCAGGAATCCGTGCCGGGAAACCCTATACAGCCCTTCGGCGTCCGGATATGTATTTATAATAATATGGTCTTTTTGCAAGGAGTCCTGGGAAGGAAAAACTGACATTGGAAGAAGCCAAGCGGATCAATGCGACCGGCCGCTGATCCTTC
>JAZASQ010000352.1:0-1233 GCA_036343235.1 Lachnospiraceae bacterium
AACTGCCACGGGGGCCTCTATGCGGCGGACAAAGTGCTCGACGCCTGTATCGCAGCAGGGGCGCGGCCGGCAGAGCCCGGGGAGTTTACGAAGCGGGCCTTCCTTGCCGGCCGCATAGACCTTTCGGAAGCGGAAGCCGTGGCCGATATCATTTCTTCCGACAACGATTTTTCCCTCAGGAACTCCGAAAAGACCCTGTCCGGGCGGCTTTCGAAAGAGATTGAATCCTATCGGGAAAAGATTATTTATGAGTGCGGCTTCATTGAATCCGCTCTCGATGATCCGGAGCACTTCTCTCTGGAAGGCTTCGGGGACAGGCTCCTTACTGAATGCAGGGACTGGAGCACAGGCTTATCAAGGCTTTCCGCCACATTTAATGACGGGAAGATATTGAAGGACGGCATCGACACAGTCATTGTGGGCAAGCCCAACGTGGGCAAGTCCTCGATACTCAACCTCCTTTCCAATTCCGACCGGGCCATTGTGACGGATGTCCCCGGAACGACCCGCGACCTCATCGAAGAGAGAGTCCGGGTCGGAGAATTAACTCTCAATCTCATAGACTCTGCCGGCATTCGTTCTACAGAAGATGTAGTCGAGCAGATCGGCGTTGAGAAGTCCCTCGGGAAAATGGACGAAGCGGACCTGGTCCTCTTCGTCTGCGACCGGTCCCGTCCCCTGGATGAAAATGACAGGAAGATTGCCGCGGCCCTTTCCGGGAAGAAATTCCTTGTCCTCCTCAATAAGTCGGACGCGGAAGCAGTGATCTCTTCTGATGACGTGAAGGCTCTGTTTGCATTTAATGCGGGTCCGGCGTCCTCTGATTTGCTTTCTGTTTCTGAAAACGCAATAGAAACCGATTTTGCAGACGCGTCTGCAGATTCCGGCACGAATGCGGCTCAAACCCGCATGAATTCCGTGAAAATCATAGATTTCTCCGCTCGTAACTCGGACGGGCTGCAGGAATTAAAGGATGATTTACAGGCCCTTTTCCTCTCGGAAGGGGCGGTCAAGCGGGATGCGGGCGAGGTCCTTCTCACAAATGCCCGCCATAAGTATGAAATTGATTCCGCTGTACGGAGTCTTACATTAGTAATGAATTCCATAGAGTCCGGCCTGCCGGAAGACTTCTACACGGTGGACCTCATGGATGCCTACTCGGCCCTGGGGCGGATTCTTGGGAAAGAAGTCGGGGACGACCTGGTCGAGGAGATATTTTCAAAGTTCTGTATC
>JAZASQ010000353.1:0-1228 GCA_036343235.1 Lachnospiraceae bacterium
AGTAGGGGAGCACCCATAGGGAAACCGAGTCTTAAGAGGGCGGAAGTCGGAGGCCGCAGGCCCGAAACCGGGTGATCTACCCATGTCCAGGATGAAGGAGCCGTAAAAGGCTTTGGAGGTCCGCACGCACATCCGTTGAAAAGGGTGGCGATGAGGTGTGGGTAGGGGAGAAATTCCAATCGAACCCGGAGATAGCTGGTTCTCCCCGAAATAGCTTTAGGGCTAGCCTCGGGGTATCCTTGTGGAGGTAGGGCACTGAATGTCCGCGGGGGCGTCAAAGCTTACCAAAGACTATCAAACCGCGAATGCCACGTAGGAGTTCCCCGGGAGTCAGGCTGTACGAGATAAGTCGGACGGCCAAAAGGGAAACAGCCCAGACCAGCAGCTAAGGCCCCCAAGTGTGTGTTAAGTGGTAAAGGATGTAGGGTCTCGAAGACAACTAGGACGTTGGCTCAGAAGCAGCCATCCATTCAAAGAGTGCGTAATAGCTCACTAGTCGAGAGGCCCCGCGCCGAAAATTGTCGGGGCTCAAACACACCGCCGAAGCTCTGGGATGCGCAAGCATCGGTAGGGGAGCATTGCCATGGCAGCGAAGCGTTACCGGAAGGGGGCGTGGAGCCATGGGAAGAGAGAATGCCGGAATGAGTAGCGAGATGGAGGTGTGAATCCTCCAGGCCGAATATCTAAGGTTTCCAGGGTAAAGCTGATCTTCCCTGGGTAAGTCGGGACCTAAGGCCAGGGCGAAAGCCGTAGCCGATGGACGACAGGTGGAGATTCCTGTACTGCGCACAGACAGAACTGCGGGGACACACATGCGGGGCACTACCGGGAATGGATCCCGGGGAGCACAGGCAGCCCGGCCGCCAGGAAAAACCGGCGGCGGAACGGCTCACTGTGGGACGACCGAACTGAAGTAGGAGAGTGTGATGGGCATGTGTCGAGAAAAGCCGCTATCGTTCCGTGCGTACCCGTACCGCAGACCGACACAGGTAGATGAGGAGAGGATCCTAAGGCCGACGGAAGAAGCATTGTTAAGGAACTCGGCAAAATGGCCCCGTAACTTCGGGAGAAGGGGCGCCTGCGCAAGCAGGCCGCAGAGAACAGGCCCAAGCAACTGTTTAGCAAAAACATAGGTCTATGCAAAGCCGTAAGGCGACGTATATGGGCTGACGCCTGCCCGGTGCTGGAAGGTTACGAGGAGGGGTTAGCGCAAGCGAAGCTCTGAATC
>JAZASQ010000354.1:0-1227 GCA_036343235.1 Lachnospiraceae bacterium
GAGACGGCCCTTTTCATTATTCTGACAGCAGCTGTCGTCCTGATTTTCGGGCACCGGGCCCTGACTGTCTATGGGTATTCTTCTAACGATACCCTGCTCCTCAACTACCGGCTCAATGCGATGGACCGGGGAGCCTTCTTTTCGGACGGCTTCTATCCCTTCGGATTCTCCTGCCTTCTTTTTGCCCTTCACAAGCTTTTCGGCATCCGCATCTTCACATTGATGCGGCTTTTCTACTTTGTAACAGCCCTTTTTCTTGTCTATACGGTCTATGCCCTTGTGCGGCGTCTGGTCCGGAACATCTATGCGGCCTTTGCAGCGGCCCTTCTTCCGGTCATCTTGCCGTGCATCTTTCCGGGCAGTTTCGTGAGTGCCCTGTACTGCACCCTTCCCGGGACACACGCGGTGATTTTTCTGCTGCTTGCCGCGGATTTCGCTGTCTGTCTGTTGCATAAGGCTTCTTCCCGGATTCCTCTGTATAGCCTGGTTCTTAGCCTGGTCCTGGCCCTTGTCATCGGCCCTTCTTCCGCAGGGGCGGCCCGGCCGCTTCCATCCAATGAGGCGGTTGTCTGTCTCACGCGGATTTTGCAGAAAGAAGAGAAGGACAGCTGGAGCCTGGTCGCTGACAGCGCTGCCATTGCAGCGGCCGGAGCGGAGGCAGGTGTCTATGATATCAGTGAGTTCCTTCAGGATGCAGCGGGCGGGTCTTCTCCGGTCTATATTCCGACGGCGGACGTATATTTCTTCATAGATAAGGATTCTGAATCTGAAGCCGGAGCGGAGGCGGAAGCCTATATCAAGGCCTTCAGCCGGCTCTTTCCGGAAAACTGCACGGTCTGGTACGAGGCAGGAGATTTCACCTGCTACAAAGTCCGGCAGAACCCGGACAGGCTTTATGATTTCGCCATAGATTATGGGGATAAGTGAATGAATATCTTGCTGGCAGGCGGGCCGGGGGCACTCATGAACCGCCTGATCAAAAAATGCAAAAAGGAAGGGCACAAGGTCTTCCTCCTGACCGGCAAAAGGTTTAAGGAGGACGGGTACGAGCGCGTCTATGAGCGCTATGACTTTCCCTACGAAAGTGCCAGCCTGGGGGAGATCTTTGACTCGGCGGCTCCGGACGTGACCATCTATCTCGGCGCCTTCGATACGGACTACAGGTGGAAGAACGAACAGACGGATGCTGCGGACTTTGTCTCCGGGACGGTCAACCTCCTGGAGGGC
>JAZASQ010000355.1:0-1226 GCA_036343235.1 Lachnospiraceae bacterium
AAATCCTGAAAAATAAAAAGACCTGCCCGGAGGAAAGTTTGCTCCAAATCGGAAAGATGGAGGAACACGCTTCTGCGGAAACCCTCTTTCTGGTGGCTACGGAATTTTTTGCGGAGCTGGAAAGACGCTTCGGCTCCCATGTCCACATTTTGGACTGGGCATTGCACATTGATGAAAGCACGCCTCACATCCATGAACGCCATGTCTTTGACTGTGAAAATCAGTACGGGGAGCTTTGTCCCCAGCAGGAGAAAGCTTTGGAAGCCCTTGGCTTTGAACTGCCGGAGCCGGACAAGAAGCTGGGTCGCCACAACAACAGAAAAATGGTCTATGATGCCGCCTGCCGGGCTTTGCTGTTCGATATTTGCAGGAAGCACGGATTGCAGCTGGAGGAGGAGCCGGAGTACGGCGGTCGCAAGTATCTGGAAAAGCAGGACTTCATTCTTGCCAAGCAGAAGGAGCAGCTGGTGGCTCAGTCTCAGACGATTCAGGAGCAGGAAGCCGTCATTCAGGAAAAGGAAGAAAAGCTGGACGAGCTGACCTTGAAGCTGGATGATGTGGAAGCTCTGATTGATGATGTTTCCGAGATTGCCTATGATAAGGCGGTGGAGGTTGTGACCGATACCGTCAGGGTGGAAACACACAAGCAGGACATTCAGCTGGTGGAGGAAACAAAGTCCTGGCTGCTGTCCCCAGAGCGCAAGGCTCCCAAAAAGGAGCGGGAGTACGCTGCCGCCCGACTGGACAATGTGGTTTCCAAAATCACCAAAGCCATGCAGACAGCTCTTAGTGTAATGAAGGCTGCGCTGACGAAGCCGGAGGTCAGGAAAGCAAACACCCAGCAAATCAAGGAAAAAGCCAGAACTTCCATTTATGAAATGCTGAACCGCAACAAGGCGATTGTGGCGGCTGAGGATGCCGCACGGAAAAAGGAAACTCACAAAAAACAGAATATGGAACGCTAACAGGCACTTGCCATTTTCGTATTGAGAATGTCAGGTGCCTTTCCTATTTTCAGGAGGAAATGATTTGAATGTATTTGAAACAGTCAAGCAGTCTGTGACCACCCGGCAGGCTGCGGAACACTACGGAATCCGGGTAGGCAGAAACGGAATGGCTTGCTGCCCGTTCCACAACGACAAGACCCCCAGCATGAAGCTGGACAGGCGTTACCACTGCTTCGGCTGTGGGGCAGATGGGGATGTGATTGACTTCACAGCGGCTCT
>JAZASQ010000356.1:0-1219 GCA_036343235.1 Lachnospiraceae bacterium
CATGAGCGAAGAAATCAAAAAGGAAGTACAGGACGCGGAGCTGAGTCTCAAGGAACTCGGTGAAATTACAGGGGGATACATTTTTTGTTGTAATGATAATGGCATAATGCAGTGGCAACTTATCAACGACTCAGATGGAAGTGTCATGGCACGATTTGCGACAAGAGATGAGGCTGTATACGCTGCCAAGATGTATGGAATTAAGGAAAAGGAGATATCCTTGGCAGGCCTCAACTTGTTAAGAAACATGTCAAAGTTGTGACAGATGCGGCGAAAAAATCAGCACCACTCCAAAATGCCCAATCTGCGATGAATATTTGGACTGGAATGGCGGATTCGGCACCTATATTTGCCCAAAATGCGGTTATCATGAGCCGAAAATTGGGATCAACACGGAACTTTATTGAGGTAAAGCAAGTGGATGGGAACAAATGCCTTCCCCTTGGAGGGGAAGGTGTCGCGGCGCGTCTCCCGCAAACGCCGTGACGGATGAGGTGGTAAGATTACCCTCTATTCACGATTCTTTAGAAGGCTTGATTTTTCCACCTCATCCGGCTTGCCCCTCGCGTGAGATCGGGGCAAGCCACCTTCTCCTCAAGGAGAAGGCCAAGCACTTCCGTACCTTAGTACCATAAAGTTCCGCGAAGAGCCTCAAAAAAGGAGGATTGATGGGTACGGTCCATTTGGACAATAATTTTGGCAATCCTGCGACAAAAGAAGGGGATAGTTCATGAGAAAACCACCTGACCGGGACGTGGAAACGCTGCTGCGCAGCGCCGCGTTTCCCAACCCCGCCCACAAGGAGGCCTTGCGGCAGCGTCTTTTCGGCGACGGGGCCGCACTGGAGCTGGACGATCTCGCTCTGGTGGCGGGCGGCCTGACCGAGCCCCTCGTTCCCCCGGAGGCTTGGCCGGATACAGGACTTGAGCCATGAGTAAAACAAGCGTATTGGAGCACCTGGCTGCGGATTACCCCCAGCTTTACTTAAACCCGGACACGGTCACGCAGGAGTCCTACCGCCGTGTCGTATTGCGGGGCGAGGAGCCGGAGGCGAAGAGCCTGGCTCACTACCGGGGCAATCCCGCCGATCGGGAGGAGCTTACGAAAACCCCGGCGGGAAGCGTCCGGGTGGTCACGCTGGGCAATCGGAAAGATTTTGAGCTGGCGCTGCGTGGGCTCATGGCCGCCAAGGACGGGCCTCTGACCCCGATCCCGGAAA
>JAZASQ010000357.1:0-1209 GCA_036343235.1 Lachnospiraceae bacterium
AAGGCCGACAAAAAGGCCATGAATGCGATCTATGCAATGATTTCCGCTGAGAAGCCGGACCTCGTCATCTTCACCGGGGACCAGATTTACCCGGTCATCTTCCAGTCCGGGACATTCAATAATCTTCTTGAAACCCGCTTCTTCATTGCCTTTCTCGAACACCTGGGCGTCTTCTATACTGTCACCATGGGAAACCACGAGAGTGAAATCTACTCCCCCGGCACGAGAAAGAAGATTGCAGAACTTTACGATTCACCGGACAATCACTATTGCATTTTCAAAACCGGCGAGGACATCGCGGCAAATATTTCCAAACAGCGGACCGGATTCGACAGGCTCCCGTCCTCCGTTCAGAAGACCGCCATTGCGACAGAAATCAGGGACTTCGGCTACGGCAACCAGGTCATCAAGGTAAAGAACAGCAAGGGTCTCATCACCCAGGCCATCTTCACGATGGACACCCACTCCTACACCCACGGGGACTATTTCGGAATCCTCTATCTCTACGATGGCCTCCACCAGACCCAGATTGACTGGTACGAGGAGACGCTGGGAAAACTTTCCGGGGAGAACCGGGCGGCGCTCGCTGCTCTGCCGGAGTATGAGAATGTGGTAAAGCTTTCCGGGGAGAACCGGGCGGCGCTCACTGCTCTGCCGGAAAGCGAGGCGGTAAGCGGGCTCCCCGTGGATACCTCCGGAACAACCGGCGGAAATACCGCCTCCTTCATGCCCCCTTCCTGCGTTTTCATGCATATACCCCTGCGCGAATACAAGGACGCCTTCAATGAGCTTCGCGAGAATAATGAAAACCCCACAGCGGATGCGCGCCTTGTCTTCGGCTCCATGACCGAGACAGGGAAGAGGGAAATCTACTGCAGCGTCTATCCGGACAAGATGTTTGAAACCGTACAGAGGCTGGGCTCCACGAAGGCCTTCTTCTGCGGCCATGATCACAAGAATTTCTTCAGCATCGAATATAAGGGAATCCGCCTGACCTACGGCCGGGCCATTGACTACTTCGTCTATCACGGTATCGGAAAGCAGGGCCGCCAGCGGGGCTGTATCATGATTGATGCAGAGCCTAATGGAAAGCTCACCATCACGCCGGAATCCTACTATCAGGACAAGTACAAAGGGATATTCCCGAAGGAGACGGATATAGAAGATCTGTAATTCAGAAATAGATTGCCTTGCAGCAACCCCTTTTCG
>JAZASQ010000358.1:0-1208 GCA_036343235.1 Lachnospiraceae bacterium
CCAGACCATTGCAGCGGCTGAGCGGCAGATCGCCCATCTGAAGCAGCAGCTTTCCGACGTTCGGGGCACGAAGACCTGCCCGGACTGCGGAGCCGTGAACGATGACGACGCCGAGTTCTGCAAGAAGTGCGGGAAGAAGCTTGACTGAAGCGTTTTATAGTAATAATGATTCTCCGCCCCGGACAATTCCGGGGCGAAGCTTTGTAGTTAGGAAAACAAAATTGAGCAGCAGAGGAAAGTACTACATTACAACGGCCATAGCGTATGCATCCGGCAAGCCCCACATCGGGAACACGTATGAAATCGTCCTTGCGGACGCCATCGCGCGCTTCCGGCGCCAGCAGGGCTACGACGTCTTCTTCCAGACCGGAACGGACGAGCACGGGCAGAAGAACGAGACGAAGGCCCAGGCAGCAGGCGTTTCCCCCCAGGAATTCGTGGACAAGACAGCCGCGGAAATCCGCCGGATCTGGGACCTCATGAATACGTCCTATGACAAGTTCATCCGGACGACGGACGACTATCACGTTGAGCAGGTCCAGAAGATCTTCAAGAAGCTCTACGAGCAGGGCGACATCTACCAGGGCCACTACGACGGCCTCTACTGCAACGAGTGCGAGGCCTTCTACACGGAGTCCCAGCTTGTGGACGGACGCTGCCCCGTCTGCGGCAGCGAAGTCCATGCCCAGCAGGAGGAGGCCTATTTCTTCCGCATGAGCAAGTACGCGGACAGGCTCATTGATTATATTAATTCCCATCCCGATTTCATCCAGCCTGTGAGCCGGAAAAACGAGATGATGAACAATTTTCTGTTGCCGGGTCTGCAGGACCTCTGCGTTTCCCGGGCCTCCGTCAAGTGGGGAATCCCCGTTACATTTGATCCCAACCAGACCGTCTATGTCTGGCTCGATGCCCTGACGAACTATATCACCGGCATCGGCTACGACGCGGACGGCAATTCCACGGACCAGTACAAGAAGCTCTGGCCGGCGGACCTCCACCTCATCGGCAAGGACATCATCCGCTTCCATACCATCTACTGGCCCATCTTCCTGATGGCCCTCGGAGAGCCGCTGCCGAAACAGGTCTTCGGCCACCCCTGGCTCCTGCAGGGCGGGGAGAAAATGTCGAAATCCAAGGGCAATGTCATCTACGCGGACGACATGGTGGACCTCTTCGGCGTGGATGCCTCCAGATATTTCGTTTTA
>JAZASQ010000359.1:0-1207 GCA_036343235.1 Lachnospiraceae bacterium
ACAGCTCACCGCGGATATTCGCAGTTTCCGTCCCCTGAGTCGGGGATTATCAATTCCTTCGGAATTATGGCTAGTATTGATTGGGGAATGATCGGGTTTCCGTCCCCTGAGTCGGGGATTATCAATTCCTTCTCAGGCAGTTATCAACGGACAGCCGTCAGGCCAGGTTTCCGTCCCCTGAGTCGGGGATTATCAATTCCTTCTCTCCGTCACCATTATATCTTTTCTCTTAGGACTGATAAGTTCGCAATTTGCAAACAGAGAGGTCTGCCTGAATTTTCCAAAAAATTCCATCTGCCGGCAGCAGCTAATTGTCTGATTCTGCGCGCAAAAACCACGAAACATGGACTGTTGGCCTGAGACTCACAGTGGAAGCTCCCGGAAGGGGCTGAAAATTTTCGAATATTACAGGCTTTTTTCTGTCACAGGAAGCCTCCGTTGCCAGCCTTACCGACATCTAAATCCATTTTCCGGAAATTTGCCCGTCCGCTGCCCCGCCCCTGCGGTGGAGCCGCTGCCGCAGCATTTCATGGCCAGGGACCGGAGAACTTTTCGTTATTCAGCCTGAAAACAGGCTTCCTCATGCGGTTGCGTCTTCCCGCCATGCAGGTGCCAGGGACAGTGGACGGGGACTGTCTGCTTCCATCCAACCCTGTGCTGAAGGCATATTCCTGGCGCAGTCCAGCTCAGCATAATCATGCGTTGAGCAAGCCTGCAAGGACTGACGTTCTGGTTCTGTTACAGTCCGGCCTCACGGAGAATCCTCACGCACTCCCTCACGCTGCAGATTATCCGGTACCTTACGGCGATGAAGTCTGAGAGCGACGGTCCGTCCCAGACCCGGTATCCATACTCTTCAGGCGGATTGCGGAGTGCTTCCCTGACTTCAGTCCTCTGCTGCTCCGAAAGCCGCCCGTTTCCTCTGACCGGCCGGACAGCCCTGAGAAGATTGAGAAGCCTCTGCGGAACCAGGATGCCATGCTCCCCAGAGCTTTCACTGCCGCTCTCTCCCGTGAGGCCGTCAAAGCCTTCCTCATCAGCAGTCCTGACCCATTCAGCAAGATTGCTCTCTGAAATTCCGGCAACCCGGCAGAGCGTTCCGGGATCACAAAGGCCTTTGAGGATCAGGCACACGAGCGCTGCCCTTACGGCAAAAACAGAGCCTCCCGATGATGAAAGGGCCTCCATGCCCTCTCTCAGGAGAGCG
>JAZASQ010000360.1:0-1196 GCA_036343235.1 Lachnospiraceae bacterium
ATAGTCTTTCCTCTATTATAAAGAGGATGCTGGGGCACGGCAAACCGCCTGGCTGTGGCCATCCGTCATTCTGACGGTGGACAACCCCTGCTTTTTACCGGCCGGAGGCCTTCCCGGGGAGGGGAAATGACCTGCGGAAAGGGCAGATTGTGGATATCTCCGATTCGCTTTTTCTCACACCTGCCGGGATAGCGTATACGGGCATTCCGGGTGTGGATAAAAAAATGCGCAGGTACGGAAAAAAAACAAATATTCTACGTTTTGCACAAAAGGCAGAGCCTAAAAATCCTTCCTGCCGGACCCTCCGTGGATCGCGTTCGGCTGCTCGATGGAAAGCCCCTCCAGGAGCCACCGGTACTGCTGCCTGGTGAGGGCGCGTACTTCGGAAGCATTACGCGGCCACTGGAAGCGCCCGTTGTCGAGCCTCTTGTAAAGGATCACGAACCCGGTCTGGTCAAAATGGAGGGCCTTGATCCTGTCCGACTTCCTCCCACAGAAGAGGAAGAGCGCATTTGCGAAGGGATCCATGTCGTAGGTATCGCGGATGACCGACATCAAGCCGTCAATAGACTTGCGCATGTCAGTTCTTCCGGTCACCAGGTAGATCTTAGAAACACGGGAAAGGTCTCCTAACATGACAGCCCTCCCAGCGTGTACAGGATATTCCTGATCGTGGCGGCGCTTGCGCCGTCATGGAAATCGATGCGGACATTCCCTACGAAGACATTCGCGGCGACCGTCCCGCCTCCCGGAGCTGTAGGATCGCCTCCGGCAAGTCCGTCACTCCCACTACGGACTGCGAGGGGGACGACCTCCTGCCTGGGGCCGTTGCCTGAGACGCGTGACGGCTGCGGGATATCATAGCCCCTGCCACGCAGCTTCTTAATATAGTAATGCAGACTATTGTGGCTGATGCCGTTCGCCTCGCACCATTTTCTTTCGCTGAGGCCGCTTGAACGGCATTCCCTGATAGTTTCGAACCATTCCAGGTCAGAACGAACGTTGTTCTTTTTCATAAATCATTCCACTCCGTTTCTTTTTAATTTCGGGAGTGGCTGATAGATCGTCACATGAACGGGCTTTATGTGACCGGATATCTTTAGCGCAAAGGACTTGCAGGGGATAGGACCACTCCATGCGTCCATTATCCCTTCTGGCTAAAGTACCCGCAATCCGCCCGATTATTCATCGCTTAC
>JAZASQ010000361.1:0-1189 GCA_036343235.1 Lachnospiraceae bacterium
AAGGATGAGGCAGCTGCGCTGATGAAAGCTGACGATCAGGGAGACAGTATCCCTGGTGATAATGCCCCCCTCTATAAAGTCGGGACTTCCGGCGGAACATTTCCCGCTGATGTTCTCTATAGAATTGAGACTTCCGGCGGAACATTTCTCACAAAATGGGTCGTGAACTGCGCCGGAGCCTACGCAGCTATTATTTCCGAGATGCTCGGCTACCCGAAATACTATCAGCGGGGCTTCAAGGGCGAGTACTTCGTGCTCGACAAAAAGGCCGGAGCGTTCCTTAAAACGCCGGTCTATCCGGCACCGAACGATAAGGGAGGCTTCTCGACCCACGCGACCCCGACGGTCGACGGAAATATTCTTGTCGGTCCGGACTCCTATCTGACAGAAGACCTCGAGGATTATGCCAATATAAAAGAGCGCCTCGACGGCCTCTTCCGTGACGGATCACGGATGTTCACGCAGATGAAGCGCGAATACTTCATCCGCAATTTTGCCGGTATCCGCTGGAAGAACTGCGACCCCGAGACCGGCGAAGTGCTGGACTTCATTCTGGAATCCGACAGCGCGCATCCCTGCACGGTCAATCTCGTCGGCATCGAATCCCCGGGCATCACCTCGGCACTGCCGCTTGCAAGGCGGGCTGTCAAAAAGATTCTTGACGGGCAGGACGCGCTCGGGCAGCCGGTGGCAGTCAATCCCGACTTCAACCCGATACGAAAAGCAATCCCACGGTTCTCAGAAATGACAATTGACGAAAAGCGCGAAGCCATCAGAAAGGATCCGAACTACGGCCAGGTCGTCTGCCGCTGTGAGAACGTAACTAAGGCGGAAATTCTCGCCGCTATCCACAATCCGCTCGGAGTATCCACAATGACCGGCATCAAGAACCGTACCCGCTCCATGATGGGCCGCTGCCAGGGCGGGTACTGCCAGATGCGGATCACTGAACTTCTCGAACAGGAGCTCGGATTAAAGCCCGAAGACATACGATATCAGAGAGAGAACGGCTGGTTCTTTGCGGGCCGGATGAGAGAGGTGGAATGACATGGCAGAAAGGAAAATGCAGAAAGACGTCGTTATCGTGGGAGGCGGTCCCGCAGGTCTCGCGGCAGCCGTCCGCCTCTACGACAAGGGAGTAAAAGACATTCTCATTCTGGAGCGCGAATCAAAGCTCGGCGGCATCCTG
>JAZASQ010000362.1:0-1179 GCA_036343235.1 Lachnospiraceae bacterium
CGGACTGTATCGTATTGATGTTGCGACCGGAATCTGCACGGAATTGGTGCGTCCGTATCTCCAGATTATGGAGATGGGAAAGATTAATGACAAACTCATCGTTCTGGGAAGCGAATGCAAAAGATACGGGGAAAACGAAAATCCCTTCTTCTATGTTTACGATACCGCCGGCGAAGAGAAGGATTTCACGCTTCTTCGTAAGGCGGACGAGGGCGTTTTCGACGGCGTAATCAGCGATATTGAGTATGGCAGCTGGCGCGGTCTCAAGTCGGATGGAAACTATGTGTACTATATGGCGGTCGACGGCATCCGCAACGTGCTCCGGCGGATCGGACTTGATGGGAACGCAGAGACTCTCGTGAATAAGGAAGGCGCGCTCTATGATTTTGACGTCCTGGGGGGCGACCTTTGGGTGATGGGGCTCTATGACATGAACCTGCAGGAGATTTATCATGCGGATCAAAAGGGCAGCCTGCGCCGGATGACCAGCCTCAATGCCGCGGCACTCCGTGGCAAATATGTCGCGAAGCCCGAATATATCTGCACAAAGTATCACAGTGACCGATATGGCGATGAGGAGATCGATGGCTGGGTGCTGGCTCCCAGGGACTACGAAGCCGGAAAAAAATACCCGGCAATCCTGGATATCCACGGCGGACCGAAATGTGCGTACGGGCCGGTCTTCTTCCATGAAATGCAGCACTGGGCTTCGGAGGGATATTTTGTCATGTTCTGTAATCCCCACGGCTCAGACGGCAAAGGAAATGAATTCGCTTTCCTTGATATGCAGTGGGGCGGGATCGATTACGAACAGATTATGGCTTTCGTCGACCATGTGCTGGATGCGTACCCGGATATCGACAGGGCAAAGCTGTGCTGCACCGGCGGCAGTTACGGCGGCTTCATGAGCAACTGGATCAACGGTCATACGGACAGATTCTGCTGCATTGCGACCCAGAGGAGTATCATGAACTGGATCACGATGTACGGCGTCAGCGACATTCCGCCGCTTATGTGCGGCGAGACCTGCAATACCGATCCCTATTCTCAGGAAGGATTTGCCCAGATGTGGGACG
This sequence comes from Lachnospiraceae bacterium, assembly GCA_036343235.1. Lineage (GTDB taxonomy): Bacteria > Bacillota > Clostridia > Lachnospirales > Lachnospiraceae > RUG306. Next base: position 1,077 of record JAZASQ010000362.1, read on the forward strand.
TCTCTCCCCTGAGGTACATCGGCAATGCCACGACGCCGACCCTGATCATCCACAGCGACGAGGACTACCGCTGCCCGATCGGGGAGGGATATCAGCTCTTTAC
>JAZASQ010000363.1:0-1173 GCA_036343235.1 Lachnospiraceae bacterium
CCATTTTTTTTTCGTCTTTTTTGCGGGGCGCCCCGGGGAATGGGCCCGCGCCGCTCCCGTTTTCTGCTGAAAATTTTGCACAAAGGTTTTGCGCGTAACCGGTTTCACATGGTGATTCCAGTCCCTTGTTTGGGAAATTCCGGATTGCAAACGGGAAAATCCCATGCTATTATTCGAGTATCGAAAACGATTTCGAAGTATTTCGAAAAAAGCCGAAAATGGTGTTGACAAAAATTGGCTTTTTCGAAGTGTGTACTTGAATTAGTTTCCAAAGGAGAGTATTATTGGAAGCTGTCACGATGAAATTAGTTTCTATATCGTTTTAGAAGAGGCATTAGGGCCGAGTACATGGATTTTGTGTATTCGGTCCTTTTCAGTTTTCGGATTTCCGGAAACATTTCCGGAGGGTTTTTCCGTGCGCGAAATGGAATTCAAAATGGAGCGGCCAGGTCTTGTTGAGGTGGGCCAGCGGCTGAAGGTTACGGAGAACCGGGTTTCCACATATTATTATTATACCGTGGAACACGCCATTGCCATGAGCGCGAACTATACGGTGACCGAACGCCTGAAGACCGATGAAAAGGGCATTGCTGAAGGCCTTGTGAAGGCTGTCGAAGAGAAGCCACGTGGGTATTATGTCCTGATGGAGTTTGAAGACTGATAGAAAGCTAGCACTGAATGCATTACGTATCTGTTGACAATCTGAAACCTGGAATGGTGCTGGGCCAGGAAATATATGACGCAGAGGGAAAGACGCTCATCATGGCGGAGGCCCCTCTGACTGAGGAGAATATAGGTTTCCTGTCCTTCCTGGGCATTCTCGGCGTCTATATCAATGACAACGCCGGCAAGGATGTCAAGACCGGCGGCATTGTCAACACCCGGGTCCGCAAGGACGCGGTTTCCGTCGTTACAAAATTTTTCAACCAGGCCAAGGGAGATGCGGTCAAGGAGAAGTACGGAGTCGAGGTCTCGCGGGAAGAGGAGGACATCCAGAATTCCGTCACCCAGGTTGTGAACGAGGTCCTTACTGACGAGCAGGTCATGAACACGATTATCGAGGTCCGGACCTACGACGGGTATACATTTTTCCACTCGGCGGATGTGGCAATCCTGGCCGGTGTCATAGGAGAGAAGTGCCACCTGAAGGATTCCGAGATCCGGGACCTCGTC
>JAZASQ010000364.1:0-1172 GCA_036343235.1 Lachnospiraceae bacterium
AGCATAGCGTCAGTCCTTAAGGACAGGGGATACGACACGTCGTTCATCTACGGCGGCGAGAGCCATTTTGACAACATGAAATCATTCTTCCTCAGGAACGGCTACAGCAGGATCATAGATCAGGACAGCTATGAGAACCCCGCATTCACCGCCACCTGGGGCGTGTCTGACGAGGATCTCTATAACCGGGCCGACGTGGAGTTCGCGAGGCTTGAGAGCGAGGGGAGGAATTTCTACTCGCTGGTGTTCACCTCCAGCAACCATGACCCCTTCGAGATCCCCGCGGGGAAGACCGAACCGGTCGAGAGCCCCCTCTTCACGAGGAAGAATGCGGTGAAGTACTCAGACTGGGCATTCGGCAGGTTCCTCGAAAAGGCAAAAAAGTCATCATACTGGAAAAATACGGTTTTCCTCCTCATTGCGGATCATGACGCGAGGACCTATGCAGCGGCTGATTTCCCGGTAAGGCACTTCCATATCCCGGCGGTGATATTCGGCGGACCGGTTGAGAAGAGGGAGGACAGAAGGCTCGTGAGCCAGATGGACATGGTGCCGACGCTTCTTTCGCTTGCCGGCGTCTCGGCTGAGATTCCCGTCCCGGGCTACGATCTCACAAAGGATCAGAAAATCAGCGAGCGGGCGGTGATGCAGTACCAGAACAATGACTTTGCCATGCTGCGGAAAAACGGCGATCTTGTGATACTGAGACCGGAGAAGGAGCCGCTGTTCCGGAAATATGACTTTGCCTCCGGGAAAATAGGGGGCTCAGTTCCTGCGGACACAGAGTTCTACCGCACTGCGCTCTCCTATGCCGTATTCGGCCTGTCGTCATGCCGGAACGGCTGGTACAGCTACAGCAGAACCCGGGAAAAGGGAAAGTAAGGCAGACCTTTCAAATATTCCGGTGCAGGATTCCTGTCCCAGCGGGAAAAGGTAGCATTAAAAATTGCTTTGCCTGCGTGTCAAATCCTGCTATAATGTGCAACACTTTGCATGTCTCTGAAACAAAGGCAACGCAAATGGCGTGGTGACACGCCTGGTGAAAATCTTCCCGATATGGGAAGTACAGATGTAAGATTAACCGCCCGATTTTGAGAAATAAATCAGGACCGGTTTTTCTTGTTCTTTAATCCATTTGGAGCTCTGGTATTAAATGCCTAACCAAAGAATTC
>JAZASQ010000365.1:0-1148 GCA_036343235.1 Lachnospiraceae bacterium
GCAGTTCATCTCCCAGAAGGTCGAGATCCGCTATGTCCCCAGCGACATGGACACCGCCTGCATCTTCTATGAAGGGGAAAAGTTCCCGATCAGGCAGACGGACAAAGTCGCGAACTGCCATACGAAGAGGAACAACCCGCTCCCCATCGACTACTCTAAGATCGGAGGATGACCAATGGCTGCATTTCTGGACTACTACGCACTTTCCTTTAATCCGTTTGACAAGCAGTGCCTGAAGGAAAAGGACGGTTTTATGTCCTCTGACTTCAGGCAGATGACCAGCCGTCTGGAGTACCTGAAAAATGTCCGGGGGATCGGCGTCTTCACGGCCAGGCCGGGGATGGGAAAGACTTTCGGCCTGCGGTGCTTCGCAAAGTCGCTCGTCCCCAACAAGGACCACATGGAATACATCTGCCTCTCGACTGTCAGCGTTGCTGAATTCTACCGCGAACTGTGCGAGATCCTGGGAGTCAGCCTTCGGGGAGGAAAACCCGGACGCTTCAAGGCGATACAGGAGCAGATCGAATACCTCTACAGGGAAAAGCGGCAGCCCCTCATCCTGGCGGTGGATGAGGCCCAGTTCCTCAATACCGCCATCCTTAACGACATCCGGATGATTATGAATTACGGATATGATTCACTTAACTGCTTCACCCTGATCCTCTGCGGGGAGTCCCATCTGAACAATACACTGCGCAAACCTGTGCATGAAGCACTGCGGCAGCGTATCACTGTCCACTATGACTTTGCCGGGCTTTCCGACGCGGAAGTCCCGGAGTACGTCCGTCACAAGATCTCGGTTGCCGGCGGCGCGCCTTCGATCATCACAGAAGCCGCGATGGCTTCCGTCAACAGCCTCTCCCAGGGCAATCCGCGCATCATAGACAACATCATGACGGATGCCCTCACGATCGGGGCACAGATGGACCGCTCCGTGATCGACCCGGATGTTATCCTTTCTGCTGTAAACAACCAGAATCTTGGATGATGCTTTATGTCAGGCTGCATAGTATTATGCGGCCTGTCTTTTGTTGTAACGTCGCTGGATAACAACACCTTCCTATGGCATTGTGCCGGCAGGCTGGTAATATCGTGCTTTCTCCGATGAAAAGGCGCGGTCAGGCAGGTGTTCACGCCGTAAATAATCC
>JAZASQ010000366.1:0-1147 GCA_036343235.1 Lachnospiraceae bacterium
GCCTCTTTCACGGTTTCATCTGTGAAGACAGCCTTATCAAAGCGGAGCTTCTCACCGGCTGCCGCCTGGGAGGCCTTTTCGCCCTGAAGCTTCTTTCCGGAAGCCTTCTTGGCAGTTTCCTCCGTTTTCAGTTTCCTGCCGGGAGAAGACCGGCCGGAGGCGCTGCCCTGGCCGGTCCTTCCGGTTCTTGTTTCTTTATCCATGGGTTACGCCTCCTTTGCTTCGACCACCTCCGAAAGCTTGGTGGTCATGATGCGGTAGAGCTCGGTGTCCTGGGGGAACCGGTCTACAAAGGGAAGGATCACGTTGCCGTAGAACAGCAGGCCTTCGCCTTCGCCGGAATGCGTCACATAGGACAGCTGGTGCGGCGAGATATTGAGCTGTTTCGCCAGGATCTGACGGTCTCCCGCAGCCTGGTTCAGCATATAGATGAAGTCGCTGTTCTCGAAGATGTTCTCTACCTCATGGGAGGAAAGAAGATCCTTCACGTTCTGGGTGATGCCTGTGGGGATGCCGCCCCACTTTCTGAAGCGCTTCCAGATCTCCACGGAATAGGCTGCTGTTTGCTCCTCCTTCAGCAGAAGATGGAACTCGTCCATATAGTAGCGGGTGGCCTTTCCGGCTTCTCTGTTGGCAGTGACACGGCCCCATACCTGGTCCTGGACGATCAGCATGCCCAGCTTCTTCAGCTGCTTGCCGAGCTCCTTGATGTCGTAACAGACCAGGCGGTTGTTAATGTCCACGTTGGTCCTGTGGTTGAACAGGTTGAGCGAACCTTTGACGTAGATCTCAAGAGCCGTCGCCACATGATGGGCTTCCTTTTCCTCCTGTTTCAGAAGAGCGTTATACAGATCCTCCAGAAGAGGCATGTTCTCCGGGATGGGATTCTCGAAGTACTTCTGGTAGATCTGATGGACACAGCGGTCAATAACCGTTTTTTCGATGGGCTGCAGGCCTTCCTTTCCGCCGACAACGAGTTCACAGAGAGACAATATGAAGTCCGATTTCAGCGCGATCGGGTTATCCTCCTCAGAGTAGTTCAGGTTGATATCCATCGGGTTCACGTACTGGGTGCTGGCCGGGCTGATATGAATGACCTGGCCGTTAAAACGCTGCACGAGGGCCGTGTACTCAGCCTCCGGATCGC
>JAZASQ010000367.1:0-1143 GCA_036343235.1 Lachnospiraceae bacterium
CTGTCGTGGTACTCGATCTGCGGATTCGTGATGGAGTGCATCATGAGGTTCATGGCCGAAATCCGCAGCATCGTGGGATCCGTGTCGAAGCCCGTGAACATGCTGCTGCCGTACCGGACCCACTGGTCCTCCGTCATCGTGTCCTCGTGGTGGGCGCGCACGTACTCGGCTGCCGCTACAAGGAAGCCCGCTGTGCCGCAGGCCGGGTCGATGATCAGGTCGTCCGGCGTCGGCTGCAGGAGTTCCACCATCATGCGGATTATATGGCGCGGGGTGCGGAACTGGCCGTTCTGGCCGGCAGTCGCCAGCTTGCCCAGCATGTACTCGTAGATGTCGCCTCTCATGTCCTGGTCCGTGACGTCGTTTTCGTAGAGGTCGTCGAGACCCGTGATGACCTTCTGCAGGACCTGCGCCGTCGGAATCAGGAATGTCGCATCTGCCATGTAGCGGGAAAAAGCCGTTTCTCCTTCCACCGCTTCTTCATGATTCTCAGAATAATGTAATTTTCCGTCGTCATCCACGTCCGGCAGGCAGCCGTCCCGCATTCCCACAATGGCCGGAAAGACCTTGTTCCGTACGATCCCGAACATGACCGTTGAATCGAGATACTTGAACCGGCTCCACCGCATGGACTGGCCTGTTTCCGTCTGCGGGAAAATGTGAGGGATTTTTTCTCCGCTCTCATTGGCGAAGGACTCGTTCTCCAGTTCCTTCTCGTCCAGGTCGCGGATGAAGATGAGATAGGTCAGCTGCTCTATGACAGTCAGGGGATTCGTGATGCCCCCGGCCCAGATGGATTCCCAGATTTTGTCGATCTTGGATTTGATTGTCCCCGTAACCATACAGCCCTCCGAAATAGAATGTTTTCAATAATTCTACCATATCCGGGAGGGGGCGGGGGGAAATTTCTCCTTTGTCCAGGCTGGCTCCAGGCGGGAGCGGGAGGGAAATTTCTCCTTTTCCCGGCCTTCGCCGACAGTCCAGCGCGCCGTCGTAAGAGAAGAATCTTTCTATGGGTCTTAGTCTGTCGCGAGCGTAAGCGAAGCGAGAGACTTAGAGCCATTGATACAGGGAGACTTGGCGATTGGCAAGCGCGTAGCGCGCAGACAGAGCCTAGTCGAGTCGGACCCCCGCCAATTTCTC
>JAZASQ010000368.1:0-1139 GCA_036343235.1 Lachnospiraceae bacterium
AACAAAGATTGTATTGCGGACCCGCCTGAGAATATAGGCCCTGCGCTTGCGCTCCGGCAGACCCATGGCTTCCGGCAGGCGGAGGGCCGTCAGGATGATTTCGGCGGAGGAGTAGATGAAGTAGGCGTTCAGAATGAAGAGATAGAGGGCCCCGATGAACATATTCCACTTCCCGTTGGCGATGGAGTAGCCGCAGGTGCAAAGAGGGGGCATGATGGCCGTCGCGATGGCCACGCCGGGAATGATGGTGCCGGACTTGTCTTTTCTTGTGTTTGCAATGATGCCGGCCAGACCGCCGCAGACAGCGACGATGACGTCAAAGAAAGTCGGCGTCGTCCTTGCAAGAAGCTCGGACGTGGGTCCCTTGACCGGGGACAGGAGGAAGTAGACCGTAGATGTAAGAAGTGATATGACAATCTGGGTGATGAGGCCCATGCCGTAGCGGCGGATGATGGCTCCGTCCCGGACGACAGTCCCGTAGGCCAGGGCCAGGATGCTGCCCATCAGGGGAGAAATCAGCATGGCACCTATGATGATGGCCGTGGAGTTTGTGTTGAGGCCGACGGACGCAATCAAAATTGCAAGCATCAGCATGAAGGCGTTCTGCCCGGTCACCTTGCCGCCGGAGAGAATGCGGTCCCGGACTTCCTCCGGGGAGGCGTTGTCCTCGGACAGGGAGAATGTGACCTTCAGAAGCTCCTTGAAAGAAAGCTTCTTCTTCCGCATCTCCTTGATCTCTTTCCGGGTCTCCCTGGCGCCCTTTTTCAATTCTTCCCGCTCCTGGACCCGCTCTTTGTGGGCTTCGTGCAGGGTTTCTTTCAAATTTTCATGATTGTCACTCATAGGGCACCTCCACTTTTGCTATTTTACTCCTGCCGGCCTGTATTTGAAAATATATGAAAGAATTGTGTATGTAAAAAGAGACACACTTCATACGCGCATTTTACTATCAGGCACAAAATGTTGTGCTATAATTCCTTTGTGGCAACAAGATAAAGAGTTGCTGACAACAGAACAGGAGCGCCTATGCAGAAAACCTTCGTACTTGACACGAACATTCTGATCGGAACCAGCGGTGACGTCCTCGATTCGCTCTTTGCCACCGACAACCACGTCGTGATCACCCACACGACCCTCGA
>JAZASQ010000369.1:0-1139 GCA_036343235.1 Lachnospiraceae bacterium
CGTCTCCCCGGTCGCCGGGTTCTTCTTCGGCGAGTTCTGCCACTTCGACACGTCTATACCCATGTACTGGGGGGCTGAGGAGTCCCGGGGGGCACCTGCCACTGTAAACTGTTTGGCTTCAATCGTTTCTGTCTGCGGTGCCGCTTCCGTCCGAAGGGCGCCAAAAGGGGAAAGTATCGTTGCAGTCGCAAGAATACATGTCAGCAGCTTCTTTCCAAACTTCAAAATCCTCTTCCTTTCAAATCTTCCTTATGAATAATGTAAAACGCAGGCTCTCCCGCTGCCCGTCACCTGGCCCCGTACCAGGAGATGCCTTCGTTCTTCCAGCCGTTTTTGAGCAGCATCTGCTGCTCGGCAGGATTTGTCGTGTAGTTGTGGTTGTTGGCCGTCGCGTTGGGATTATAAGCCCGGTATACCGGAACACCGGTATTTTCAGCCGCATAAAACTCGATCCGCTCGTACTTCCAACCGGCCTTCACGAGAAAATCTCTCTCGGCCGGATTCAGGGTGTAGAAGTGCTCGCCGCCGCGCTTATTATACAAGCGGTAGACGGGATGAGCTGTGGACATCGTAGTCTTCCAGGCCTCACCTTCGAACTTCCAGCCGATGAAGGACAGGAACTTGACATCGATGGTGCTTGTCGTGTAGAAGTGTTCGCCGGAATTTTTGTTGTACAGGCGGTAGACCGGACCGGCGGCTGTAGAAATCCCCGTTGCACCCGACGTATTGCCGGTGTTTCCTGCATTTCCTGTACTCCCGGTGTTTCCTGTACTTCCGGCATTCCCGGTACCTCCGGTATTGCCTGTGTTTCCGGTATTCTCGGTACCTCCGGTATTGCCTGTGCTTCCGGTATTTCCTGTATTTGCTGCCGTATTCGTCCCGCTGGTGGAGGAAGCTGCCTTGGACTTGTCATAATCATTCGGGCAGGGCGGAACGTTCAGAGACGAATAGAAAGATTCAGCTGTATGGGTTCCGGAAGTCGTGTCCACAGACCGCAACGTCGTATCACTGACACAGAGGAAGGTCTCTCCGTAGCCCGAATCGTCATAGGTCACATCCACATTGTACCAGGCCCCGTCCAGATAGACCTCATTCCATTCGTGGGTCTTCGATGTCACAGCGATGCAGTTGATCCCGGC
>JAZASQ010000370.1:0-1134 GCA_036343235.1 Lachnospiraceae bacterium
ACTGCCAGGGATAACCTGGAGGAAGGTGGGGATGACGTCAAATCATCATGCCCCTTATGATTTGGGCTACACACGTGCTACAATGGCGTAAACAAAGAGAAGCGAAGCCGCGAGGCCGGGCAAATCTCAAAAATAACGTCCCAGTTCGGACTGCAGGCTGCAACCCGCCTGCACGAAGCTGGAATCGCTAGTAATCGCGGATCAGCATGCCGCGGTGAATACGTTCCCGGGTCTTGTACACACCGCCCGTCACACCATGGGAGTTTGTAACGCCCGAAGTCAGTGACCTAACCGAAAGGGAGGAGCTGCCGAAGGCGGGACAGATGACTGGGGTGAAGTCGTAACAAGGTAGCCGTATCGGAAGGTGCGGCTGGATCACCTCCTTTCTAAGGAAGAAGTAGAGGGGTATGTATCTCACTGTTGAGTTATTAAGGTAACTCAAGATTTTCCGGTGCCGATACGTCCGGGGGGAACACCCGTTCCCATCCCGAACACGACGGTTAAGCCCCGGGCGGCCGATGGTACTGAGCTGGAGACGGTTTGGGAGAGCAGGCGGGCGCCGGAATTCAAAAAAGATTTTTTGCCAGCGATGAGATAGAATGGAAGTCCGTTTTATCTGATGGCTGACAAAGAGCCAGCCAAAACTGCACCTTGAAAACTGCATACATGAATAGTTTGAATAAGAAATTCAAACGTCCTTGAATAAAGCGCCTGGCAATGAGAGTTGTCAGGAAAGGATAGGAAGACATCGATAACATAGTTATCAAAAAGATAAAGAGAATCAAAAGGCCGCTGCTGTATACGCTAGTACAGCAGACAAGAAGGTCAAGCAAAAAGGGCGCAGGGCGGATGCCTTGGCACTAAGAGCCGATGAAAGACGTGATAAGCTGCGAAAAGCTTCGGGGAGGAGCAAATATCCCGTGATCCGGAGATGTCTGAATGGGGAAACCCGGCAGAGCGAACCTCTGTCATCCGTACGCCAATCCATAACGTACGGAAGGGAACCCGGGGAACTGAAACATCTAAGTACCCGGAGGAAGAGAAAGAAACATCGATTTCCTGAGTAGCGGCGAGCGAAAGGGAAAGAGCCCAAACCGAAGAGCATGCTCATCGGGGTTGCGGGCCGGCATAAGC
>JAZASQ010000371.1:0-1130 GCA_036343235.1 Lachnospiraceae bacterium
GGGCCATTCGGCAGGTCCTCCGGCTTATGCTGCCCATAAAAGGCATCCTTACACTCGACGACGCCGACATGATGGCGGAAACCAAGATCATCCGCCGCCTTCACAAGTGCGGTCGTCACATCAAAATCGGCAACCGCCGGCCACTCGATCGGCGCATATTCCTTCGAGGTTCCCTCCATGCGAATCGCGCCATTTGCAATGACGACATCACCGGCCTGGACGTCCAGGTCCATACCGCCGGCAGTACCTACGCGGATAAACGTATCTGCTCCGCACATTTTCAGCTCTTCCATTGCAATGGAGGCCGACGGACCGCCGATACCGGTCGAGGTTACAGAAACCTTTACGCCATCAAGTGTTCCGGTAAACGTCGTAAACTCCCGGTGGTCTGCAATCTGCACCGGATCCTCAAAATACGCCGCAATCTTCTTGCAGCGCTTCGGGTCGCCCGGCAGGATCACATATTTCCCGACCTGTCCCGGCGCCACGCCGATATGATACATCGTCTTATCTTCTGAGTAATTAATCATTATTTGCCTTTCCTTTAGTCTGTGAGGAGTCTGCCCGCGTCCCGTCTGTGGGACATCGGAGGGGCTCCCTAGCTCACGCTCGAAAGTCCTAGCGCTATCCGGGTGTTTCAGTCGGGCCGGCCCAATTCAGGAAAAATCCTTGAAGGGATTTTTCCTTCAATGGGCCTAGAAAATCCGGGGTTGTAACCCGGATTTTCTACCTCGACTGGAACACCCGGCTAGCTGGGACTTTCGGCTTTATGTTCGTACGGGAGCCCCTCCGATGCCCCACAGACGGGACGCGGGCAGACTCCGCCGTAGATTTATGCCAGCTCCAGTGCGATTTTGATCATGTCATCAAAGCCGGTCTGGCGTTCTTCGGCGGTGAGCTCACCTTCCTTAAAGAGGTGATCGGAGATTGTCAGGATGCAGAGCGCCTTCTTATGCGCCTTCGCGGCATTCATGTACAATGCTGCGGCTTCCATCTCGACGGCGAGGCAACCCATCTCGCGCCACTTTTTATTCACATCCGGGAACTGATTGTAGAAAATATCGGACGACACCACATTCCCGACCTTGACACTCGCACCCTGGGCGCGTGCCGCAGCCACTGCCTGTTCA
>JAZASQ010000372.1:0-1129 GCA_036343235.1 Lachnospiraceae bacterium
GAGGAAGGCTTCATAGCCAAGGTTCAGAAGAGTCATCTTCGCCACATGGGGATCCGTGTGGTCAATGATGTCATTGATCATCCGCATCCAGCGGTTGTCGGGGTCTTTAACGACTTCCCGTACATGGTCGATATTGGCCTGTGTCATATGGTCCTTGCCCCAGAACTTGATGGCCATATCGATGAGTTTCTCGTACGTCTTTGTACGGTCGGACTTGTCATTGGAAAGGTGCTTCCAGAACTGGTCGATTGCTACGGAAAAGGCAGCGCGTTCTGCCTTGTGTGCGAGTGATGCCATTTTAAGATTTGCCTCCTGAGAAATCGGCGAATGCATAAGTTGCACGAAATATGCGCCTGAGGGGGCTTCCGCCGCCCGGCGCTTCGGATAGAAACAGGGAAAATCCCTATTTCAGGACTACGGAGGAATGATAAAGCCGGGGAGGCTTTCCGTCAATGAACAAATGCCGATTTTTGTCGCGAGGCCGTTTACCGGCCGTTTACTTCGTCAAAGAGCACGATTTACTACTTGGCTCGTTGCCTGAAAAAGGGCCTGCTGCCGCAGGCCCGAATCCGCCCAAATGGAGGCGTTTACATTAGTCATATGCCTATTCTTCCGCGTCCGTCTCGTACCAGGTGCTGAGCATCTTCCCCAGGGCAGCCAGTTTCGCCTTCTCGACTTTGCAGACGGTCCGGTCGTAGGTGTAGAGGCCGTTCACCTCGTTTTCCACGTCGGAGAGCTGGGTGTAGACGAGGCCGCACAGGCCCGCATGGGTCGCCGTGAAAATCATCTCTTTGTACATCTGAATGATTTTCTGCGTCAGCTCCGCCGAATCCTTGCAGCCGCCCCCGTACTGGAATTCCTTCCCGCTCTTCTCACTGTACTGCTTGCGGATGAGGTCGATGGCCTCCGCCGCGTCAATGCCGCGGTGGTCCCTGAGTTCCCGCCGGTCGACCGCCGCGTCGTAGCGGCTGCCCAGCTCGGCCATCTTCTCGTCGAAACGGTCCTCGCCTTCCACAATCTTTTCCTGCAGGGGCTGCAGCTTCTCCGGAACGGCGATGTTTACTGACTTGCGGCCGCTGCTTCCGGTCGTCCGCGAAAAGCCGGCCTTCCAGGGGTGGCCATGGTTGAC
>JAZASQ010000373.1:0-1129 GCA_036343235.1 Lachnospiraceae bacterium
AATCATAAAGGCCTGCTGCGACGGCTCTTCCTGAGTAAATGTCTCAATGATTGCAGATTCATCATCTCTGCGTCCTATGCTTTGTCCGGGTGCCTTGCCAAATACGAGAGAAAACGGATTGCTTCCTGAAAGACCTGACATATCCCCCCTCCTGTTTTACTGGTTTTTACTTATTTCGTATTGTTTTACTTCTTTTTACTGGTTTGACAATGTTTTACTGGTTTTTACCGGTTTTGTCAAATCCTGCCCATTCCCATACTCTGTGCCGTGACTGTTTTCATGCTTCATTTCCCCACCGCCATTCCGCTTCTCATTGCTCAGAGCTGAAACAGATTTCGCTTTTTGTTTCATTTTCCGCTTCCCTCTTGTTTTCTTTCCTGCGGGATGATACATTCTTTGTGCTGAAACAAATGTTGCATCTATATTATTCATAAATAATATAAAACGCAAGAGGAAATGAAATGACAGAAAAGAGAAAACGCGTGATCAAGCTCATCATCATCGCCGTCGTCGCCTTCGTCCTGGGCCGGCTCGCCTTCCGCTTCGGGCTCAATATGCTGCTCGGCGGCACCCTGTTCGGAGGTGACTTTCTATGAATAATATAAAGCCCATGTCTTCCGGCACCGAAAATCTGCAGCCCGAAGTGCCGCTTTCACCGGCAGACGAAAAGAAACAGAAGAAGGCAGAAAAGAAGAAGAAACGGAGGCGGCGCATGCTCTACGTCCTGGTTTTCATCGGTGCCTTCCTTGCAGGCGTGGCAAGCAAAAGAATCTCCCCCTCCTGGGCGAAGGAATATTCGGCCAAGTGGGACGACTCCCTGGGGACGCTGAAGAAAGACCTGCCCTACGGGGACAAACCTGCACAGAAATACGACCTCTATCTGCCGGCGGATGATACAAAAGACGCTTACGGCCTTGTCATCTACCTGCACCCGGGCGGCTTCACGTCCGGTGACAAAGCCGACGATGTCGATATGCTCTCCTGGCTCTGCAAGAAGGGATATGTGGCAGCGGGCATCAACTATACATTATTCTCGGACAAAAATCCGGACGCCAATATCTACACCCAATCCGTGGAAATCCGCGACGCGGTTCCTGTTGTAGTCAGGAAGGCAAAGGAACTCGGATAC
>JAZASQ010000374.1:0-1108 GCA_036343235.1 Lachnospiraceae bacterium
TGCGCCTTACGCAGGGGGTCTTGCAGTCGCAGTCGAAACCGACTTCACGGAGCTGCGCGCAGGTGCCCTTGATGGCCACGTGGTAGACAAAATAGCCAAGTGACATAAGGATGAAAACCGCTACGAAAACCCCGACGGTCATGACAAAAGTGAGAAGAAGATTCTGCATGTACGGCCTCCCGCATTTTCACGCAATTTTAACAAAATAGAGTAAAGTTTGCGATACGGATCACTTTATTTTGTTTTTTGCGTAAAGGGCTGTTGCGTTGGAACTTGTGGGGTTACAGTTAATAAAATGAAGAAAATTGATAAATTTTCATCGTTCGGATTCTGAAGAATACCGTACAAAAATTAACCAAATCAGGCAAATGCCGGGAAAATAACTGACAGGTCGGGGAGTGCAGGACCTGACGGCAGGCGCACGATGATGCGGCTCAGAAGCCGCGCTGGATCCCCGCCGTCAGAGTCCGCCGGATGCAGTCATGGCATCAGCCGCTGGCTCCGGCAGCGGAATGTCATATCCGCGCTGCCGGATTCTTTTATATCCCTTCTGAAGATCGCCTGATGCCTAATCGCCAGCATCAATATCCCTCATCATTTCCCCGAAGGAGGAATATACCCTGCTGAGCCCTTTCCCATCAAGGGTATCCTGCATTGCCTGCCTAGTTTCAGCATTCGGAATTTCCATTGTCACCTTGAATGGAATGCCCTGCTCTATGACTGCCTGCCTTGCAGCCATCGTAAAATATTCCGTAATATCCAGTCCAAGCTTTGAGAGCAGCCTCTCGAGCTCCAGCTTCAGATTTTTGTCCATTCCGAACGTGACATTCACATCTGTCCTTTCCGCCAAGATAAGCACCTCAGTTTGCCCGGCCGCCATGTTCTGAATCCCGGAGCACTTGGCAGGCACCGCATGAAACCTGCGGCATACTCCGAACCTGTCGCCCGACAAAAGGTCCGGAGCCTCATCACAGCTCCGAGTATTTCTGCGAGTCTCTCACGAGCCTCATCCACTCCTCGTCATCGACGGCCCTTATGGGAACGCCGATGTTCTCCACCGAGACCGGGCCGTCAAGCAGCTCTTTAAGGGCTTCCGCGGATCCGCCAA
>JAZASQ010000375.1:0-1104 GCA_036343235.1 Lachnospiraceae bacterium
AATCTTCTTCCGTCACGCTCCCGCATCACCACTTCCACACCCTCCGGGGCATCGATCCACTCCCGGAAGGGTTCCAGCACACCGGCAAAGGCCAGCAGCCGCTTCACGCTGTCTCTGGTAAATGTGCTGCCCAGATGGAGCACCTGCCCTTTCTCATATGTTCTTCGGGTCAGAGCCGCCTGACCGCTATAGTAGCTGGTCTGATAAACTGCCAGCACCTCTGTCCCCTCGAGAGGTGTGAGAATGTCGTTGAATACCGGTGTTTCCAAACGATTCTCATCCCAGAGCGCAAAGCTCTCCTCCTCATTTGGGCTTGTGAACGTGAAATCACGGACATCGGTGCCTGTCAGCTCTTGAAGGAGTCCCGGTTGGGGCAGCATCACACATTTACCGCTCAAATCCTTATAGCCGCTGCGGCAGCCCACGATGAGAGTTCCGCCCCCGGCCACATATTGCTCAAGAAGCGCCGCGCGCTTTTCGCTGAGCATGACCGGATGCGGGTAAATGGCAACCGGATAAGCGGACAGTTCCGCAAGGTCCGTCTCGTCTTTCAGATAGACAATGTTATACGGTGAGTGGTTCAGCTCTGATGCGGCAAATATCTCCTTTTCACTGACAGACTGCACCCGGCGATGCCATACATCCACGTCCATATCCCACTGGTTGTCATAGTCCTTGATCAGGGCAAATGCGGCAACATTGTCCGCCCCGCAAACAGGGTCAAGCGTCCTGAGTTTATCACAGAAGTCCTTCACCTCCGCCAGCTTCCGATTGTCCCGATTGTCGTAGTCCAGAATACCGTGCCAATAGATCTCAGTACCGAAGCAGGCGGTCCGCCACCGGAAAAAGGAGACGAAATCGGCTCCCTGGGCAACGCTCTGCATAGCCCAAAGGGTCAGCTGCCCCGGCCTCGGCGCGGGACCCTCCATTCGGTTCGTCCATCCGTTAGCGCCGGACTGCTGCTCCATTATGCCAAAATGAGGACAGACAGAGCGAGTTTCGGTGAGGTTCCGAGTCCACTTCCGATCGTTCAGGTCTGTTTCTGTCTTAGGAGTGCGGTCAAGACCGAAGGCAAAACTGGGGTATGAATCGTAGCAGTAAACG
>JAZASQ010000376.1:0-1094 GCA_036343235.1 Lachnospiraceae bacterium
CAATCGGGAGGTTCAGTCCTTTCCTGATTGTTTTCATACGTTTTCCCAAAGATGGCAAACAAAAAGATGAACTGTTCGCTTGATTTGCGCAGAGCTCGGGCGAGCTCACAGCGCGCGCTGTTATTTTATCAGAATTCACCGCCGCGGGGCTAAATGTGACAGAGGGCACGCCTGACCGGCAGAAAATGGCAGGAAAAATGAATCAAATCAGGAGACAGGCGGGAAATGACACAGGCGGGCACTCATCTCCGCTCAAACAAGTACAATGCACCAAACATCAGTTTCTATTCAGGAAGCCTGCAGAATTCCGCTGCTCAAATAAGAGCAGCTGCAGGACCGCGCAGGCTGCCGTTAAAAATCCGGATGTTTTCGTATGAAACAGCGCCGGAACTATTCTTGGTTTTAATTGATTTCAGCTCGTCCGAAAACGACTTCTTACAGCGATGGCACTTGAAGATGCTTCAGGAAAATCTGAAGCGTCATTTCCGGTACATAACTGCAAAACTGAAACGGATCGTCTAATAACGCCGTGCGTCCGTGCCCGCACCTGAGGCCCTATTCGTCAGACAGTAAAGAGGCCGTTGTCGTCTGAAGGGATGAAAACTGCCCTGATTCCCCTGAAGATGCCCCACCATAGAGGAAGGCTGGTCCAGCAGAAGCACAGGCAGAGAAGACCGAGCTTGTTGTGGCCGGAGTAGAACTCCTCAACGCCGAATATGCCGAAGAAGAATGCGTATACGATATAGGTAACCTTGTCTACCGGATGAACCTTAGCCATTTTGACTCTCCCTGAAAGCCAGCTGATCACGCTGTCAAGGCTGACGGCACTGTGCTGGCCCGCGCCGCCTGCCCACTGATTCTGACTCTGTCCCTGTGTGCTGCCCTCTGCAGTCCGGGTGCCGAAGCCGTCCTTCTTCATGAGCGCGCCGCACCTCGGGCAGAAATTGCCCTCAATACCATCAGGCTGGACATATCCGCATTTGCTGCAGTGCATTCTTAAACCTCACGAAAAAACGGCATGTCCGCATTATATGCCATGACGCAGGTCATCTCCATAGCTCAGGGCTCCGCATCACGGCCTGCCGGATCCGCGC
>JAZASQ010000377.1:0-1094 GCA_036343235.1 Lachnospiraceae bacterium
AAGCGTACGGAGCGCCTGGAGCGTCTCTTCAACCGCACCTGCAACCGTCAGCACCGTCACTTTCTTCATAGGAGTAATCATGCGGCGGCCTCCTTCGCGAGTGCATCCTGGGCAGCGGTACGGGCGGTGGCCTTACCCTTGGCAAGCTTGCTGCGGGCAACGCCGGACGTCTGCTGGTCGCCCAGGAAGATGTTGATGACGCGGATATTTTCCTTCGCTTCGGGAATCTTCACCTTTTCGAACAGGTTCACGCGCTGGCTCGTGGTACGCAGTTCCTTCGAGAGGAGTTCGTACTGCTTTTCGAGCACGCGGCGTTCCAGACGCAGCGAAATCAGGCCCTGGAGGCTTCTGATACCATCGTCCAGCCACACGGGCGTGGTGAAGAAATCCGGAATGGCGATATTAAAGTCTACCCCGTCGTATGTCGGAATCTTCACGCCGGCGATATTTCCTTCGCCCTGGCGCACTTCCTTCACCGACAGGTACTTTGACCATTCGATGGGTTCGGCAAACAGCGAAATCCAGGAAGCCATGCTCTTGCGGAGCTTGTCCTCCTCTTCTCGCTTTGCCATCACCCTCTCCTGGAGCGTGCGCATTTCCATCTGCAGCTGCTGCTTTTTCAACAGCAACGTGGGCAGATAGCGCTGGAAGCGCTTCAATGCGTCGCGTTCCGCCTTGAGGGCGTTTTTAGTTAACTTGACCTTCGCCATATTACCCCTTCTTGGGCCAATATTCGTTGATCATCTTGGTCGGAATACCCGTTTCTTCGGGTGCGAAACAGTCAGCAAGGATTTCCCAGCCAAGGTCCAAAGCCTTTTCGAGCGGAATGTTGACGGACAGGTCCATCATTTCCTTTTCGAAGCGCTGGCCATACTTCAACAGTTTCTGGTCCCAGTTACTCATGTTGAAGCCCATGGACTGCTTTTCCAAAGTTTCCTTGTAGCTTGCGTACAGCTGAATCATGGTGTTCATGATGGTACGGTGGTCGCTACGGGTCTTGCCGTTCACCTGCTGTTTCAAACGAGACAGAGAACCGAACGGTTCGATACGGCCCTTACGCAGGTAGAACTGACCTTCGGTAATGTAACCGGTGT
>JAZASQ010000378.1:0-1091 GCA_036343235.1 Lachnospiraceae bacterium
CCTAATAATGGCCGGACTCTTCGTGTTCAGGAGGTAGAAGGTGATGTCCTCGTCGTCAATGACCCTGAGAGCATCGATCAGGTACTTGGGGTTGAAGCCGATGATCATGTCGGCCCCCTCTTTCACGATTTCCATGTCCTCGTTCATGGTTCCGTAGATGGATTCAATGGACATGGAGAGGGTCTGCCCTTCAATGTGAAAGACCAGGGGCTTCTTGTCCGCTTCCCTCGACATGATGGTGGACCGGTCAATGGAATCGAGGAGGGCCTTCTTGTTGCAGGTCATCTTCGTCACAAAGTCAGACGAAATCATGTGGTCGATCTTGAAGTACTCCCCGTCAATGAGGCGGGAGACGACTGTGGTGTCATTAAACTCAAAGATGACGTGGTTTTCCGTGAAGTAGATATTGATGAGGTCATCAGAGCCCCCGTCCAGGATCTTTGCGACTTCGTTTAAAGCCTTGACCGGAACGACGCAGGCACTGTCGTCCGCCTCTGTGCCCAGGACGACATTTCTTATGGCAATCCGGTTTCCGTCCAGGGTCACAGCCTTGAGGCGGGAGTCCACGATTTCCATGTATTCGCCGGTCATGAGTTTATTATTATTATTCACCCCGGCAGCAAAGGTGGTCTGGCGAATGAGGTCGCGAAGGCCCATCTGGGAAATGACGACAGGATTGTTTCTCGGAATCACCGGAATATAGGCGAAGTCCTCGCCGGATTTTCCGGGCACGCGGACCACAGTCTTTTCGCATGTAATGGTCGTGTGCCAGGTCTCATCTGTCTCAATCGTGACAGGGGCATCCGGAACCTTGCGGATCAGTTCCGCAAAGAACTTGGCATCAAGAGCGACAACCCCGCGTTCATTGATGGTTCCCTCGACCACCGTCTCAATGCCCAGCTCCATATCGTTGCCGGTCAGGGTGATGCGGTTCGTGGACGCGTCAATCAGGATACATTCGAGGATGGGCATCGTGGAACGTACAGGAACAGCTTTTGAGACGATGTTCACTCCCTTAGCCAGGGATGCCTGTTCACAAGTGATCTTCATTTTGCGGCTGCGCTCCTTTTATAAAAAATAATAATAAAAAA
>JAZASQ010000379.1:0-1084 GCA_036343235.1 Lachnospiraceae bacterium
AAGCCTCCTGATATAAGGCTCAGCACATCCTCCTGCGTCGAGAGCGGATAGCCGCCGATGCCCTTCCTGGTGTTGCTGAGGAGGTAGAACTTCTTCCCGTCAACCTCGATATGTATCGTAATCTGCGGCTTTTTGAGGCTCACTCCGGCGCTCTTCCCGCTCTCCCAGAGAACTTCTCCCAAAGCACGCTCAAGCTCGACCGAGGTGAAGGTTTCCTGGCCTTTCCTTTTGCAGCGCACGCAGAAGGTCTTTCCGGTGATTTCAGGGAGGGCAAGGGGCGCGGCGGTTTTCAGGATGTCATCAAGCGATGTATAGGGGAATGAAAGGACCTCGCTGAAGGAGTGTATTCCGGGGATCCAGGAGAGGATGTCGGACGCAGTCTCTGTGGTGACCTCCTTAGGCACCTTCACGAAAACCCTGTCCCAGTTCCCGAGGACCTTAACCCTTATCACGGAGTTCTGGAAGACGTTCCGGGTGATGCAGGTTAGTCTCTGGATGATGCGGTGCGCCGGCCTGCTATTCACTCTGAGCTTCGCTGAAAATGTGAGATGGCGTTCATATCGGATCGCCGCGGCACAAAATTTCTTGACAGGATTATTTTCTTTTTTACAATCAAAACAGGCACATTCTGTCCTGATTTGAACGGACCGGCAGATGTGCCCGGACATCTGCGGATCGGACAATGGAGCAGTGAAAACTGAAATTCATACAAGCCTTGACAGCAGACATCCCATCCGGAACGGCTCATTCAATCTGGCATGGCAGAAACAATAGCGTGATGCCGGCCTGGCGGCCTGCTTTCGAAAACTGCCTCCACGATGCAAGAAGGTCTGACAATGGACAATCAAACGAAAAAACTGCTGCTGCTGGCACTTAGCGGAGATGCAGCGGCGCAGAATGATCTGGGCTGCGCCTATTCCAGTGGTCTGGGAGTGGAGCAAAATTTTGCTGAGGCCATCAAGTGGTGGCGTAAGGCAGCAGATCTCGACCTTCCGGGAGCAGCGCTCAATCTGGGCATTGCTTACTTAAGCGGCCAGGGCGTGCCGCAGGACTACACCGAGGCAGCCAGATGGAACCGCAAGGC
>JAZASQ010000380.1:0-1083 GCA_036343235.1 Lachnospiraceae bacterium
CCCTCCTGCGATGGGAGTTCCCCAGATGTTGCCGTCGTGGATTGTCCTGCCGAAGATGTCATCGGCGCTCAGCCAGTGGATGTTCGCCAGCGTAATAGTGAAACACTTGGGATCAAATTCGCGGTAGAACTCGTTCTCAACCTCACCGAGCAGCCCGGCATAAAAGTCATTCTTCGGCAGGCAGAGCAGGACGCTGCCGCCGTCCTCCTTCGCCTTCAGCTCGAACACAACGCCTACGCCTGACTTGTAGCTGATCTCCTTCGGGCTCCTGATGTCCAGCTTCTCCAGGAAAATCCTGCCGACATCCCCGGCAGTGGGGTCATTTGGTCTTCTGCTCATTCCTCGTCTCCTCTGTTAAAGTCAGTTAGTGCCCAGCCTGATAAAAGGCTCGAACATAATCCAGCCACGCTGGCGGGAAAAGAACCATCCGCCAGTGAACGGCGTGCTGTCATTTCTTCCATAAAAGAACATTGAAAAATCATTGCTACCGCCGAATTTATGGGTAATAAGGTAATAAAGCGGATCGCCTTTGTGTCGGTTTGAACGGATATAGACGTTACAGCGGAAAAAGCTAAATCCCCTGCCGTCCCGCTCAAACTGAGTGTTAAACCTTTTCATGCATTCAGGGAGTCCAGCATCAGATAGGTGATTTTCGGCAGCGTCACTCCAAGTATCACCGTCGTAGTCTTCTTCTCCGGGGAACCATGAGTGGAATGCCCCTTGAGACAAAAACTGCTCGCGCGAACAGAAGCATTGCGTCTCAAGCGACTGCGTAGCCAGCCATTTTGAATAGGCTTCTTTGTGCATAAAGCTCATTCCTCGTCTCCTCCTTTGTTCACCCTGCACTCCCTCCCGCATCCCTGCGAGAGACCTAAACCGAGGTTCCACGGGCAGTGCTTGCAGTCCTTGTAGTTCCTGCTGTTGAGCGTCCACTCCTCAACGGCCTGCTCATAGCACTTCTGCGCCGTCTTGTCATGAGACGCGTAGGCGTTGTCGATCCAGGCGTGCCACGATCCGGCGCACATCTTCATCTCGCGCGCTTCCATACTCCCTCCTCCTTCACGCGGCAAATCTGCCTGCCGC
>JAZASQ010000381.1:0-1082 GCA_036343235.1 Lachnospiraceae bacterium
AAAGGAGGATTAAGACCTTGATAACCACTTACACGACAGCCGAGGCGGCGGAGGTTCTCCACGTTACCGCGCAGACTGTTATCACTTACATAAACAACGGCACGCTCAGGGCGTCCAAAGTGGGGAAAGGCTACATCATCCCCGCGGCGGCCCTTGAGGACTTTCTCCGCGTGAGGGAGGTCAAGCCCCTGAAGGACGCCGGGCAGAACACTGAGCAGGCCGGAGAGCCTGAGGAGGATAAGGAATGAAGGGAAAGAATGATTATCAGCTATACCGGGAGCCGGTTCCGTCTGGATACTCTCTCAATGAGATTATTTCGCGCTCTCTTCTGTTGGCAGCAGGAGGGGACGACGGGCACGGGAAACAGGATCCGGCGGAGGGAGGTTTTATCTATAACTTCACGGATAACAGATATCCGCCTGTAACCGAGAAGGACGGCGGGAAAATCGGCATTTATTGCGATCCGTCTTTTGACTGTGAGAACATCAACCAGCCCGCATTAGAGCCGGACGTTCTTTCAAGAATTTCCCGTCCGGATGAATGGCTGCCGCCTTTCCTCAAGGATGTGTTTACGTTTATCCCCGTGAAGATTCAGCGCCTCACGGCAGAGGACGCCGGCGCCATTGTCCGCCGCTATGGGGTATACGGCACGAAGGAGCCCGCCGAGGGGGATTATTACATAGAGATTGAAGTAACCTTCTCCGAGGCACAGAGACGCGCCGCACGGCTCATAGCAGACAGTGAGAGGCTCATATCCCTGATTAAAACCGAATTCTCCAAGTCCGCATATTCGTATAAATACGCGAATTATTCTCAGGATTCCGGCTATGAATTCACGTTCTATGACGGGGCATTCAGCGCGGAGGAGGCGCCGGAGAAATTCCGCGCCATCCTGAGGCGTGATAAGGCGCTCTGGGACGCGTGGGAGGTTAAGGACGTGGAGAAAACCGGAACCGTTGGGAAAATCAATTATGCGGCCTTCAGAGTCGCACACATAGAGAGGTAGAAACATGACGACATTATCACCGGCAGCAGAGAAGATCATCCAGGAGAAAAGAGCCATCCGCGGGAACCTTGAGGAG
>JAZASQ010000382.1:0-1077 GCA_036343235.1 Lachnospiraceae bacterium
AACCAGAAAGGCGGGACGGGCAAGACCACGACCTGTGAAAATCTGGGTGCAGGGCTTGTGATGGAAGGGAAAAAAGTCCTGCTGGTGGATTTCGATCCGCAGGCTTCGCTCAGCATCAGCCTTGGCTATCCCAAGCCGGAGGAACTGCCGGTGACGATCACGGACATGATGAAAAGAGTGGTGGAGGAAGAAGGGATCCCGCCAGGGGAAGGCATTCTCCATCATGAGGAAGGCATGGATCTGATGCCGTCCAGCATAGAATTGTCCGGCATGGAGGTCTCCCTGGTAAATACCATCAGCCGGGAAACCGTGCTGAAAGAATATCTGGAGAGCGTTAAGCGGGACTATGATTTTATCCTTTTGGATTGTTCTCCGAGTCTGGGGATGCTGACAATCAATGCCATGGCAGCGGCGGATACACTGCTGATACCCGTGCAGGCTTCCTACCTTCCGGCGAAGGGCTTGGAGCAGTTGTTACAGACAGTGAATAAGGTCAGGCGGCAGATCAATCCCAAACTGAAGATCGAAGGAATCCTGTTGACGATGGTGGACACGAGGACAAATGACGCCAGGGAAATCAGCGAACTGATCCGGAATGCTTATGGCGGAAAGATCAAGGTATATGACACAGAGATTCCCCGCTCTGTCCGGGCTTCTGAGATCAGTAAAGAAGGAAAGAGCATTTTCAAACACGATCCGGGAGGAAAGGTCGCAGAGGCATACCGGGAGCTGACAAGGGAGGTGGTGAAGAATGCCGAGAAAAGGCGCAAACGTAACCTTGAGCAGTTACGATGAGATTTTTACCACCGAAGAGAGCCGGACGGAAAGCCAGCAGGAACATGTGCAGATGATACCCCTGTCAGAACTGCATCCCTTTGAAGGACATCCCTTCCGGGTAGTCGATGATGAGGAGATGCAGAAAACCGTAGAGAGCGTAAAGCAGTACGGAGTCCTGACACCGGCGATTGCAAGGCCGGATCCGGACGGCGGCTATGAAATCATTTCCGGTCACCGTAGGCTCCGTGCATCAGAGCTTGCCGGTCTGGAGACCCTGCCGGTCATTGTCCGGGAAATGGA
>JAZASQ010000383.1:0-1073 GCA_036343235.1 Lachnospiraceae bacterium
CTGGGCGGCTTTGAGACGGATATCAATATCAAGGATGTGACCTACGTCGTAGAAGGGGACAATCCTCCCATCGGCACCCTTCCCGAGGCCGGCGAGCCTTCGGAGGTCGACCGGAAGGTGGCTGAGCAGATCGTGAAGGAAATCCCCGACGGGGCCTGCCTGCAGCTGGGAATCGGCGGCATGCCGAACGCGGTCGGCAAGATGATTGCGGAGTCTGACCTTAAGGACCTGGGCGTCCACACCGAGATGTACGTCGACGCCTTCGTGGACCTGGCCGAGGCCGGGAAGATTACGGGTGCCCGGAAGAATATCGACCGCTTCCGCCAGGTATACGCCTTCGCATCCGGTTCCCAGAAGCTCTATGACTACGCGGACAACAATCCCGCCATGATGGCCGCCCCCGTTGATTACACGAACTCGGCCGCCACGGTTTCGAAGATTGACAATTTCATTTCCATTAATAATGCAGTGAACGTAGACCTCTACGGCCAGGTGAACGCCGAATCCGCCGGGACAAGGGCCATCTCCGGAGCCGGCGGCCAGCTGGACTTCGTTATCGGCGCCTACCTTTCCCACGGCGGCAAGTCCTTTATCTGCCTTTCCTCTACGTTTAAAACCAAGGACGGCCAGCTGAAGTCGAGAATCCTGCCTACCCTGGACAACGGCTCCATTGTTACGGATACCCGGTCCAACACCATGTATGTTGTCACGGAATACGGCATGGTAAACCTTAAGGGAATGTCATCCTGGCAGAGGGCAGAGGCTCTTATCAGTATCGCCCATCCGGATTTCCGCGACGAGCTCATCAAAAATGCCGAGAAGCAGATGATCTGGCGTCAGTCGAATAAGCGTTGAGTTTCGTTAGCTTCGAAATTTGTTTAGTGAATTTTGACGGGAGCGGGGGGGGCGGGGGGCGCGGCCCGCCCCCGATATTGGGTAAATTTTTGCACATAGGTTTTGCGCGTAACCGGTTTCACTTGTTGTTTCCAGTCCCTTTTTTGTGAAATTCCGGTTTGCAAACGGGTAAATCCCATGCTATTATTCGAGTTTCGAAAACGATTTCGAAGTATTTC
>JAZASQ010000384.1:0-1067 GCA_036343235.1 Lachnospiraceae bacterium
GCTATCTGGCCAAGAACCTGTCGAATTCGGTAAATTACCTGCTGAAACAGTGTTACCGCATCCACCGGAAGCTGAAAGAGGGGGAGGTCCTGGAAAGCTGGGAAAAGGGCATGATCTACCGGGCCAACTGCGCGGTCCGGCGCTATAACCTGGCCAGGCCGGGGAAGGAGCCGCTCCGCTATATCGACAGGGACAGCAGCCTGACCGCTGACGCCTATTTCCTGAGCTGGTATATGAAGACATGGGAAGTGTACCGGGCCATGCCCTATGCCACCTGCAGCCAGATCTGCATCCAGGAGAGGTGCCGGGAATGGAAAGCCTTTTTCAGGGGACTGCAGGGATACCGGAAAGATCCCCTCCGCTTTTACGGCCGCCCGAAGGCGCCGGGATATCTGGACCCTGTCCGCGGGCGGGGGAGGATCGTCATCACCAGCCAGAACTTTTCCACAGATGACAAGGGGCATGTACGAATGCCCGGCTTCCTCTCAGACCTGCACATAAAGGCAAGGCACAGGGATGTAAGGCAGATCCGGATACAGACGGGCCCCGGCGGGATCCGGGTCCAGCTGATGTATGAAAGGAAAGAGGCGGCGCCTGCGGACATGCCCCATGCGATGGGGATCGATATCGGTGTCAATAACCTGATGGCAGTCAGTTTCAGCTCCGGGAAAGAGCCTGTCCTCATAAACGGGCGCCCGCTGAAATCCATCAACCAGTTCTATAACAAACGGAGGGCATCCCTGCAGGGGACTGCGGAGAAGTCGAACCGGTGCCGCAGGACCAGGGCCATGGACCGGCTGACGCAGAAGCGCGGCCGGAAGGTACGGGACCTTATGCACAAAGCGAGCCGGAAGATCATAGATCTTGCGGTGCAGGAAGATGTGGGTACGATCGTGATCGGCAGGAATGCCGGGTGGAAACAGAGGTCATCCATGGGAAAGAGAAAAAACCAGAACTTCGTTTCCATACCGTACCATATCCTGATCGAAATGATACAGTACAAAGCCGCGCTGGCAGGCATTACAGTGAAGCTGACGGTGGAAAGCTATACCAGCGGGACAAGCTAC
>JAZASQ010000385.1:0-1067 GCA_036343235.1 Lachnospiraceae bacterium
GGCATGAAGCGCTACCGGGATATCCATCTGAACACGAACTACACCTATGCGGATGCACCGGCCGCCGGCTTCGAACTCGAGGGCGACGACGGGGACGAGGTCCTGGGTGAAAAGACCGTCGTTTCAGACGAGGAATGATTTTCAGCTGATTTATTACTAATGTAAAACGCGGGAGCGGATACGGAAATTTACGTATCTGCTCCTGCGTTTTTTCTGCTTGACAAGGGAAGACAGCGTTACTATAATATTCTAGCGTGCGTTTGAAGGGACTTTTGCGCCCCGGCGCGGGAAAGGGAGTTGATAGGCCCTTTTTCCGGGCTCTTATGAAACGTTCATGCACTGTATTATTCATATATTTCATCAGGAGGTGAAAAAAGAATGCCGACATTCAACCAGTTAGTACGGAAGGGCAGACAGACTTTCGCAAAGAAGTCCAAGTCCCCCGCCCTCGGCAAATCCTTCAACTCTCTCCAGAAGAAGCCTACGAGCTATGCTTCTCCCCAGAAGAGAGGGGTTTGCACCGCTGTAAAGACAGCGACCCCCAAGAAGCCTAATTCGGCTCTCCGGAAGATCGCCCGTGTACGTCTTTCAAACGGCATCGAGGTCACAAGCTATATCCCCGGCGAAGGCCACAACCTTCAGGAGCATAGCGTTGTTATGGTCAGAGGCGGCCGTGTCAAGGACCTTCCCGGTACCCGTTATCACGTAATCCGCGGAACCCTCGATACAGCAGGTGTTGCTGACCGTAAGCAGGCCCGTTCCAAGTATGGCGCTAAGCGGCCCAAGGCTGCGAAGTAATCTGCTTTTGCAGATTCGGTGAGGCGGATTGACCGCCCTTCCTGCCGCATGAAGGCGGCGAAAAGATCTACATTAGTCATAAGGTTTTTACAATAGGTTTTTGTCGGGAATTCTTTTTACATATAAATGATACCCGGCTCGGACACATATTGTGAGTACCGAAGAATTAGCTTCCATAGCTAAGGAGGGAAGTAACGTGCCGCGTAAAGGACATATTCAGAAGAGAGACGTTCTGGCAGACCCCATCTACAACAGCAAGGTAGTTACGA
>JAZASQ010000386.1:0-1060 GCA_036343235.1 Lachnospiraceae bacterium
CAGGAAAGGCCAGCCCCCTCAGCGAGAAACCAGCCTCCTTTCTGCCTGAAAGGTACTACCTTTCGCCGAGAAACCAGCCACCTTTCTCCGCCGGCGGTGAGGGCTAAGGAGAGAGTTTTTTGTCTAAGGAGTTTAGGAGATAAGGATTTTTTTGGTCTAAGGAGTTTAGGAGATAAGGAGAAATAATCCCTCCTTAGAAAAAATCTCCTATTCTCCTATTCTCCTTAGACAAAAAGAATCTCCGTAGAATTAAAAACAACTAATCCCCAGAAAACTGCAAGTGTATCATCGATGTGGCCCGCGAATACGCCGAGCTGCAGCCTTCATAAAAGAAAAATGCCCGAATCTTTGGTGGTTCGGGCTTTTTTATTTACCTTTGCTCCCAGAAAGAGAGACAATTGAGATGAAAATCGGAGATAAAGTAAGATTCCTGAACGAGATAGGAGGCGGCCGTGTGGCCGGATTCCAAGGGAAGAACATCGTGCTCGTGGAAGACGAGGACGGCTTCCAGGTGCCCATGCTTTCGACGGAAGTCGTGGTGGTGGGCGACGAAGACTACGCCACCAGCCATCTGGTGGAAGTGAAGCAGGAGGCGAAGAGCAAGCGGCCTGAAGCGGATGACGAAGAGCCGGAGCCCGAGGCGAAGCCCGTGACGTTCAAGGCGAAGCCTATGGAGCGCCAGGGCGGCGACCGCCTGAGCGCCTATCTCGCCTTTGTGCCCATCGACGCGAAAGAGCTGTCGCAGAGCCGTTTCGAGAGCTATCTCGTGAACGACTCGAACTACTATCTGCGCTATGTGTATATGACCGGCGAGAACAACGCCTGGACGGTGAGGGCAGAGGGAGAGCTGGAGCCGAACACGAAGGAGTTCATAGAGGAGTTCGGCCGTGAGGACCTGAACGCGCTGGAGCACTGCTGCGTGCAGATGATGGCCTATAAGCGCGAGAAGACGTTCCTGATGAAGCCGACGGTGAACGCGCAGCTGAACGTGGACACGGTGAAGTTCTACAAGCTCCACGCCTTCCGCGAGAACGACTTCTTCGAGCAGCCCGCGCTGATA
>JAZASQ010000387.1:0-1051 GCA_036343235.1 Lachnospiraceae bacterium
TATCACCAGGTTTCAACCGATGAAGTTTACGGCGACCTGCCACTCGACCGCCCGGACCTCTTCTTCACCGAGGACAACAAAATCAAGACCTCTTCCCCGTACTCGGCCTCGAAGGCAAGCGCGGACCTCTTCGTGATGGCCTATCATAGAACCTTCGGCATCCCGACCACGATCTCCCGCTGCTCAAACAACTACGGCCCGTATCACTTCCCCGAGAAGCTGATCCCGCTCGTGATTTCCCGTGCTTTAAACAATGAAAAAATCCCGGTATACGGTACCGGCGCGAATGTCCGTGACTGGCTCTACGTCACCGACCATTGCAAAGCCATCGACCTCATCGTCCGCAAAGGCAAAGAAGGCGAAGTCTACAACATCGGCGGCCATAACGAGCGCACAAACCTCGAGGTCGTGAAGACCATCCTCCATGCCCTCAACAAGCCGGAGTCCCTCATCGAATACGTCAAAGACCGCCCCGGCCACGACCAGCGCTACGCTATGGACCCGACGAAAATCGAAACCGAACTCGGCTGGCAGCCCGAATACACCTTCGACACCGGCATCCCCGTGACGATAGATTGGTACTTGAATAATAAGGAGTGGTGGGAACACATCATCTCCGGCGAGTACCAGCAGTACTTTGACAAGATGTACGTGCAAGATAAGGGATTAAAAGAGTAAATATTTAATTTGCCTCTGAATGTAAGACAAATTTTTGGGGTTTTGTAAATCAGAAAGCAGGCTAGCACAGGGGTGTCCGGAGAGCGGCAGTAGAGTCGCGAAGGGGCACCCGTACGAACAATAAAGCCGAAAGTCCCAGCTAGCCGGGTGACTCATGCGAGGTAGAAAATCCGGGTTACAACCCCGGATTTTCTAGGCCCATTGAAGGAAAAGCCCCTTCAAGGCTTTTCCTGAATTGGGCCGGCCCGTTTTAGACACCCGTATAGCGATATGACTTTCAAGCTGTGTTCTAGGGTGCCCCTTCGCGACTCTACTGCCGCTCTCCGGGCATAGCTGTGCCAGCCTTCTTTCGTCCGCATAGCCAAAAAGGAGA
>JAZASQ010000388.1:0-1050 GCA_036343235.1 Lachnospiraceae bacterium
GATGCTGATCACCCTGGACGATGAGCCGGGGCTCCTGTCAAAGGTTCTGAAGACCGTGGCTGATTTCGGGGGAAACATCCTCACGATCAATCAGTCCATTCCGGTCCGGGGGATTGCAGCCCTCACCATTTCTTTTGAAGTCTATCCCACATCCGGCGAGGTCAATGACATGGCTTCCGCCATTGACGAGACCGAAGGCATTCACTATGTGAAAATTCTGACGCAGTGAATTCATCTGCAGCAGCACAATTTCGAAACTGCAGAGGATGCATTGCGTATTGAAACTTTCTCTTGTACAGGAAGGCGTAAGTCCTGTACACTTGAAGAGATTTACATTAGTCATAAGGCAGAAAAAGGAGCGAGAGTAATGAAAGCAGCGATAATGGGCTATGGCACCATCGGAAGCGGGGTCGCAAAGGTCCTGTCCGAAAATGCCGCCATTATTTCCCGGCGTGCCGGAGAGCCGATCGAGCTGAAATATGTCCTTGACCTGAGGGATTTTTCGGGCGACCCCATTCAGCCCCTGATTGTGCACGACTACAAGAAGATTGTCTACGACCCGGAGATCAAGCTGGTTGTCGAGACCATGGGCGGGGTGGAACCGGCCTATACGTTTGTGAAGGCCATGCTGACTCACGGAAAGCATGTGGCCACGTCCAATAAGGCCCTGGTCGCAGCCAAGGGGGCCGAGCTCATTCAGATTGCGGCCGACAACCACGTGAACTTCATGTTCGAGGCTTCAGTCGGCGGTGGCATTCCCATTATCCGCCCCATCCTCAAATGTACGACCGGTGATGTGCTCGAGAAGGTCTACGGCATTGTGAACGGGACCACGAATTATATGCTGACGAAGATGGCTGCCGACGGAGCCGCCTACGATGATGTTCTGAAAGAAGCCCAGGAAAAGGGCTATGCCGAGAAGGATCCGACTGCCGATGTCGAGGGCTTTGACGCTTCAAGAAAGATTGCCATCCTGACTTCCCTTGTGGCCGGCCGCCAGGTCGACTTCGAGGACATTCCGACCGAGGGTATTTCAAAAATCACTCCCGA
>JAZASQ010000389.1:0-1044 GCA_036343235.1 Lachnospiraceae bacterium
TGAGACTCAGGGATCCGGAAGCCCTGGCCGCGGCGCGGGAACGCCTGGAGGAAGGCATCGGTTTCTGCAGTTTCCTGCAGTTTGAGTTTTACGAAGAGTGGATGCAGCTGAAGGACTACGTGAACCGGAAGGGAATACGGATCATCGGAGACATCCCGATCTATGTATCCCTGGACAGTTCAGACGTCTGGGCGGATCCGGAACTTTTCCAGCTGGATGAAAACCGCCGACAGACCGCGGCGGCGGGCTGCCCGCCGGATGGCTTCAGCGCTGTGGGACAGCTCTGGGGCAACCCACTCTATGACTGGGACTATCACAAAAAGACCGGTTTTGCCTGGTGGCTGAAACGTCTTAAAAACTGCTTTGATATTTATGATGTGATGCGGATCGACCATTTCCGCGGCTTCGATGAATATTTTTCCATTCCTGCCGGTGCGGAGGACGCAAGAACAGGCCATTGGGAGAAGGGACCCGGCATGGATCTGTTCCGGAAGGTCTCGGAAGCCTTCCCGGGACGGGAGATCATCGCGGAGGATCTGGGGTATGTGACGGACAGTGTCCGGCAGCTGGTGAAGGACAGCGGCTATCCCGGGATGAAGGTCCTGGAATTTGCCTTTGACTCAAGAGATTCCGGCTGTGCGGAGGATTACCTTCCCCACAATTACGAAAAGAACAGTGTGGTCTACACCGGCACCCATGACAACGAGACGGTGACCGGCTGGTTTTCCGAGGGCCTGAAGCCGGAGGAGAAGGAGGCAGTCAGAGACTATTTCTGCGACCATACGACTCCCGACGCCGGGATGTACATGCCTCTGGTCTGCGCCGCCATGCGAAGCGTCAGCAGACTCTGCATCATCCCCATGCAGGATCTTCTGGGGCTCGGAAACGAGGCAAGGATGAACGCTCCTTCCACCTACGGAAACAACTGGAAATGGCGTCTTCTGAAGGATGAATTCGGAGAGAAGGAAGTGAAGACGCTGTATGAGATCACGAAGCGGTACGGAAGGATCGGAAAATGAGAAAAGAGGAAGGGAGCTGCCGCAA
>JAZASQ010000390.1:0-1043 GCA_036343235.1 Lachnospiraceae bacterium
ACAGCAGGCATAGCTTTCCTCCACAGAAAAGTTCAAACAACACACAGGCAATACATATATGCAATGCCAAACTCCCGTCCAGACAAAGAGCCTATTTCTCCCGGATTCAGAAATCCTTCGTGTAGTCCTTTTCCTTCTCCATCTCCCGGTCCTCCGGGCTCATGACCCGGCGGAAGGTGTTTTCCAGGGCAAAGTCCAGATAGAGCATGATGAGACAGGGGATGACCAGGATGAAAAAGGGCATGTCCCGAACTATTGTCACCGCAATAATCAGAAGGGCAATCAGGCCCAGGGCCCAGAGGAAGCAGTTGAAAAAGAGCATGCCCCCGTTTTTAAGGGAGCGCTTAACTCCATCAGAAAAGCGGCCCCGATAACAGAAGACGAAGGCGCTCCAGGCAATGACGAAAAACTGCAGGTAGTAGAAAATCACATGCACAGCCCCCACCCAGGCCACGTCCGGATTGGCGGCGGCCAGGGAATTCATGAAGACCACGTCGAAGTGGACGAGGGCAAACAGGGCTTCCACCGCCAGGGTGCATAGAAGGGAACTCTTGAAATCCTCTTTGAAGACCTTCCAGAAGGACTTCCAGATGTAGCCCCTTCCACCCCGGAACTGGTTGTGGACCACATAGTACATGGCGCTGGTCGAGGCCCCGATCGTCACGACCGGTACGCAGAAAATCAGCCAGAGAATGCTGATGTAGAAGGCATCCGCAATCTTTGAAATCACCCGGAAAACCACATTGTCATAATTAAACTTCATAAGGCCGTCTCTCATAATGCTCGCCGATAATACGCGCTGCGTGCCGTGTGAGGAACTGTAAAGTTCCGTAAAGTCACGCAAAAAGCTGTCCGTCTGTTTCCAAATCCATCACAAAAGCACTCTCCTGCTCATAGAAAACCGACCGGAGGCTTTGACACCGCCGGCCGGTAAAGTATCACCCGAGTCTGATTTCCACCACGCTCGCTGCAGGAAGGTCCGCCTTGAAGGTGTTTCCGCTGCCGGAAATACCTGTAAAGGCTTCCTCTGTCACAACGTCCGG
>JAZASQ010000391.1:0-1040 GCA_036343235.1 Lachnospiraceae bacterium
AACTCGTTGGCTCATTCTTCAATAGGCACGCCGTCGCTTTCGCTCCGACTGCTTGTAGACATACGGTTTCAGGTTCTCTTTCACTCCCCTCCCGGGGTTCTTTTCACCGATCCCTCATGGTACTATGCGCTATCGGTCGCCATTGAGTCTTTAGCCTTGGAGGGTGGTCCCCCCTGCTTCCCACAGGATTCCTCGTGCCCCGTGGTACTCTGGATCCCGGCCTCGAGCTCGTCGTTTTCGCGTACGGGGCTTTTACCCTCTCTCGCGCTCCTTTCCAGAAGCTTCCGCTAACAACTCGCCCGATCCCGCCGGTCCGCAACCCCGCACACCCGAAGGTGCACGGTTTAGGCTCTGCCCGCTTCGCTCGCCGCTACTGGGGGCATCTCGTTTGATTTCTTCTCCTCCGGCTACTTAGATGTTTCAGTTCACCGGGTTCCCTCCCTCTAAAAGGGTGACAGCCCATAACGGCTGCCGGGTTTCCCCATTCGGACATCCGCGGATCTATACTCATTTGCAGTTCCCCGCGGCTTTTCGCAGCTTATCGCGTCCTTCTTCGGCTCATGGCGCCAAGGCATCCACCGTATGCCCTTAGTAGCTTGATTTCTCTTCTTGCTTGCTAAGGCATGTTTCTATGCCTTTGACTCGTTAATTCTCTTCTCTCTGCTTTCGCTTTGATTCAGAGGTCGCCTTACCACGGCTCATCTTCCGTGACAAGGCTTCTTGTTTTCGTCTCTTCTGTTCAGTTTTCAAGGTCCAGCATAAAATTCCCATTGCCGGCATCTGCCTCGTCAGGGCTCCGTCTCGCTCGGTCGATATACGCCAGTATGATCTCCCGTCGCTCCCTTGCCCTTCCTTGCATCTGCACGACACTGAAAATTTTATATTTGAAAGTCCCTCACGGAACCCTCAGGACCGAATAACTACCAAAATGAATGTGCCCGACCGAAGAGTACGCCGTGCTCTCGCACGGCATCGTCTCCATAGAAAGGAGGTGATCCAGCCGCACCTTCCGATACGGCTACCTTGTTACGACTTCACCC
>JAZASQ010000392.1:0-1035 GCA_036343235.1 Lachnospiraceae bacterium
ATGCCGTTTTTTCGTGAGGTTAAGAATGCACTGCAGCAAATGCGGATATGTCCAGCCTGATGGTATTGAGGGCAATTTCTGCCCGAGGTGCGGCGCGCCCATGAAGAAGGACGGCTTCGGCACCCGGACTGCAGAGGGCAGCGCCCAGGGACAGGGTCAGAATCAGTGGGCAGGCGGAGCAATCATAGCTGGACCCCATCCGGTTGACAAGGTTCTCTACATCATTATCGCCTTCTTCCTCGGAGGGTTTGGCATCCAGGAGTTCTATTCGGGGCACGTGGCGGCCGGGATCGTTTGTCTGCTTCTCTGCTGGACAGGCATCCCGGTGTTCTGGGCGTGGATAAGGATCATCATGGCGATACTGAAGCCTTCTGACAGCAGTGGGAAAATTACCCTCTGAGGTAATTCAGAATATTTATAAGGTGCCATGAGCAGCCATGCCTACGGCGACCGTGTTGATTTCCGTGCGCTTTGTGATATAGTCCCGAGGAATTTTCAAGGAGAAAAAACATGGCAAATGTTCATCCCGTCAACAAGATCGTCTACATCATCATCGCCTTCTTCCTCGGCGGATTTGGCATCCAGGAGTTCTACGCAGGCCACACCGGACTTGGCATCCTCTGCCTGCTCTTCTGCTGGACCGGTCTTCCTGCCCTCTTTGCCCTTGTCAGAATCATCATGGCCATCTGCGCCAGGTCTGACGCCAACGGCAACATCGTAATCTGAGGCCGATGACGCCATGCCGGGCCTGCGGCATGTGCTCATCCTGAAATCCCGGGATCTTTTCCCGGGATTTGTTTTCCGGCAGGCATCTCTCACTCTACTGCGTTATTTTCCGCCTGTCTCCTGATCTGATTCATTTTTCCTGCCATTTTCTGCCAGTAAGGCGTGCCCTGTGTCACAGTTAGCCCCGCGCCGGTGAATTCTGATAAAATAACAGCGCGCGCTGTGAGCTCGCCCGAGCTCTGCGCAAATCAAGCGAACAGTTCATCTTTTTGTTTGCCATCTTTGGGAAAACGTATGAAAACAATCAGG
>JAZASQ010000393.1:0-1028 GCA_036343235.1 Lachnospiraceae bacterium
ATAGAAAGGGTCTGCTCCTGCCGTCTCTATTCCCTTTTCGGTGAAACCCCAGAAAGTCAGTACCGGATGCCCGTCAACGATGAAGATCCAGTCCCTGCCCGGCGTCTGGAGCACGATCGGCGGAGTGCCCTTTTCCTTGTCACCGGAAATAAGCTCGAGAAAAAATTTCAGATCAGGCGACTGGTCCGGCCTGTCCCTGAGCCTCTCGGCAAGCTTTGCAAGGCCTGCTGTCATCTGGTCAAGCTCTGCAAGAGCGGCAGTGCGCTCGGACTCCTGGGCCTCCCGCCATGGAGTCCATTGCGGATCGCCGTTGTAATATGAGCCGTTGCAGTACCAGTCGATTCTTGAGCCGGCCCTGTTGGTCTCCGATACGGCGAAATATTTGGTTAATGACTTGTCCTTCCTGTCAAGGTTCTTCAGGAAAACCGAGGCGAACTCATACGCAGCCTTGTTGTCTGCTCCAAGCGGATAGAAATCGTTGATATTGCCGAATGTAAGAATCTTTCCTTTTGTAATCATTTAATCAACAGTCCTCTCTGTTCCGGCTTCGGTTCCATTGCCTGTCAAATACTCTGCCGCGCACGCCTGTGCCGGCCGGGGCAGCAGTCCCGGAGACTCAGGATCCCGGATTTT
Source organism: Lachnospiraceae bacterium (assembly GCA_036343235.1). GTDB lineage: Bacteria > Bacillota > Clostridia > Lachnospirales > Lachnospiraceae > RUG306. Next base: position 634 of record JAZASQ010000393.1, read on the forward strand.
CCCGGCCAACGGGAAACAGAACGGACCTGATCCGCGGGCAGCGCCATGCTCCTCCGGCGCCTGCTGCAACGAAGGAGCATTTTAACTTATAAATGATACAGATAAACTGAGCACAGGAGAGTGATTTTATCAGCAAATGGCGTAAAATTTCGCGCCTTCAGGCAGCATTCATGGATCTGAGCATAACTTTTCTTTCGGGGAACGGGCTTCGTCAGGAAGGAGAACGGCCAGTAAGGCGGCACCGCACGGAAGGGATATGAAACAGGCAAAAAAAAAGGCTCAGTCACATTTTCTGTGTGATCGAGGATTCATGTCATATTCCATTCTACTGATATCGATAATCTTAAGGAAGAAATATTCATCGTCAGGGTAGCCGTATCCCTGTCGCCTGAGCG
>JAZASQ010000394.1:0-1028 GCA_036343235.1 Lachnospiraceae bacterium
AAGCTTGGCATCATCGCGGTTTCCCGCGACTGCTTCCCGATTGCCCTGTCCGAAAAACGCCGGGGCGCCGTCAAGGCCGCATGCGACAAGAAGGGCCTCGACGTATTTGAGGCAAAGACGACAGTAGAGAACGAGAAGGACGCTCTTGCCGCCGTTGACGAGGTAAAGGCAGCCGGCGTCAACGCCCTCGTGGTCTTCCTCGGAAACTTCGGTCCCGAGACACCCGAGACCCTCATTGCCCAGCACTTCGACGGACCCGTCATGTATGCGGCAGCAGCCGAGGGCGACGGCGACCTCATCGACGGCCGCGGCGACGCCTTCTGCGGTGTCCTGAACCTGTCCTACAATCTCGGCATGCGCCACCTCAAGGCATGGATTCCTTCCTATCCCGTAGGAACCGCTGACGACGTGGCTCAGATGATTTCCGAGTTTGTTCCCATTGCCCGCACGATTCTTGGCCTCCAGGGCCTGAAGATTATTTCCTTTGGACCGCGTCCCCAGGACTTCTTCGCCTGCAACGCTCCTATTAAAGGCCTCTATGAGATCGGCGTCGAGATCGAAGAGAATTCCGAGCTCGATCTGCTCGTAGCTTACCGGGCACATGAAGGCGACAAGCGGATTCCCGATGTCTGCAAGGACATGGCTTCCGAGATGGGCGAGGGCAAGTATTACAGCGACCTTCTTGAGCGCATGGCCCAGTTCGAACTCACACTCCTTGACTGGGCGGAAGAGCACAAGGGCGCCCGCAAGTATGTGGCCTTCGCCGACAAGTGCTGGCCCGCATTCCCCAAGGAATTCGGCTTCGAACCCTGCTACGTAAACTCCCGCCTCGTATCCCGCGGCATCCCCGTATCCTGCGAGGTAGATATCTACGGAGCCCTTTCCGAATACATCGGCATGTGCGCATCGGCTGACACCGTTACGCTTCTCGATATCAACAATTCCGTACCCAAGTCCATGTACGATGCCGAGATTGCAGGAAAGACCGACTACAAGCTCACGGATACCTTCATGGGCTTCCACTGCGG
>JAZASQ010000395.1:0-1024 GCA_036343235.1 Lachnospiraceae bacterium
TCCGGCAGCCCGCGGACCCCGGGCACTCCAATGAGAGCACCGGGATATCAGCGCAGGCTGCCGTAAAAAATCCGGATGTTTGCCTATACAGACAGCTGCCGGAACCTGTCTCGGTCTTAATTGCTTTCAGCCCGTCCCCGGACTTCTTCTCAGAAGCAATGTGCAATGCACGGGAAATATCCTTAACTCCTTTCCCTGCACAAGCTCTAAAACTGAAATCAGTATCCGCAGCTGTCAAGCTGCTCCTCATATGTCTTCGCCCTGGAGTCAACCTTGCGGGCGACCTTGATAAGCCAGTCCTTGCCGCTGTAGGTGCCCTTGGCGTAGCCGCCCCAGCCCTCATGATAGTTCAGATAGTGCCTGTAGCCGTCATAGGGGCCGACACCGTTCTTCCTCATGGTGACGGACATGTACCATCCGATGAAATTTATGCTGTCCCCGAAATTCTCCCTTGAGCCGCTGGTGCCGGTCGCCTGCTCATAGTTTGCCCAGGCCTCGTCCTTCGCCTGCGGGAAGCCGTAGGCGGAGCTGGCCCTGCCGTATGGGATGATGAGGGCCCAGCGCACAGGCGGCTGGGCATTGTACCGGTAGGCAGACTCCTGGTACATGATTGACATCATGACGGAGGCCGGCGCGCCCCATTTCTTCTCGGCATTGAAAGTGGCGTCAGCCCAGTGGGGATACTGCTCGAAAATCCTGCAGATGTTTTCCGGATAGGCAGGAGGATTGTCAGGTGAGCTGCAGCCTGCCGCAAGGAACAGACCGGAGAGTAAAAGAAAGATTCGTTTGAGCATGATTCCCCCGTTTTGCGAGATTCTATCACGAGGGAGCGAAAATGAAAAAAGGCCCGGCAAAGCCGGGCCCCTGTTATGTTTCCGTGCTAGCGGAAATTACTTGATAATCTTGGCAACAACGCCTGCGCCGACGGTGTGGCCGCCCTCACGAATAGCGAAGCGGTCCTGCTCGTTCATTGCAACAGGGTGGATCAGGGTTACGTGCATAGCGTCAAGGTGATCGCCAGGCA
>JAZASQ010000396.1:0-1023 GCA_036343235.1 Lachnospiraceae bacterium
CGTCGTGATGTCCTTGAAATCGGATTCCGTCGGGTAAGTCTTCTCGTTCTTCAGGAAGATGTCGCGGATGATGCTGTGGACGTCCTCGTCAGATACGATGTCAAACTGCTTCTTTCCGATCTGTCCTCCGTAGAAGCGCAGCACCTGATGGGCGAAGCTGTTGATCGTGCAGAAATTGATGGCTTCAGAATAATGCAGTGCCCCGTCGTCAAACTTGTCCGCGAAGCGTTTCTGCATCTCTCCTGCTGCCGCCCGCGTGTATGTCACAGTCAGGATGCTCGCCGGATCCACGCCGCCGGCCAGCACCATGTAGCCGAGCCGGTCCACAAGGACGGTCGTCTTCCCGCTCCCCGGAACCGCCAGGATCAGAAAACGTCCGTCAATCTTCGACTGCGCCGCCTGCTGCTGCGGGTTCAGCGATATATGATATTTTCTATTGAATTCTTCGATGCTCTGAAACATGCCATGACTAATTGCTGCAGCCCCCTCAGATGCCGGCCAGCAGTTCTCCGAGCTTCTTCGCCTGCTCCGCTGTCAGCGTAACGCCTTTTCCCATCTTCGTGTGGTCTTCCGACCAGTCGCGGATGTCGTACTTGGGCGCCCCGCCATTCCAGGAAACGAGGTTCAGTTCCTTGGTCCAGCCCTTTTCGGATGGGGCGGACAGGTCGCCAAGGTGTTGGGTGATTTCAAATTGGATATCTTTATTGGGCATTGCGTTTCCCCGTTTCTAAATCCGAATCTTCGTGCGTTCTCTTTGTCCCAATTTTCAACTGCCGCCAAGGGCCTGCTTTATAATTCCCTGTTCCCAGGCAAGCCAGGTTTTCAGGATATTATTCTGCTGATCAGACAGGTTTTGAATGGCTTCAGCGTCTGTCGACAAGCCTTTCATCGTTTCAAGGGAAGAATACATATTCCGGTATTGTGCGGACTTCACATTAAACTCATCCCGCAGGGGCTGGGGAATCTTCTCACTTTGGAAGACCTTTTCGGCTTTGCCATGAATCACTTCCAGGCTGCTTCGTA
>JAZASQ010000397.1:0-1011 GCA_036343235.1 Lachnospiraceae bacterium
AGCTGACGGCTGCAAATCCATTCAAAACGGCGAGATGGCCTTCACGGTCTTCCAGAACGCGAACGGGCAGGCCGCCAAAGCCATTGAGATTGCCACGGCCCTGGCCTCCGGCAAATCCGCCAAGGGCATAGAGGGTGTCTCTGACGACCTCCTATATGGCTGGGTTCCTTTTGAAGCCGTGGATGCGTCGAATGTGGCGGACTACATGAACTGAAATTTGGGCGGCCCTTCACCCGGCGGCTCCTCTGCCTGGTTTTCAGAAAGGCCGTGCGGTATTCCGCTCCTGCCCTTCCACTTCCCGCATTTTTCGGTGGATCCAATTCGCCTTCGAAAATGTGACTATCGAGACCCGGCGGACGGATTGACGCAGAAAACATAAGACCCGGCCGGGGCACCCTGCACAGTCTACGGACTGTCTACGGCGCCCCGGCGGGGCCTTCTTTTTTCTGCTTGCCCTTGCATCAGGCAGCGGCTCCCTGAGTACTCACATTTTGCTCCGGCGAGTTTGGACAAAAGACTGGCCCCTACTACGGAAGGACAGGAGTCTCCATACCTTCGGCTTCCCCACTACCCTTGCTGACCGGCAGGTCGCAGCCGCGCCGGAGCCGGACTTGTGGATGGATTATCTGTTGGCGCAGACGGGGTTATTTGCTACAAAAGTCCGCCAGTCAGCAGTAGCTTGTTGGGCCTATTTCGGTATTTGCAACAAAAGTACGCCATTCAAAGGCAGCATGATGGGTTCATTTTAGGATTTGTAACAAAAGCCCGCCATCCAATGACAGCTGAGTGGGTCTATTGCAGGGATTGCTACAAAAGTCCGCCACTGTACAGATTTGACGGGTAAACGAAAAAGAAATTTGCAGGAAGCCCTAAAGATTTCGGGGGGGGTCGTGCCGATATTCTACGTGTAGGAGCAGAGGATTTTCTGCCATCCGGAAGGCGGAAGGTCCGAAGCACCCCTGGAACGGTTTCCGGGGGGCCTCCGAAGTTTTCTCTTGCCGGGTCCGGCAG
>JAZASQ010000398.1:0-1006 GCA_036343235.1 Lachnospiraceae bacterium
TGTGAGCAGCAGCTCCCCATTGAGAGGCTTTTTGATACAATCACATTTTGCACCCTGAAAGGCCGATTTTGCACCCTTCAGGGTGCACTTTTAATTGATAGCGCACCCAAGGCAGAAAAAGAGCGCCTCCTCCGTCATTTGGAAGAGACGCTCAATTTGCAAATTACATGGAGCGTGGTCATTATCGATAAAAACCATCGCCGTCCACTGATCCAAAGCATGAGCTACAAGTATAGCTCTCGTTTTCAGTAAACACTTTTTTGTCTGGATCGATTTCTATTATTCGATTCACTATGGGAATCGAACGGCAATGCGTAACAAGAATGATGGCAAGCTCCGGTTTGGCACGATAGATTCTTGTTAGAACATTTGAAAAAGCGCGGACATTGCTATAGTCCAGATTGTTCAACGGTTCATCCAGTATTAGAAGATCGCAAAAGCTATACCGAATCAGGTTGGCCATCGTTGCCGCCCTCGAACAAAAGCCCGCCGACTTCGCCGCGTTCCTCCGGCTCATGGAAGAGGCCGGGTATACGGTGAAGCGCGGGCGGGGCGGCTCGATCTCGTTCCTTGCGCCGGGGGCAAATAAACCGACGCGGCTCCGGGCCTCCACGCTGGGGGAGGGCTTTGACCCCGAGGACATCCGGGCCGTCATCGCCGGGGAGCGGCCTGTGCCGGAGATCCACGCCGAGGCCCCGTCGCCGCCCCGGAGGGTAGACTTCTGGATCGACATTGAAAACCGTATGCGCTCGGGCATGGGGCCGGGCTACAAACGCTGGGCCACCATCCACAATATCAAGCAGATGGCTGCCACCCTCCAGCTTGTCCGGGAGCGCGGGCTGTCCGGCTATGAGGATTTATCCGTGAAGGTGGACGAGGCTACGGCCCGTTTTCACACGCTGGCCGGAGAACTGAAAACAGCGGAGGACGAGTTGTCCAAAACCTCCGCGCTCATGGCCGCCGTGGTGCAGTACGCCAAGACCCGGCCCGTGTTCGATGGCTACAA
>JAZASQ010000399.1:0-1002 GCA_036343235.1 Lachnospiraceae bacterium
AGCCTCTCTTTTCTTCATTTTGCCAGGCCTTTGCGGTAATCGAAAGCATTAAAAGTAATGACTCTAAAAAACTTTTGATTTTTTTGAAAAAAGGTGTTGACAAAGGAAAAAAGAAGTGCTATCATAATCAAGTCGTCGAAAGACGGCAAGGAACCTTGAGAACTGAATAACGAACCAAATGAATGTGCGGGTCAGTCCCTTTTGGGACGGACCTAACGAAGTCAAAAATTTCTGAACAACAAGAAGAGCCGAATCGGCTTTCTGTAATTATTATGGAGAGTTTGATCCTGGCTCAGGACGAACGCTGGCGGCGTGCCTAACACATGCAAGTCGAACGGGGATTTTGTTTCGGCAGAATCCTAGTGGCGAACGGGTGAGTAACGCGTAGGCAACCTGCCCTCCGGCCGGGGACAACACTCCGAAAGGGGTGCTAATACCGGATACGAAGTCTGTGCCGCATGGTACGGATTTGAAAGATGGCCTCTGTTTACAAGCTATCGCCGGGGGATGGGCCTGCGTCCGATTAGCTGGTTGGTGGGGTAACGGCCTACCAAGGCGACGATCGGTAGCCGGTCTGAGAGGATGAACGGCCACATTGGGACTGAGACACGGCCCAGACTCCTACGGGAGGCAGCAGTGGGGAATCTTCCGCAATGGGCGCAAGCCTGACGGAGCAACGCCGCGTGAGTGAGGAAGTTCTTCGGAACGTAAAGCTCTGTTGTTCCTGACGAACCTCCCCTCTATCAACAACGGAGGGGACTGACGGTAGGGAACGAGGAAGCCACGGCTAACTACGTGCCAGCAGCCGCGGTAATACGTAGGTGGCAAGCGTTGTCCGGAATTATTGGGCGTAAAGCGCATGTAGGCGGTAATTTAAGTCTGTCGTGAAACTGCGGGGCTCAGCCCCGTATGGCGATGGAAACTGGGTTACTTGAGTGCAGGAGAGGAAAGGGGAACTCCCAGTGTAGCGGTGAAATGCGTAGATATTGGGAAGAACACCGG